>CAVFQN010000216.1:0-5001 GCA_963624615.1 Treponemataceae bacterium | reverse complement strand
AAATTCTAGAAAATATGGGTGAAAATGGGCAAGAAACCGAAGAAGAATCGTCAGAAATAAAGATTTTTGAAGTCGATACCACAGATTTTACCCAATTAACAAAAACTTTTGATTTTGATTTACAAGTTCCTTCCACAGAAGGAATTTACACTGTAACAGTTTTATTTGACGACCAACCTCAAGAAAAAACTGCAGAACTTCAAGTTTACGGAAACCCGAAATTCACTTCCTTTTCAATTCCAGAGGTTAGTACTTTAAAAGCCGGGCAAGAATTAACGGCCTTTGTTTTGGGAAGAAATTTCACCGAGTCTAATGTGACGGTAGAAGATTTTAGCCTTAGTAGTTCAAGTGGACAAAATATAATTGCAAGTTCTTCTCCAATAAGCATAAAAAATGATGGTTTAATCAGCATTTCACTCACCATTCCAAATGTGGCCGGGATTTACGAAATAACTGTAGCTACAAAAGAAAACAATACAATCAAAGAAAATTTTGTTGTAAAATCCCCTTCTGATTATGAAGTTGGCGAAATTATTCTGGCTTCTGGTTCAAAAGTAAAAGTTTCTGACTTAGAATCCTACGAAATTGATTCTACAAATCCGCCGGTTGCAGTTGTAGCAGGCTTTAATGGGTATGGAATTCCTTTTGCAATAGGATTAAAGAAAGCTTCAGCTTCTTGGGCAAAAAAAGGAACTCTTGGTTATGAAAAATTAATTGAAGGAACAATTTCAGAATACACAGGTTCAATCGAAGAAGGTTACATTTTTACTGGTGATTTAGATGGCAGCGATAATTTTCAATTTCTTTCTTCCCTAGACCCAGTAGGAACCTCTGATTCTTCTTTTGAAGAATATTATGGAACTTATGCTTTTGTGCAGAATTATGCCAGTGAGCAGGGGTTGTCCGGCGATTTTGCGACGGGCTGGTATTTGCCTTCCATTTCAGAACTTTATGAAATTTCTCAAAATTATGATGTTGTAAAAAAGAGCATGACAAAAGCTGGTGGGTTTGATTTAGCTTCGCTTGTTTTTTGGAGTTCATCACAAGATGGCGAAAATAATGGAAAAAATCATAAAATAAAATTGAAATCACAAGCCATTGGGGGAAATAGCAAAACAACACAATGTTCCGTACTTGCAGCACACAAACTTTAGATATATTCTATTTGTGATTTAAATCTTAAATTGAAAAAAAACGAGAGAGCGTGGGAGGTTCAAAATGTGGCTTTTATTTGCAATCGCTTCGGCAGTGTTCGCAGCCCTTACATCAATTTTGGCAAAAGTCGGAATAGAAGGCGTTAATTCAAACCTTGCAACAGCAATCCGCACTTTCGTAGTTCTAATTATGGCATGGGGGATGGTTTTCTTAACCCATTCGCAAAACGGTCTTTCAAGCATCGACCGCAAAAGCTGGTTATTTTTAATTTTATCCGGCCTGGCAACCGGTGCTTCCTGGCTCTGTTATTACAAAGCCCTTCAGGTTGGCGACGCATCCAAAGTCGTTCCTGTCGACAAAATGAGTACCGTTCTGACCCTGATTTTGGCATTCATCTTCCTTCACGAAAGTTTTACCCCAAAATCACTAATCGGCATGATTTTACTCACCGCCGGCACCCTGGTCATGGTTCTTTAGGGAAAGGAGGGGGAAGTCTCCCCCTCGCTCCAGCCCGCTTCGCGGTCTTCCGCTACCCCCTCTGCGGGGGACACCCCCGCAACGCCCCCGACAATCGAAACCCCAAAGGCCATTTTTGGAGTCCATTATTCAATATGAACCGCACCAACTTTTCTAATATTCATCAGATAAACATTTTTTTCTCCGACAAATTGTCCCATAAATTTCATATAGTCACTAACATTTTCCGTCGGGATAATTGCCATAATCACACCTGCAAAACCACCTCCGTGAACTCTGCAAACGCCTTTTCCAATTTTCCCGATAAACTGACTTGTTAGAGCCAGACAAAGCGAGATTTTTTGTTCACCAGGATTTGAATCCACATAGCAGTTTTGCAACAATTCGTAAGAAGAGCGGCCGGAAGCGTCAATCAATTTTAGAATTTTTTCTCCATCATCATTTTTAATAGCCTGGGCCATTTCTTCAACCCGGCAAGTTTCGTTGTAAAAATGATAAGCCCTGAGAATTGCCCGGTCGTTGTGCAATTTTTCTATAAGTTCAGGAGTTTTTGCCATCAGCTTTTCAAAGTTGGAATCACAGAGATTTTCACCCCCCAATTCCTTTGCAACAAGCCTCATTTCGTTCGGAATAGAAGAATATTCGGCACTCAAATCAGCATGACCTTTTCCTGTATTTACAATCACAATTTCGTAGCCATATTTTTTAAGATCCAGGTCAATTTTTTCGTATTTTACATCACCTTTAAAATCAAGTTTAATTGCTCCACCAGCCGCACAGGCCATTTGATCCATCAGGCCAGAAGCTTTACACCAATAAACGTTTTCTGCCGACTGACCAATTTTTGCGTATTGGGTAATATCCAACTTATTATCATTAAAAAAATAATTGATTACGGAACAAACCAGCATTTCAAAAGCCGCTGATGAAGAAACCCCGGCACTGGCAATTACAGTAGTTGAAGTGTAAAGATTAAAACCTCCAACTTTGTAGCCAAATTTTTGGATTGCTTTTACCATTCCCGCAACAAGCGAAAGTGAACCCCTGCATTTTGGAACCTTATCCACATCGCCAATGTTAAATTCTACAACTTGGTCAAAACCTTCCGAAATTATTTTGATTTTGTCCGAATTATTTGGAAAGGCCGCACCAATTGTGTCCAATGTGATACTGCCAGCAATAACTTTTCCACCGTTGTGGTCTGTATGATTTCCGATTATTTCTGTGCGGCCAGGAGCTGTAAAAAACTCCATTTTTTCAGAGCCAAAAGATTTTACAAAGTTTTTTGAAAGATTTTCAAAACGTGCTGCCGCTTTTTCAGCATCTCCGTAAATATTTTCTAAAGCATTTTTTTATTTTTTCATATAATCCTCTTGTATCTTCTATTTATAATTTTGAAGTTTCTATCGTAACTAATTTTAAAGCCTTAGTCTGATTCTTGCAAAATCCTGTTCATAACGTAAAGACCAGATGCGGCGGCGTGGGAAAGGGAATGGGTAATTCCTGATCCGTCACCAACAATGTAAAGGCCTTTTTTGGAAGTTACTTCCAGATTGTCGTCAACTTTGACTTCGGTGTTGTAAAATTTTACTTCCACGCCATAAAGCAGGGTGTCATCGTTGGCCGTCCCTGGGGCGATTTTGTCCAAAGCGTGAAGCATTTCTATGATGTCGTCCAAAATTCGTTTCGGCAGAACAAGACTTAAGTCACCAGGGCAGGCTTTGAGAGTTGGACGGATTGTTGCACGGTTGATTCGGTCTTTCGTTGACCGTTGGCCACGTTCCAAATCGCCCAGGCGTTGAACTATTACTCCGCCTCCAAGCATATTTGACAGACGGACTATAGATTCGCCATATTCGTTGGAGTTGTTGAAAGGTTCGGTAAAATGCTGACTTACCAAAAGGGCAAAATTCGTGTTGTCACTTTTTTTGCCGTTTTCGGAATTTGAATGGCCGTTTACGGTTACAATTCCGTTTGTATTTTCGTTTACGACAAAACCATAAGGATTCATACAGAAAGTGCGGACATTATCCTGGTATTTTTCTGTTGTGTAGACAATCTTACTTTCGTAAACCTTGTCCGTAATGTCTGAAAAAACTTCGGCTGGCAGTTCTACTCGAACACCAATGTCCACGCGATTTGATTCTGTCAAAATATTGTGGGCTTTGCAGTAATTTTCCAGCCAGTGGGCACCAGAACGGCCGACTGCCAGAATTACGTTTTTGGCAGAAAATTGCCACTGGGTCTGCTGACTGAATGACTGGGGGGTAGGGGATTTGCCCTGAAGTTCAGGAGTATTTTCTTGGTTGGCAGGGGAGTACCCTTGTGCCTGTCCGCCTTTATTTGTGTAGACTTTGAATTTATGGGGGGCTGTAACCGGCATATCCATCAAAATATCTGTGACTTCGGTATCAAAAAGAAAGTCTATTCCTTTGCTTTCCAAGTGATGGTGAAGAACGGACATAATTTCATAGTTTAAGTCTGTCCCAAGATGGCGGACTTCGGCAGACAGGAGGTGAAGACCTTTTCTAGTGCAGTTTTTTTTGAGTTCTGGGTCGGTTTTAAAAAGTTTAGGGTAGACAGAATTTGTTGAAACTGTCAACTTTTCATTGATACTGTCGACCTGGTACATGAGATTCAGAGCCTGGTCTTTGCCAATTTTTTCCCAGAGGGTACCGCCAAATTCATTTGTAATGTTAAATTTACCGTCTGAGTAGGCACCAGCACCACCTTCGCCCGACATTATTGAACAGGTTTTGCATTTTATACAGTTTGGGACTTTTCCTTCTGTGATGGGACATTTTCGGTTTATTAAAGAATGGCCTTTATCAATAATCAAAACTTTGCCATTTTTTCCACTTTCAACGAAATTGTAGGCAGCGTAAAGTCCAGCAGGACCAGCTCCCACAATAATAATGTCATACTTATTTTCCATACCATGATTTTAGTGTTTTGATGGGGCGGTGTAAACGTATAAATACGTCCCCCTACAAAAAATAATCGAGTAAAAATACAATCTCCTTAGAATCAAAACTAAGGAGATTTTTTTATGATTTTTCCGGTAAAAAGAGTAAGGGAAGAACTTGTAAAAGAGTTTGCAGCATCAACAATGACAATTGATGCATTTGCCGAGGCCCACAGCATAAATACAGAAGCATTGAAAAGCTGGATTGATGAAACCATGCATCCAGATCCTGCAGCAAAAGGGGATTCGATGTATTTTCAACAAATGACTTTGTTGAACTTGATATCCCGAAGATCTCAAAACAGAGCATAACACATTCAAGAGACAAAAAAGACATAATCACAGTAAGGGCCGCAGGAATAGAAATAGATGTTCCCATAGAGACCTGCGAAACAAACCTGTTC
>CAVFQN010000215.1:0-12850 GCA_963624615.1 Treponemataceae bacterium | reverse complement strand
GCTGTCCGCCCGAACTCAAATCAAATGCACCTACAAATCCACACATAAGCAAATCCTCCGTAGAAAAAAGTAAAAGAGAAAAAGTAAAAAGTTAAAAAAAAGCGTCGTAGACAGTAAACCGAATTCGAAAATTCAGATTATCATCTACGACGCCTTTGTCGTTTTTATTTTTAACAGGTTGATTTTAATGATTTTGTGGATTTTTAGTCAAGTGAGAGAAATTAGCGGTATCAATCCAACCATCTTTTGCAGCAGATTCCTCGCCTTTTTTTAGTTCTAAAAAAAGTTTATTTATAGCTGTTAATTTCTCATAATCGCGGATAGAAATTACAGCATGGCAGCCTCTACCATTTTTTTGTAAGAAAGACTGGGGACTCATCAGTTACATTTTGCAGTACTTCGTTATAATTTCTTAAATCAGAATCCGATTTTCTCCCCTTTCATCAACCTTTTTTATCAGTTCTTCAACATCTTCTTTGTGCAAAGGGAGATTATTTACATAGGCCTCTTTATTTTTCTCGATTTCTTCCCGCGACCACAGTTTTCCTTTGCTTATTCCGGGACAATCCTGACCACATTCATTCCAAGTTTTTTCATCAGCAATCATCCAAGACCAAAAAGGATATGTAGAACACTGAAGCGGCCGAGCAAGATAAGCCGAACATCCATTATCCCACAAAATGCAGTCGTAATTTTTCTTTTCCTGGAGAGCCAGGACTTTTGTTCCGTAGTAATAATCCGCCCAGCGACAATATTTTTCAACGAACTGGCTGATTGACATTTTAAAATGATTGCAAAGAGTCATTAAATCACGTTCCGAAAGGTAGACAAATCCTGGCGAATGACCACAGCAAAAAGAACATCGCTGACATTCAAAATGCAGGCCATCTTCATAAAATTTTTTACACATTAAAAGAAAACACCTTTCACAAAGATTTCAATACCAATTCCCACCAGAATAATTCCACCGAAAATCCCGGCCTTATCGCTGAACTTGTCGCCAACTTTTTTCCCGATTTTCAAACCAGCCATGCAAATCCCAAAAGTAACTACGGCTATTATTAAAGAAGCGATTATCGCCATAAAAGTTCCATAATCGGCAATCGTAAAACCTACCGAAAGGGCGTCAATGGAAGTGGCAAGACCCTGAATCAGCAAAGTAGAAAAAGCCAGTTTTTTGTCCGTTTCGGTCTCTTCCAAATCCCCCCGGATTCCTTCAATAATCATTTTTCCACCAATATATAATAGAAGAATTAAAGCAATCCACGGAACAAATTTGTCAAATTTTTCCAGATAAACAACAATGGTGTGGACACAAATCCAACCAATCATAGGCATTGCAAACTGAAAAAACGCATAACAGCCCGCAATCATCGACATTCTGCCAAACTTCATTTTTGGCTCATTCAACCCATTTGCCAGCGAAACCGAAAAAGCATCCATGGCCAATCCAACGCCCAACAGAATACTGTTGATAAAAAACATCAAGTTCCAAGTCATAGAAATGACTCCCATAAGATAGAGTAAAAAAAAACCCAAGCGCTAACTGTGCTTGGGGTAAAATACTCATAGTAATTTTCTCATGCACAGTTTTTAGACATAAAAATGTCCGCGCTATACATGAGTCTCGCAATTTAAAACAAACCAGGTTGCCAGACCAGTATGTTGGTTTGCTACGTTCTTTATTTTTACTTGCTCCGAACGCTTGCTACTCCCTCATGGGGTAAAAAAATATTATCAGATTTTTGAGGATAAGGCAAGAAATTTGCAAAAAAAGAAATTTGCAAACCAAAAAGACTTTTGAAATTATTGTAGTTTTTCCATTATTTACGTTATCAAAAAAAACATACGAATCTTTCAGGTTTTTGTAATTTTCTCCCCCCGAGTCCTGCGGTAGGCAATGGAGCACTGGCGATGGCAGTTTCAACTGCCGAAGCCGAAGCCCGCAGGCGTGCTATCTGCACGCCGAGGACTTTGCAGCGAAAGCGGAAGTGCGGAACTGCCGACGGCGGGCGGAATGAGCGAAGCGAATGGAGCCTGCCGGACCGCCCAAATTATTTTTTATTTGACACGTGCAATTCTTAACATTTATAGTAAATTTATGGCAGATTATTTAACCCCGGATGATATTACAAATTGTATTTCGGCTCTTATTGCTAGAAATAAGCTTTGGGACGGCAAAGACCTCCAGTGTTTTTATATAACAAACAAAACTGCAGGTTGTTTTACTAACGCTAAAAAATCGAAACATTACAAGAAGATTTTTAATGATGCAGAAAAAGACATGGCAAAATTTCCCCAGTGTGCTAAATCGGTTGAGAGCAAAGTTTTTTCTACGGAATATGCGGGGCACGGAAAAGACTTGGCAAATGCTGTGCTTGTAGAACTGATTGCCACTTACCGTTCTGGTTGCGAATGTGTGATTATTGCGGCTGGTGGAGACGGAACTTCGCTGGAAGTGCAGACTTCCCTTTATCTTGCGGCTCAGTCAGAAGAAAAAAAGCGGGATATGATTATGAATCACATTACACTTTTGCGGCTGCCTTTGGGAACTGGAAACGATGGAACGGATGGGCATTCGGTAGAAGAAGCAATTGAATTGTTGAAAGGTCCGCTGATTTTTCAGAATGCAAGGGCTTTGAAAATTTACCCGGAAGGCAAGCATACTGAGGCAGATCTCAAGCGTATCAAGAAAAATCCTGAAAAATATTCAAGTTTGAACTACGATGCTCCCTGGTATTGTTTTAATATCGTGAGTATTGGGCTGGATGCCTACGTTGTTTACATGGCAAACACCGTAAAGCAGAAGATTCCTGGGAATTTTTACCATTTATGCGTGCCTTTGAGTGGGATTGTTTATGATAAGGATTTTCCGACAGGAAATGCCAGGGTTGAACTTTTTGATGGGGATGGTAATAAAACTGAAGAACTTTCGGCTCCAATCACTTTACTTGCAGTGGGGGCTTCCGGTTATAGAGTTTACGGTGGCGGTCACAAGGTTTTGCCAAATCATCATAATGTTTGTTTTACGCCAAAAATTTCTTTGCCTCGTCTGATTCGTGATAATCATATGTTTGTGGATGGTTCTTTTGTGGGAACTGATTTGGCTTCTTTACATTCGGCAGAAAAAATCCGGATTTTTTATGATAAGGCTATTTTGCTGCAGGCGGATGGGGAAGTTGCAATGCTTTGTAAGGAAGATTTTCCTCTGGTGATAGAAAAGACTGAACCTTGCATCAGGGTGGTGGCTAGGGCGTAAAATATTACCCCCAACCAAGCACAAGAAAATTACTTTCGCCAATAAGATGGCATAAAAAATATTACCATGGTGTAAAGTTCCAGGCGGCCTGCCAGCATTGCAAAGCAATAGAAGATTTTTACAAAAGTTGGCAAAAAGCCGAAGTTGCAGGCTGGTCCCAGGATATTAAAGCCGGGACCTACGTTTCCGACCATGGAAAGGGCTGTGGTAAAAGCGGTGTGTAAATCGAGATTCCCCAGGCAACCGACAAAGGTCGTTACAAAAACCAAGGCAAGGTAAAGGGTCATAAAGGCTGCAACGTTGAAAACTATATCTTTTCTGCCAGGTTTGTTGTTCAATCTGATGGAAAAAACTCCGTGCGGGTGCAGCATTTTTTTTGTTTCGTTGTTTAATTGTTTCCCCAAAATCACCCAGCGGATAACTTTCACACCACCGGAAGTTGATCCGGAAGACCCGCCCACAAAAAACAAAAGGAAAAGCAGAAATTGGGTGACTGGCGGCCATTTCATAAAATCGGCAGTGGCAAAACCTGTTGTGGAAATCAAAGAAATGACCTGGAAACTTGAATAGCGGAGGGATTTTCCAAAAGAACCGTAAGTTCCCAAAAGCGAAAAGGTAACTGCAAAAATAAAAATTATGACAATTGCGATGTAGGCTTTGAATTCAGAATTATCTTTAATTTCCCGCCAATCCCTGCGAATCATATAAAAATACAGGCTAAAGTTGACTCCCGACAAAAACATAAAAATTGTGATGATAATATCGATGACTCCGGAATTATAACTTGCAATTGAAGCCGTTCGAGTGGAAAATCCGCCACTTCCCAGGGTCGAAAATGAATGGGCTAAAGCGTCTATAAAATCCATGCCGGCAATTTTGAGGGCAAGGGTTTCCAAAAGTGTAAGGCTGGCATAAATAATCCAGAGAACTTTGGCGGTAGTTGTGATGCGGGCGGTAACTTTGCCTTTTTCGGGGCCGGTGGATTCTGCTTTAATCAGCTGAAATCCTCCTACTCCCAAAAGCGGAAGGAGGGCTACGGTCAAAGTCACAATTCCCATACCGCCCAGCCAGTGGCTCAGGCACCGCCACATATTTATAGAACGAGGCAGATTGTCAATATCGGAGAGGATGGTTGAACCAGTTGTGGTAAATCCGCTGACACTTTCAAAAAAGGAATTTATGTATGAGCCAAAAAATCCGCTGAAATAAAGGGGAATGGATCCCATAAAACTGACAATCAGCCAAATCATAGCGACGGTAAAAAACGTCTGGCGGATAGTCATGTTATATTTCATTTTTCTGGTGGGGAGATTGACCGCTATGACCAGAATAAAACTAATCAGCATGGGGATAAGAAAACCCGGAAGAACTGAAAATTCACCGCAGCAAAGGGCAACTGTGAGTGGGACTAAAAAAGTTGCCCCAACTATTGCCAGGAGAGTTGAAGATATTTTCAGGAAAAACAAAAAAAACATCAGTCGCTACTTCCAGAGAAAAATGATAAAACTTTTTTGCTGTTTTCGGCTTCGGTGATGAGAACCAGGTGGTCGCCAGCGTAAATTTTTGTGTTACCGTCAACAATCTGATATTTTTCAAAAGAACTTTGCCTGTCCATAAGAACCAAAAAAGTTCCCGGGTTGGAAATTTCTTTCAGGGCCTTGCCATTCACTTTAGAATTTCTTGTGATTTCGCACTCAATCACTTCGAGTTCACCATTTGTAACAGTGTGTATTTTTTTGACAGATTTTCCATGCAGGTGGCTCATAATCGAATCTACGACGGCATCTCGCAAAGGAATGGAAACGTCCACCCCCAATTTTGTCGCAATTTCGGCAAAAGCGGCACTAGACACCAGGGTGATAGATTGCTTAACCCCCAAAGACTGGAGATAAGCTGCAAGAACCATGTTCATTTCGTGATTATGGGTGGCACAAATTGCCAGGTCAAAATTTACAAGACCTTCTTCCCGCAAAAAAGATTCGTCGGAAGCGTCCGCCCGGAGAACTCGGGCTTCGGGGAACTTATCCGATGCTTCTCTGGTGAGGTTATCATCAGAATCAATAATCACAAAATCCTGGGACTTTTTTGATGACAGTTGAAAAAGTCTGCCAAAACCTGTTTTTTGTGGCTTAATCAGTTTTTCGGCAATTATATTTCCAATTCTGCCAGCCCCAATCAGAGCGATTTTTCGAATATCCTTTTGCTCAGAACCGCATAAATCCAACATGGCAGAAATATCTTTTTTATCCAAAAGAACGCCGATTGTATTTGCAACATGGATGATTGTCCCACCGGAAGGGAGGGCGGTGTCACCATTTTGCTCGATGTAGGCAACCAGAAATTTAAAATCACTTTTGGAACGAATATCTTTCAGGGCGATCCCATCAAGCCGGCTGCCTTCTTCGACTGTAAAACGGGCGATGACATAATCAGAATCATCAAAAGAAAGAACACTCCCCACTGCCCCATTTTCGACCGCCTGGACAATGGCATCGGCAGCTTCGACGTCCGGGTGAATCATATAATTAATTCCATAAAGCGGACGGCGTTTTCCAGAAAAATCATTTGAATGTTTTTTGGTGGCAGAAGCAGTATTTACGTAGTAAGCATAATTTCGGACGCGGGCGATTTTTAAAACATCCGGATAAACTGCGTCGACTAGGGAGCAGGTAATCATATTTACTTCATCAGAAGATGTGACGCACACCAGGGCATCCGCCTTGGCAATTCCCACATCTTCCAGGGTATCCAGATTATTTCCGTCAGCACAAAGAGCCGTACAATCCAGCTGATTTGACGCATGACGGATAATGTCCTCATTATTGTCTATGATGGCAACCTGATTTTTTTCTGCAATTAAAAGTTTTGCGAGCTGAACTCCTGTAAAGCCAGCCCCCACAATAACTATTCTCATAGAAGTTATTATACAACTTCTTTTATTCTTGCGACAACTTAGACTTTTTATTGCCTGCTATGAATAATCCGGTGTAAACTGCAGCACATACCAAAAGTGATGCTGCGGCTTCTGCCAGTTCGCTCACAATTCCGGCAGCAACTACAGCAAAAAATCCAGCCCCAGCCATTCCAATTGAATCAAGAGCCAGGCGAATATCTGATCCTTCAAAAATGAAAATGCAGGCATAAACCATGAGAGTGTGGGCAAAAGTTGCCAAAAATCCGGTGAGAGCGGCAGAAAGAGTTTTTGGCATTTTTGGGATAAAGTTAAAAAGACGCCAAAATCCCCAGGCAACAAGTCCCAAAAGCATACGAGGAAATACAGAACAAAGAGGATTTACAAAAAGAGGATCCAAAATCCCGGTCGGGCTCATAGCCGCCTTGATTAAAGACATAAGTCCCATAACAAAACCTGCGAAAATTCCTTCCGCCAAACCTGCCAAAGTTGCACACAAAATCACAGGAATTTGCAGAATTGTGATAGAAACCATAGGACTGAAAGCGATAAAACCCAGGTTTGTGAGAGAAAGAACGATGATAAGGGCACTAAAAGCCCCTGTTAAAGCCAATTTTCTGTTGCGGCTCAAAGCCTTGCTTGTTGTGTTTGATATATTTTTAGACATAGTGATTTCCTTTTATTTTTTTTTGAATAGCTATATTTAGTTTAATTCCAGGGCCCGTTTTACGCCCAAAAGAACCAGTTCCGGAACAATCTGATCAAAAAGATCGTAGTCACTGAAAATTTTTGCAAATCCGCCAGTTCCCAAAATAAAAGGGTTTTCGCCTTTAAAAACTTTTTGCTGATACTGGTAGCAGATTTCTTTGATTGAACCGGCCGTTCCGTAATATAGACCAACCTGAATAGCTTCTGGAGTTGTAGAACCGAGAATTCCCTTTGGTTTTGCAATTGCGACAGATGGCAATTTTGCAGTGCAAGTTGCCAGAGCATCAATCGAGATTTTCAAACCAGGGACAATAGACCCGCCAAGAAATTCATTTTCCTTGGAAACAAGCTCCAGAGTGGTGGCAGTCCCCAAATCTACGATGATAGTGTTGCGGTTAGGATAAAGAGTTACCGCCCCCATTGCAGCCGCAATCAAATCCGCCCCAATTTCTTTCGGATTTGCATATTTGATTTTGAGCCCAGTTTTAATTCCAGCCTGAACCAAAAGAGGGTCGTGGTTCAAATATTTTGAGCAGGCACTCATAAGAGAATAATTGATTGCAGGAACAACACTGCAAATCCCAATTTTTGTGATTTTTTGCCAGTCAAAACCGTTTTCTTTCAAAACCATCCGAAAAAAAACGCCGATTTCATCTGAACTGGAATGAATGTTCGTTTCGCGACGAAACTGTAAAGCCAGTTTGTCACCATCAAAAAGTCCACAGTTCGTGGATGTGTTACCAATATCAATGGTAAGAATCATAGTACCTGTCCTCCAAGATCAAGTCTTTTAGAAAAGCTTTTAATTTGAACTCTATGAGTTCAAGGGAATCAATTCCACGAGGGTAACTGTTCTTGCCTAGGATATTAGTGAGTTATGACAAAAAAGTCAAATTTGTCAAAGTGAACATTAGATTTTAAGTATCTATAATTTTGTGGGCGTTGCAAAAAATCCCCTACCCCTTATCCACTCCCAACCCAAAAAGTGCAAAATCACCGCGGGCCGGGTCGCCTGGGAAAACTTCTGCAAGTTTTTTTGTGAGTTCTACGGCCGTTTTGTGATTTGGACGGGCTGTAAGTGGCAAAAGACCCAAGGCAACCGATTCTTCCATTACGTGTACGTCCAGGGGAATTAGTAAATCGGCAGGATTTGCCCAGGTCCAGAGGCCTAAGTCTACCGGCGAGTTACGGCGAACCATCCAGCGGAGAAACATATGGATGCGTTTGTTTGCGGATGATTTGCCTTTTGGCACGATGGCGGATTTTGGAAAGAGGGAGAAAAGAGACGTTGCAAGGTCTAGGGCTGGGGCGGCTGGCTGGAGCAAGGGGAAGGTACGTTCGCTTCGCTCACTAACGAGTTTTGCTTTCGATTTTTTTTCAATCGGAAAGCAAAACATCGCATTCCCCTCCTGAATTTTTTGAACTGCATTACCGAGGCTTCCGTAAATCCTGGTGACTTGGGCGAGTTCTGCAAAAAGTGTGTGGAGGTCGTCGAAGGAGTAAAATCGGTAGAATTTCTGGCTGCCATGGGGAAAATTCGGGGCGTCGGCTTGGAGCCAGGAAATGAGAGAAGGAAGTGGGGCGGAAGATTGGCACTCCAGGGCGTACGTTTTTGCCACCGAGGCAGAACATTGACTTTCCATGGCGTGGGATTGGCACTCCGGGACGGAGAATTGATTCTCCGAGGCGGGCGTTTTGCTCTCCAGGGCAGAAATTTGCCCCTCCGGCTGGTTGCCTGGAAACTGTTCTGCCCATTCCCCCACCCGCTCCAAAATCTCCCGGATTTTTGGAATAAACTGTTTGCGGTTGCCAAAAGCCAGCATGGCGGCAATAAAGGCTGCACATTCAACATTGGCAACGCCGTCCTTTTCCGCATCATACCAGTGCAAAAACTGGCAGGGGTCTGCATCGGGAAAAGTTGCGTTTTCGTATTTATCAGCAAGGAAAATCAGGCGGGCTTTTAGTTCTTCTGTCATAAAAACATGGTATTTTATTAAAATATCTTTGGTCAAGGTACAGATTTTTTAGAGATGCCCAGAAATGCACTTATATTTTCTCATAATGTGTCCACATACGAATTATTTTTACATAACCTTCATATTTGACTTGATCTTCAAAAAATTCTTCTGCTATTACTTCATACACAAAACGATGCTGTATGTTAATTCGCCTTGAATAGAGCCCCGAAAGATTGCCAATTAAAGATTCATAAGGAGGAGGATTTTCAAAAGGATTTTTTTCCAACCTCAACAAGTGCTTTTTCTTTTAAATCAAGATGTGCAGATTTTAAATTTTGTATATCTTTTAAGGCCTGTTTTTCATATAAAATTTTGTACATCTACCATTCTACCTGGTCTTCTGTAAGACAATCCTTTATATCGGTGTTTTTTCCTTTTATCAGTGAATCTATCATTCCGGGAATTGAATTTAAATATAATGTTTCCTGAATGGAATTCCAGTCATCTTCACCAATTAAAACGGCATTTTTTCCACTATTATTTGTAAGCATAATCTGTTCAGAATTTTCATTTACATAAGAAATTATTTTGAATAAATTAGCTCTTGCCTTTGTTATATTTATTGCTTCCATAAGGCTACCTTTGATATAAGGTAATGTACATAATTATGTACGTCAAGATATTTATAAAAAAAACGCCCCCACAACGAGGAGCGTTTTCCTATTTTCAATTATTTTCTATTTTTTACGCAAAAATCCTAAGCAAAAAGCTCTGTTGTCTTGAGCCATTCTGCAACGGCGGTTGCTTCTTTGTCCAAAACCCGATCGTCTTCCACAAAAGCCGACATCTTGCGAACTTCGTCGTGAACTTTCTTTGTGAACGGAGCAAAATCATCATAACCTGCCAAATCCACAGCCTGCATAGCAGCCAGAAGATGGGTTCCGTACTGTAGGAAAAGAAGATCAATCTGCTCTGAAAGTTTGCGGGCAGAAATTGTTCCCATTGAAACTTTATCCTGGTTTAGGGCCTCTGTTGGCTGAGAAGTCAGGGAAATTGGGAAACAATAACTCATAATTTCGCCACGAATTGCGGAAATTGTGATTTGAGCGGCTTTGAAGCCCAGACGGAGACCGGCACGAGGATGGTCATCCGGGGTAAAAGGAATCAGATTTTCTGTAAGTCCGTTGAATTTTCCGTCGATGATGACTTCGGCCTGTTTATCCGACAAGTCTGAAATGTTGGCCAGAGCTGTACGCAAATAATCACAAGCGGCACAAATGTGTCCACCGTAGAAATTACCTGTGTTGTAAAGGCGTTCTGTTTCAATATCTACAAGAGGATTATCATTTGCAGAATTCAATTCTTCGGTGATAAGGTCGCCTGCAAAACGCAAAGTGTCTCGGTAAACGCCGGTAATCTGAGGAGCACAGCGGATAGAATAGCGGTCCTGGATTTTGTTTGTCTGGGCAACGAATTTTTTGCCTTCAAGTTTTTCTATCTGAGAATTAAGGAAGTCCTCATAACGCCAGACACGTTTTGAATCTTTGATGATATTGTAAACGTAAGCGGCCGAATCAATCTGGCCTTTGTGATTTTTAATCTGGCTGACTTTTGCCACAAACGGAGTATCTTTTCCGCGGGTAATTTCTGATGTAACTGCGGTGAAAAAATCCGAAATATTTGCAAGTCGTTCTGCCTTTTTCCAGGCCAAAGCGGCAACGGCTGTCATAACAGAAGTTCCGTTCATCAAGGCAAGCCCTTCCTTTGCTTCGATTGGAAGTGGTTTAATCCCTTCAGCCTTGAAGGCTTCCATTGTCGGAACAATTTTTCCCTTGTAATAAACTTCGCGTTCCCCCTGAATTGCGGCTGCAAGATAGGAAAGCGGAGTCAAATCACCAGAAGCACCAACAGAACCCAACTGCGGAATTACCGGGATAATATCCTTATTCAACATTGTAACCATCATCTTTGCAAGTTCCGGCCGGATTGCAGAATGGCCACCTTTTACGTTTCCATTCAAGCGGGCAAGAACTACGGCACGTCCAGTATCGTGGTCAAATTTTGGACCAAGCCCAATTCCGTGGTAAATACAAATATCTCGCTGAAGTTCGCCAGCTTTATCAACAGAAATCTGATTATGACAAGAATCGCCAAAATCAGTTGTTACGCCATAAGTTGGAACGCCAGTAGCGATGTAATCTTCCAAAAATTTGCGGGATTTTTCCAAAGTTTCCCAAAAGTCTTTGTCAGTTGGAAGTTGAACTTCCTCTTTTTTGTAAACGACGTCACAAACGTCCTCAATCGAAAGGTCTTCGCCTTTAATTGTTTTCATAAACACCTCAAAATTATTTTATCATAGCAAAACCTTGTAACCCCTGAATTTGTTTCAGGGGTAGAACGACAGTCTTGAGTAGTTAAATTTTATCCAATCAATGGTTTTTGTTTTTTTGCAACCGGCTCGCAAGTGAGCATTACGCCCAGCTTTTTGAAGATTTTTCTGTCAACTTCGCTCAGCATTACGGTCGTATGAACCTGGCAACCCTTAAACAAAGGCAGAGCGTCCAGAGCTTTTTTGCAGTTTTCATCAGTATTGCTGAGCATAGCCAGGGCAACCAAAACTTCATCAGTGTGAAGCCGAGGATTATTCCCAGCAAGATAAGTCACTTTCATCTTTTGGATTGGCTCAATCATCTCTTTTGGAATAAGCTTTACCTTATGCTCAATTCCAGCCAGATGTTTTGCAGCATTCAAGATAAGGGCAGCACTTGTTCCCAGCAAATCAGAAGTTTCTGATGTGATGATTGTACCATCAGCTAATTCAATGGCAGCCGAATGAACTCCGGATTTTTTGCAACGTTCTTTTGCAGCAACCGTAACCTTGCGGTCATCAGTTGTAACTCCAGCCTGCTTCATCACAAGCTCAATTTTATTGACTTCGTCTTCAGTACCGTTACCGTCAACAAGGCGATTCAAGGCTTCGTAATAACGGCGGATAATTTCCTGTTTGCTAGCCTCGCAGCAGGCATCATCATCATAAATACAAAGCCCAGCCATATTTACGCCCATATCAGTAGGTGATTTATAAGGATTTGTACCATAAATCCCTTTGAAAATTGCATCCAGAACTGGGAAAATCTCAATATCACGATTGTAATTTACGGTAGTTTTTCCATAAGCCTCAAGATGCCATGGATCAATCATATTTACATCATTCAAATCGGCAGTTGCAGCTTCATAAGCAAGATTTACAGGATGTTTTAAAGGAAGATTCCAGATTGGGAAAGTTTCAAATTTGGCGTAACCAGCCTTAATACCCCTTTTATTCTCATGATAAAGCTGGCTAAGGCAAGTCGCCATTTTTCCAGAACCAGGGCCTGGAGCCGTAATTACAACCAAGGGCCGACTTGTTTCGATATAATCATTTTTTCCATAACCTTCATCACTATCAATCAACTTTACATTAGAAGGATAACCAGGAATTGTATAGTGATAATAAGTCTTAATGTTCATTTTTTTAAGCTTATTACGGAAAATCTTTGCAGCTTCCTGCCCGGCATAATGGGTGATAACAATGCTGCCAACCATAAGCCCGCGTTTCTGGAACTCATCACGCAGACGAAGGACGTCCTTATCGTAAGTAATCCCTAAGTCCCCGCGAACCTTATTTTTTTCAATATCAACCGCACTAATTACAATTACAATTTCCGCAACATCAGCAAGCTGAAGAAGCATCTGTAATTTACTGTCCGGCTGAAAACCTGGCAAAACCCTCGACGCGTGGTAATCATCAAACAATTTACCACCAAACTCCAGGTAAAGTTTGTCACCAAACTGGGCAATTCGCTCTTTTATATGCTCAGACTGGATTTTTAAATATTTATCATTATCAAAACCGTTTTTCATAACGGGATTAAATTATAATAAGAACCTCTAAAAATTGCAATTTTTGGAGGTAACTTTGAAAACGCACACTTCTAAGTCTTGCAGTTTCCAAGACTTAGAAATGCCCTTAGC
>CAVFQN010000214.1:0-5781 GCA_963624615.1 Treponemataceae bacterium | reverse complement strand
CAATTCCCCACCATTATGCTATAATTTTTTTACTTTAAAATCTGGAGATTTATGATGATTAAATACAATGAAGAAACATCAACATTCCGTTTGGATACCCCGAATTCTACCTACTGCATTACGATTGCAAAAAAAGGCTACGTCGGCCACGCTTATTATGGCAAAAAAATTGCCGATGACGATATTTCTTACCTTTTAAGACAATCTGAATATTATATGAGTGATGGAGAGATTTTCCGCGAAAAGCACACTTTGCTGGATTTTCTTCCCCAGGAACTTCCAACCGACGGCATGGGAGACTTTCGTTCATCTGCCCTTGCAATCACAAACGAAAAAGGAAATAACGGCGTCGAATTAAAATACAAATCCTATAAAATCACTGATGGCGCAAAAAATCTTCCTGGGCTTCCATCTGTTTTTGGCGAAAATGCCCAGACTCTCGAAATTACGACCGAAGACCCAATTCTTGGCATTCAGGTTATTTTGATTTATACAGTTTTTGATGATTTGGATGCAATCGTTCGTTCTACAAGAATTATCTCCCAAGCCCAAAATCCTCTTTTTATCAAAAAAGCCTATTCTGCTTCTTTTGATATGGATAACCAGAACTACGATGTCATCACTCTGCACGGAAGCTGGGCTCGCGAACGCCACATAGACCGTCACCCGCTCCACCATGGAATTCAGAGTGCCCTTTCTATGCGAGGCGAAACCAGCCACCAGGAGCATCCTTTTATTGCAATTCTGGATCACAATGCTGATAACAATTCCGGTTCAGTTTACGGATTAAACTTTATTTATAGCGGAAATTTCCTGACCCAAGCCCAACTCAACCAGTTTGATTCTGTCCGCACCCAAATGGGAATTAATCCTGAAAATTTCTGCTGGAAACTGAATCCTGGCAAAAGTTTTGACACCCCTCAGGCTGTTCTTGTTTATTCAAACCAGGGTTTGAACGGCATGAGCCACACTTTCCACGACCTTTACCGAGATCATTTAATCCGCAGTCCTTACAAAAAATCTATGCGGCCAATTTTGATTAATAATTGGGAAGCAACTTATTTTAATTTTGATACAGAAAAACTTCTGGACATTGCCCGAGAAGCCCAAAAAGACGGCATCGAAATGCTTGTTATGGACGACGGCTGGTTTGGAAAACGCAATGCCGACAATTGTTCGCTTGGTGACTGGGTTGTAAACGAAGAAAAACTCAAAGGCGGATTAAAACATTTGGTCGACCAAGTTAATAAAATCGGCTTAAAATTCGGAATCTGGTTTGAACCTGAAATGATTTCCCCGGATTCTGATTTATACCGCTCTCATCCTGATTATGCAATTCAAATTCAAGGCCGGGAACCTGGTCTTAGCCGTCAGCAGCTGATTTTGGACATCACCCGACAGGAAGTTGAAGACTACGCCTACAATTCTGTTGCAAAAATCCTCCGTTCCGCAAATATCGAATATGTAAAATGGGATATGAACCGCCAGCTTTCTGATATTGGCAGCATTTCTCTGCCAGCCGACCAGATGGGAGAATTTTACCACCGCTACGTTTTGGCCCTTTACCACATGCAGGAAAGGCTGATAAAGGATTTTCCTAATCTTTTGCTTGAAAATTGTTCTGGAGGAGGAGCCCGCTTTGACCCTGGTATGTTCTATTATTCACCACAAATCTGGTGTTCTGATGATACGGATGCAATTGAACGTCTGTCCATTCAGGAGGGAACCTCTCTGATTTATCCTCTTTCTACTATGGGAGCCCACGTTTCAGTTTGCCCTAACCACGCTTGTGGCCGCGTAACTCCTTTTAAAACCCGCGGTTATGTTGCACTTTCTGGAACATTTGGCTACGAATTGGACATCACAAAACTTCCTTCAGAAGACCGTTCGATGATTCCTCATCAGGTTGAACTTTATAAAAAATATTCTGACCTTGTTCGTAATGGTGACTACTGGAGAATTGCAAGTTTTAGTGAAAATCAGGGATATGACTGCTGGATGTCTGTTTCAAAAGATAAATCCAAGGCTCTGGCAACTTATGTCCAGGTTCTAAATCATCCTAATTATAAAACAAGATTTATTAAACTTGCAGGCCTAAATCCCGATAAAAAATATAAGATTACTTTCCCGGACGAAAATCCCACAGATTTCCCGGAAATTATCCTGACCGGCTCAACAATTATGAACGCCGGCATCGGTATCAAACGTCTTTGGGGTGACTTTCAGGGACTTTTAATGTATATTGAAAGTATCTAATATTTCGCTCGCCCCGAAAAAAGCCTTTTCGGGGCAGAAAATTCAAAAAGTTTTAAGTAGAAAAGTTGCGGACGAGAAAAATTTACATCATAAGTACTTAAGGTTTTTTAAATTATGGGAATTGACCAGGAAATTCCGGACGAAACAAGACATCGCGACAAGAATTATCTGATGGCAAAATTTATTTCCACTATAATCACAGTTTTAGGAATTGTGATGGGAATAATTTGCTACAAAGACGGTCACATTCCGGCTGGAAATTACGCTTTTGCCTACGCAATTTTCTTCGTTTTTGTATTTCTCTACACCGTAATCACAAAAAAACTACAGGTTTTCTATCTTTCGCTTTTGATCCTAATTTTTTTCTTTGAAATTACATATTTGAGAACAGGTGGCTCAGAAGGTTTTGGCGTAATTTGGGTAATTGTTTCGCCATTATTTTCGGTTTATCTTTTTTCCACCATTCCATATTATGTTTCTAACGGATTGGTTTTTCTTTTTCTGGTTTTAGGATTGTGGACTCCACTAAATAAGTATTGTTATGATTTTAGCACGACTTTTGAAAACAGATTCCCAGTTGTCTATCTTTTGGAATTTGTTTTTGGCGGATTTTTAAAATACAGAATCGAAAAGACCGAAAAAGATTTGGAAACCCAGAGAAATATCCTCCGCAAAGAAATAAATCACGCTGCCTTGATTCAAAAGACTTTTTTGTCAAAAGAAAAACAGTCATGGCAAGGCTGGACAATTTCTGCAAGAAGCCAGCCGATGGCAGGTGTAACCGGCGATCTTTATTCGGTTTATGGTGATAATCACACTTTGAATGGAGCCGGGATTTTTGATATTTCAGGACATGGAATTGCATCCGGACTTTTGACAATGCTTGCAAAAAATATCATCGGATATCAGTTTAATGATAATATCGAGGCAGGCGGAAAAGAGGAACTTTGGGAAACCGTCGAAAAAATCAACAAAGTTTTTATTAAAGAAAAAGGTGAAGTTGCAAACTACCTCACCGGCATTTTGATTAAGATAAGCGATGACCGCCTGGAACTTGTAAATGCAGGCCATCCAGAGCCAATCCTTTACATAAAATCCACAAATTCCTTTGTGAATTTTGCCCGCGACCCAAGAGCCTCCGGAGCAATCGGACTTGCCGATTTTCAGTCATTTTATATTTCCCAGTATCTTAAAATGGAAAGTGGTGACCAGTTGTTTTTGTTCACAGACGGACTTACAGAATGTGTAAACGAAAAAGAAGTTTTGTTTGGAACTGACAGATTAATTGAATCTTTTAAAAACCATATTGATGACCCGGTGGAAGTTCAGACAAATTTAATTTTTGAAGATATAAACGCCTTTCGCGGCAAAAAACTAAATGATGATATGACTCTGATGATTTTAAAAAAGAGTTAATATTCGTAACACCTCAAGGGCATCTCTAAAAATTGCAATTTTTAGAAGCTCCCTCAAAACTATCACTCCAAAACTTCCTTTATCATTTTATAAGAAAAGCCGGCGTTCATCATCGCAGAAATTAACTTATCACCTTCTTTCCCGGCTTTTACAAATTTTTTCCAGGCTTTTTTACAGATTTCCATTTCATCATTTTCGGTAAAAAATTCCGCCACAGCTTCAGCCGCAACATCTTTTGCAATTCCCCTCCCCTGCAATTCCGCCAGTAACTTAGTTCGCCCTTCATAATGATTCAAGCGTCTGGCATGCAGCCAGGCTCTGGAAAACCGCCTGTCACTCAAATATTCCGCACTTTCAAGAAAGGATAGAGCCAGGTCTATATATTTTTTTTCGTATTTTTTTTGAATAAGTTTGCGGGTAAGTCCAAAACGGCTTTGCTCCGCCCTGGCTAAATATTCCACAGCTTTCAATTCAACAACCGAAGTAAGTCCTGCATCCAAAAGCTGGTCTGTTTCTTCCTCACCGAATTCCGCCCCCACTTCAATTAAATCAAAATCTAAACCAGAAAGATATTCTTTGCGGATAAAAAAAGCAGGTCCCTGGTCAGGAGCAATTTTATACATTCCCAAATAAGATGTAGGTGCGATAGATTTTATAATCATATTTTCCTCAAAAAAGTCCTTGGCTAGCCCAGCCCCGCTTCGTTTTTTTAGCCCTGTCAAAGTCCCCAACACAAGCTTAGGATTTTGGCAAAAAAAAAGCGGCCTGAAAAACAAGCCGCATTTTGAAAGTACAAAAATACTAACGTTTAGAGAACTGGAATCTTCTACGAGCTCCCTTCTGACCGTACTTCTTACGTTCAACCATACGAGGATCACGTGTGAGGTATCCGTTAGATTTGAGAGATGTACGAGCATCTGGGTCAATCTGAACTAATGCACGAGAAATACCATGCAAACAAGCAGCTGCCTGTCCGTTCATACCGCCACCCTTAACATTAATAAGGATGTCGTATTTGCTTCCCATTGAAGTTACCAGCAATGGCTGCTGAACAAGTTGAACCTGTTCTTCAGTGATAAAATAATCTTTTAATTCTTTACCGTTAATAACGATTTTACCTGAGCCATCGCGAACGAATACGCGAGCTACAGCAGTCTTTCTTCTTCCTGTTCCAATAGCAATATTCTTTACCATTTCTTAACTCCCGTAAATTAAAGTTCAACTGGCTGTGGGTTCTGAGCAGCATGAGGATGTTCAGCACCAGCGTAAATCTTAACACAATCCATCATCTTGCGACCAAGACGTCCATGAGGAAGCATTCCAGCTACAGCAAGTTCAAGTGGCTGTGTAGGATGTTTTTCCAACAATTTTTCATAAGTGTGAGCACGAAGTCCACCTACAAATCCAGTGTGATGATAGTAGATTTTTTTCTGTTCTTTTCCACCAGTAACAGCAGCTTTTTCTGCATTGATGATTACAACAAAATCACCCATCAACTGGTTCTTTGTATAAGTTGCCTTATTTTTTCCACGTGCAATAGCAGCAGCTTTTGCAGCAACACGTCCTAATGGTTTTCCGGCTGCATCAATAATGTACCATTTGCGAGCCTGTTCGTGTTCTTTAACGAAGATAGTTTCCATGATATACCTTACTAAAATAAAAGTTTATCTGTGATTTTTGAATCTTTGCATCTGATTAAAAATCACCAGGGATTTAAGATGAGCAGTCAAAAATCCCTTAACGGGTAGAATATGTTATCAGATTACGGGGGGCCTAGTCAATAGAAGAACTTAAAAGGAAAAGGATTTTTTAGAAATCCCCTTTACTCAGATGAAATGTCAACTGTAATATCCAGGGTATAAGATTTATCCTTTTCAGTTTCGCCACTTTCATCTGTATCAGTTTTTCCGCTGTCGCCGGAATCACCACTATCACCTGTGTCAGTCTTTCCACTATCCCCACCGGTCTCGCCAGTATCAGTTTTTCCGCTATCTCCGGAATCGCCACTATCACCAGTATCTGCCTTTCCACTATCCCCACCGGTCTCGCCAGAGTCGCCAGTATCAGTTTTTCCGCTATCTCCGGAATCGCCACTATCACCAGTATCTG
>CAVFQN010000213.1:0-3738 GCA_963624615.1 Treponemataceae bacterium | reverse complement strand
AGATAAAAATGGCAAAAGCAAAGAAACAGGTTAGTTTTGAGGATGCTCTCTGGAGTAGCTGCGATAAACTTCGTGGAACTGTTGAACCAGCTGAATATAAACATGTAGTTTTGAGTTTGATTTTCTTAAAGTTTGTAAATGATAAGTTTAACGACCGTCGTGAAGAATTAAAATCCGAAGGAAAAGATAAATATCTTGATATGCAGGAATTCTATGACATGAAGAATGTTTTCTTTGTTCCTCAGGAATCAAGATGGTCTTATATTATGGAAAATGCAAAGCAGGCTGACATTGCACTTAAAATAGACACTGCCTTGAACACAATTGAAAAACAGAATCCTACACTTAAAGGTGCATTGCCAGATAACTACTATTCCCGTCTTGGTCTGGATGTTTCAAAACTTGCGGCTCTTCTGGATGAGATTAATAATATTCAGACAACGGCAGACAAAGAAAACGATATTATGGGGCGTGTCTATGAATATTTCCTTACAAAGTTTGCTTTGCAGGAAGGTAAGGGCAAAGGTGAATTTTATACACCAAAAACAGTTGTAAATCTTATTGCAGAAATGATTGAGCCGTATAAAGGAAAAATCTACGATCCTTGTTGTGGTTCTGGTGGTATGTTTGTTCAGTCACTTAAGTTTGTTGAAAACCATGCAGGAAATGCAAAAGATGTTTCTGTTTACGGTCAGGAAGGAACAGGAACTACTTACAAAATGGCAAAAATGAACCTTGCTATCCGAGGTATTCCCTGCGATCTTGGTGAAAAGGCTGCAAATACTTTTACAAATGATTTACACAAAGATCTTCGTGCTGACTTTATTATGGCAAATCCACCATTTAATCAGAAAGACTGGCGTGAAGAAAATGAACTTACAGATGATTCAAGATGGGATGGCTATGTTGTTCCACCAACAAGTAATGCAAATTATGGCTGGATTCTTCATATGGTATCAAAACTTTCTCAAAATGGTGTTGCAGGCTTTCTGCTTGCAAACGGTGCATTGAGTGGTGAAGGGCAGGAACTTGAAATCCGTAAGCAGCTTATAAAGAATAATCTTATAGAGGCAATCGTAATTCTTCCACGAAACCTTTTTTATACAACAGATATTTCAGTAACAATGTGGATTATCAATAAAAATAAAAAAGCCCGAATGGTTCAACAGAATGGAAAGATGCGTAAGTTCCGTGCTCGTGAAGATGAAGTTCTTTTTATGGATTTAAGGCAGATGGGTAGTCCTTACGAAAAAAAATATGTTGAACTTACCCCTGCAGAAAGGGATAAAGTAACCACAACATTCCATAACTGGCAGAATGATGGCGGAGATTACCAGAATGTAGCTGAATTCTGTTATAGTGCAAAAAGAAGCGAAATAGAAGAAAAAGGCTACAATCTTGTTCCAAGCCGTTACATTGAATTTGTAAACCGTGATGAAACTGCTGATTTTGATACAAGTATGAAATCCCTTCAGTCTGAACTTACCGACCTTTTGAAACAGGAAGAAGAAAGCAAAAAAGAGCTTTTGGATGTGTTTAAGAATTTAGGTTACGAAATCAAACTATAGGAACCGGGCATGAGCGAAATTGAAAATGAATATTCAAGCTGGATTTCGGAATTAAAAATCCGCTATCAGACAAGTCAGATTAAAGCAGCCGTAAAAGTTAATAAAGAACTCATAAGATTTTACTGGTCTTTAGGCAGCGACATTGTATCTAAAAAAATTGAAAGCAAATGGGGAACTTCTTTTTACGAAACCCTCAGTTCAGACTTAACAAAGGCAATTCCAAATGTAAAAGGATTTTCTGTAACAAACTTAAAATACATGAAGTATTTTTATGAGCTTTTTAAGGACTGTGCTGAAAATCGTCCACAAGTTGTGGACGATTTATCCATGATTCCCTGGGGACATATCCGCTACATCATTGATAACTGCAAAAATGATTCTAAAAAAGCTTTGTTTTTTGTTCATAAGACAATTGAAAATAACTGGTCCAGAGCTGTTCTTTTAAATTTTCTTGAAACTGATTTATACGAAAGACAGGGAAAAGCGGTATCAAATTTTGGCAGCACACTTCCTTCTGTTCAGGGGGACCTGGCTCAGCAGATGACAAAAGATCCTTATACTTTTGATTTTATTTCTATTTCCGAAAAATATGATGAAGCAGAGTTAAAAACAGCATTGATTCATAACATTGAAAAATTTCTTCTTGAACTTGGAAGAGGTTTTGCATATATGGGCAGTGAATTCAGGCTTCAGATTGGACGTGAAGAAAAGTTTATGGATATGCTTTTTTATAATGTAAACCTGTGCTGTTATGTTGTGATTGAAGTTAAGGTAGAGAAATTTGAAGCCTCTCACCTTGGCCAGCTTGGACTTTATGTTTCTGCAGTAAATCATCAGCTAAAAAAAGAAAATGATAATCCGACAATCGGACTTTTGATCTGCAAAAGCAAAGATAATGTTGTAGCACAGTACTCTCTTGAAAGTTCTGCTGTACCTATTGGAATTTCTGAATACGAATTACAGAAATTGTATCCTGTTGATTTTAAGAGTTCTTTACCAAGTATTGAAGAAATTGAAAAAGAACTGGAAGATTCAAAACCAAAGGAAAGGTAGATGAGTGAATTAAAGAAATTAGGTGAATATATTCAGCCAGTTGATGTAAGAAATACTGATTTAGCAGTAACTCATTTGCTTGGTGTTAGTGTTGAAAAGTGTTTTATTGAATCAATTGCAAATACAATTGGAACTGATTTTTCAAAATATAAGATTGTAAGAAAAGGACAGTTTACTTACATTCCTGATACATCTCGACGTGGCGATAAAATTGGAATTGCTCTTCTTACTGATTTTGAAGAAGGACTTGTTTCAAATGTTTACACAGTTTTTGAAATCACAGATAAAACAAAACTTCTTCCAAAATATCTAATGCTTTGGTTTTCTCGTCCTGAATTCGACCGTTATGCCCGTTACAAATCTCATGGAAGTGTTCGTGAAATATTTGACTGGGATGAAATGTGTCGTGTAGAACTTCCTGTTCCAGATATAAAAGAACAGCAGAAAATTGTTGATGCATATAACGCGGTTGAAAAAAGAATTCAGATAAAGAAAAAGATAAATGAAAAACTGGCACATATTTGCTGTTTAAATTACGAGAAATTGTTAAAAGACAATGTAAATGAATTGTCTTCTGGAACTATTGGTGAATACGCTCAAGTAAAATCAGGATTTGCCTTTAAAAGTGAGTGGTGGACTGATGACGGATATAAAGTGATAAAAATAGGAAATATCGTAGATAATTCAGTAAATTTGGATGCTTGCGATAAAGTATCGAAAGAAAATATAGAAAAATCATCCGATTTTTATGTAAAAACTGGAGACTTATTAATTGCAATGACTGGTGCTACAACTGGAAAAATTGGATTAGTGCCAATAACTAATGAATTAATTTCTGTAAATCAACGAACAGGCAAATTTTACCTTGGAGATAAACCCATAGAAAAAGTGCCATATCTTTTTGCAATGATGCAGTCATCAACAGTAAGAAAAGCTATTACACCTGATGGAGATGCAGGCAGTGCTCAGGATAATTTAAGTCCAGATGATATACAAAATATAGAAGTATTTTATCCAAAAATGAATGAAATAAATTCATTTAACAAAAAGAATAAAATAATAATTATAAGCTTGTTACAAAATAATAAAGAACTTTCAGAGCTCACGCAGTTAAAAC
>CAVFQN010000212.1:11457-12527 GCA_963624615.1 Treponemataceae bacterium | reverse complement strand
ACATTGCTTACAACCAGCCAGCTGGAGTTCTGTATCCTACAGAAAATCCTTTTGCTAATGCCTAAGAGATTTTAAAAACCAAAAAGGGAGGCAATAATTTTGCCTCCCTTTTTTTTTAATTATCCAAATTAATTCCACCAGAAATCGTTTTAATCGTAATTTCTGGACCGCCGCCGTAGTAACTGTTTGAAAAATCCTGTCTAGGTATAAAATCCACATCCGAAATCTCATCATCAAAACGGCCAGAATTTGACGACGCAATCAAATCAAAACCACATTCTTCTGGAACAAAAAGATTTACCCGCCCACTTGTAGAATTTATAGAAGAAGCCGCCTTAATTGCAGATTTAAGTTCAAAATTTATACTGCCAGAGTTAGATTCAATCGTAAAATAATCACAAATCACAGAATTTGCTTCAATTCTTCCGCTGTTAGACTTAAGCAAAATATATTCGCCCTTGTAATTGTTCAAGAAAATTTTTCCACTCATAGAATTGACTTCCAGGTCATCAGAACCCAGTTTTTCAATTTCAATTTCGCCACTGGAAGATTCAAT
Organism: Treponemataceae bacterium; assembly: GCA_963624615.1. Lineage (GTDB taxonomy): Bacteria > Spirochaetota > Spirochaetia > Treponematales > Treponemataceae > Treponema_D. The sequence goes on along the minus strand of CAVFQN010000212.1, from coordinate 11,971 downwards.
TTTAGTGTTTTTTGTAATGACATCTTCAACAGAAATCTCGCCACTCAAAGACTTGAGGGTCAATTCTTCATCAGCAAAAACATCATCAACTTCAATGCTGCCACTGTTTGTTTTGAGCGAAAGAAGCTTGGTGTGCAGAGAATCCGCATCAATTTCGCCAGATTTTGTCGAAATTGTGATATTTTCAAAAGTAAAATCTTCAGGAACATAAATGTGGATTTTACACAAGTCGCCAACGTAGGTTCGGAGTGTCGTAGACTTCAAATTAAGGGTATTATCAGCAATTTCGTAGGTCGGAACTTTTTTTCTGTTGTTGCTGTAAATTTCAACGGTAAGTTCATCACTGTAAGTTTTTTCAAAAGTGATTTCTTCAAAAGACAAATCAAAATTCAGATTTTTAAAAGTACCCTTATCAAAAGATTCTTTTCGCAAAAGATTTTTTTCGCCAGCGAAAATCTGAAAAACACTTAAAAAACTAATGATAAGTGAAATAATTTTTTTCATATTATGCAGT
>CAVFQN010000212.1:0-11447 GCA_963624615.1 Treponemataceae bacterium | reverse complement strand
CCTTATAAACAACACGAACACCGCGTTGGTGGTAGCCTTTTCTAATTTTCGACAATATATCATTTTTTATCTTCTTGTTGTATAGTGAAAGAATGAAAAACACAAAACGAAATGAACTGGCTGTTTGCGGATTTGCCACTGTCAAAAAATTGGAAAAAAATCATCCTGAAAAAATCTGCCGTCTGTATTTTACCGAAGAAGTTGCCCCAAAATTTGGCGGACTTTGTAAAAAACTTGCAAAAAATCACGGAATTTATAATCAAAAACCAGCCGGCGACCTGGAAAAACTGAGCGGAACGGTTCACCACCAGGGGGTAGTCGCAATGATAGAAGCCCCAGAAATTCAGCCCCTGGATTCCGATATTACCGATTCCTGGATAGAAAATGGCGAAAATGCCGTCTTGCTGGACAGAATCGGCAACGCCAACAATTTTGGTGCAATTGTCCGAAGTGCTGCCTTTTTTGGGGTAAAAAATATCGTAATTCCTTTGGACGAAGCTCAATCTTCTATTACAACATCATCTTACAGGGTTGCCGAAGGTGGCATGGAATATGTAAATATTTATTCCGTTCGCTCAAGTGCCAGACTTTTGGAAGCCATGGAAGGCAAAATGATTAGAGTTGGGACAAGCCTGGAAGCAAAAAAAGATGTCGGAGAACTGGCAAAACTGGAAGGCCAGGGCAAAAAACCGCTTCTGGTAGTTTTGGGTAACGAAGAGCACGGCATAAGCGACATTGTCAAAAAAAATTGTGACGAGTTGGTCATAATTCCATGGGCCGGCATGGCAGGCGGAAAACCCGAAAGCGACGTAGACAGTTTGAACGTAGCCCAGGCTGCGTCTATTATTTTTTACGAGATGATGAGGCGGGGGGTGTAGTTACGGAAAACTCGGTGGCCTTTGCGATTAAGGGCCAGGTGCCCAGATAAAAAAATCCCAAAATAATTTTCCTTTTCTACAATTAATTTTCTTTAAAACTTACCTGTAAATCTGTATATTTTATGTATGGATAAGAATTTAAAATCTAAAATTTGGCCTGTTTCTTTGGCCCTTCTGGTTGTCATCCTGGATCAGGTGACAAAAGCACTCATCGTAAAAAATATTCCCATTTATACAGTTGGATGCCAGTTTTTTGGTGATTTTTTGCGGATTATTCATGTTTCAAATACCGGGGTTGCCTTTAGTTTTGGTGCAACCTGGTCAGAGACTGTCCGCCACCTGCTTTTTTCGCTGATACCTCTTGTTGTAATTGCTTTGGTTGTTGTTGTTTATTTCAGAAATAAATCATGGACTAAACTGCAGTGCTGGGCAATTATGGGGATTGTTGGCGGAGGTCTTGGCAATCTGATTGACCGATTTTTCAGAAAAGAAGGGGTTGTAGATTTTATTGATGTTAAATTCTACGGACTTTTTGGACTTGAACGCTGGCCTACTTTCAACGTTGCCGATTCGGCTGTAGTCGTTTGTGGTATTATCCTGATTGTTTCATTTATTGTGATGTCAATTCAAGACGAGCGTAGAAAAAAGGAAGAAAAATAAAGGGAAGTGGATTATGGAAGATTTGGACGAAGAAGCAAAAGCTAGACGCAGAAAAGAACAGATTGAGTATCGCAATAAAAAGCGTTTTTCAAATATTTTTATGATTGTGGCAACCCTTTTTAACATAGTAGAAACCTTTGCCATTATTATCGCCTTGCTGGTTTTGGGGATTTTTATTCTTACAAAAACCTGTAATCCTGAAACATCAGCTTTTTCTAATATTTTGGGTGTCCTGGTGATTGTTCTTTCATTTGGTGGCTTATTTTTGGGATTTATAGTTTACAAAAAAGTCACCGGTTGGTTTATCAAGAAATTTAATCTGGAAGATAAACTTTTGGATAGCATAAAAATTCACTATCAGAAAAAAACTGAAGAAGAAAAAGAAGCGGAGCTTAAAAAATGATTGGAATTGTTGGGGCGATGGATTCGGAAGTAGAAGCAATTTTTGCTCAAATGTCTTTCAAAGAAAAAATCCAGATAAATAATCTTACTTTTTACAAAGGCAGGATTTTTGATAAAGACCTAGTTGTCGTAAAATGTGGTGTTGGAAAGGTGAATGCGGCTCTCTGCACCCAACTTTTGATTTTGAACTTCAAGGTTAGTTGCGTTATCAACACAGGGATTGCCGGGGCGACTGGAAAAGGTCTTAATATTTATGATTTTGTAGTTTCGACAGAAGCCGTTTATCACGATTTTGACACGACTTTTTTTGGCTACAAGCTGGGGCAAGTTCCTGGAATGCCGGAAACTTTCAAAGCTGATGAAAAACTTACAAATCTGGCAATCACCACATTTGAAAAATCAGATTTGGCAAAAAATCATAAAATCCAGAAAGGTTTAATTGCTTCTGGTGACCAGTTTATTGCTGGTGGTGAAAAAAAGAACTTCATTGTAGAAAATTTTCATCCTCTTTGTGTGGAAATGGAAGGTTGTGCAATTGCTCACGCCTGCCATGTAAATGACGTGCCTTTTGTGATTATCCGCTGTATGTCGGATTGTGCTGATGAAAATGTTCAGTCCACTTACGAAGAGGAAAAAGCATCAAAAGTAAGCAGCAATTTTTTGCTTGAAGTTCTCAAAGAAATTTGTGCATAGTTTTTTTGGGAGGTCAAAAATGCCAGAAAAAAAATACAATGTTGATTCCTTTAATTTGGATCACACAAAAGTTACTGCACCTTATGTTCGACTTGCAGCCCGCAAGGTTGGCAAAAAAGGTGATGTTGTTTCTAAATACGATATTCGTTTTACCCAGCCGAATCAGGAATTTATGCCGACGGGTGCAATTCACACTCTGGAACATCTGATTGCGGAATACATTCGTGATGAAATGGAAGGGGTGATTGACCTTTCGCCGATGGGTTGCCGCACAGGTTTTTATTTTACAATTTGGGGGGAACTTTCGGAGGAGGAAGTTGCCAATCATCTTTTGAATGTTCTCAAAAAAGTTGCAGTTTGGGATAAAGAAATTCCGGCTACAACCGCCCAGGAATGCGGTAATTACCGCGACCACGACCTGGAAGGTGCTAAACACTATGCAAAACTCTGGTGTGACGGTATTGAAAAAAAAGGCTGGAATGCCTTTGCAAAATAATTTAAATTTTTCTGAAAAATAAAGTCCAAAATCCTATAAATTGTAGGTGTAACATATGAACATACTGAACAAATTAAAAGAAACTGCCGTTTCAGTTTTGCCGGTTATGGCAATTGTCCTGCTTTTGGGAATTTTCCTGCTGGACCTGGACGCTCTTCTTCTCACTCGTTTTGTAATTGGTGGGCTTTTGCTCATTGTAGGGCTCACAATTTTTCTCTTGGGCGTGGATTTGGGAATTCAGCCTATGGGAGAACGCACCGGTGCTGAACTCACCAAAAAACGTTCTCTTCCTTTGTTGCTCATCGTAGCTTTCGCAATCGGTTTTGTCGTCACTGCCGCTGAACCTGATATTCAGGTTTTTGGTGACCAGGTACGGGGAGTTTTTTCTTTCGTAAATAAATCTGCCATTACCTTTGTAATTGCGGGCGGTGTTGGGCTTTTCATCATGATTGGTTTGATGCGAACGGTTTTGAATCTTTCGCTCAAAATGACTTTCCTGATTTCTTACATTATTCTTTTTGCAGTTGCAATGTTTGCCCCGGATTCTTTTATCGGGATTGCTTTTGACTCTGGCGGAGCAACTACAGGGCCTATGACCGTTCCATTTATTATGGCTCTGGGACTTGGTGTTTCTTCCGTTCGTGATGATAACGAAAACAGTTTTGGTCTTACCGGCGTTTGCTCGGTTGGTCCGATTATGGCAGTTATTCTCTATTCAATCTTCCTGAAAATGACCGGGGCTTTTGATGCAGCTACCATTGCAGAAGAAAGTGCTGCCACAGAAGTTGCTCTTGCAAATGGCGGATTTTTCTCACAGGTATTTTCTTCGTTTGGTGCGGTTGCACCTGGAGTTTTGCGGGAATCTCTGCTTTCTATTGCACCACTTTTTGGAATGTTTATTATTTTCCAAATTTTCCTCTTAAAAATGACAAAACGCCAGGTTATCAGACTTACAATCGGTTTTGCATACGCTTTTGTTGGTCTGGCAATTTTCCTGATTGGGGTAAACGGCGGATTTTCACAGGCGGGAGCTGCTTTGGGCCAGGCACTTGGTCAAAAAGCGGTAGAAAACGGCGGAATCTGGTACGCTATTTTGATCGGAACTGGACTTGCCCTGGGGGCAATCATTGTTTGTGCAGAACCTGCAGTTTGGGTTTTGAGTGAACAGGTTGAACAGGTAAGTGGTGGTACAATCAAACGAAAAATGCTTTTGATTTCGCTTTCTGTGGGAACTGCAATTGCAATTGGTCTTGCAATGTGGCGGGCGGTTGCCGGTTTTAATCTGAAATTTATTTTAATTCCAGGCTATATCATCGCTTTATTCCTTTTGATTTTCTGTCCTTCACTTTTTACAGGAATTGCATTTGACTCGGGCGGAGTTGCATCCGGTCCTCTCACATCAACATTTGTACTTTCATTTACTTTGGGAGCGGCAAGTTCTGGCAGTGGTGGCAACGATTCTTTTGGGGTTATCGCTCTGGTTGCAATGATGCCTTTAATCGCAATTCAGATTATGGGAATTATTGTAAAAATCAAACAAAAATCTTCAAAAGAACTTTCAAATAAAACCCCTGAAACGGAGGTGAAAAATGAGTTATAAATTGATTATCAGCATTGTTCCTCATAATAGTGGCGAATTTATTACTGAAACGGCAAAATCTGCTGGGGCTAGTGGTGGTTCAATCATAATGGGACGCGGAACTGCAAGTAACAGCGTTTTGCAATTATTGGGATTGGGTGACACTTCAAAAGATATAGTTTACATAGTAGTTGAGGATGTTTTGAAAGAGGCTGTTTTATCTGCCATCGTAAAAGCATCGGAAGAAAAAAAATCACACTTCGGAGTTTTGTTCACGATTGATGTTGGTGATTTTATCAAAGCTGGACATTTGCCGTCGCTTTCGTCGTCAAATAATCCTCAGTCTGAAAACGAAGAAAAAGGAGAAACTATGAATAATTATGAAATGATAAATGTAATTGTAAATAAAGGATATGCGGAAGACGCCATGGCTGCAGCCCGAAAAGCCGGGGCCGGTGGTGGAACAATAATCGGAGCGCGTGGTACCGCCCGCGAAGATGATGCCGCTTTCTTTGGTATGAAGATTGTTCCAGAAAAAGATATGCTCATCATCCTTGTTCCTGAAGATAAAAAACAGGACATTTTAAAGGCAATTACAGAACTTCCATGTTTTGCGGAAGCTGGCAGCGGAATTGTTTTCTGCAATCAGGCAAATGATTTTACCCTTTTGGGCAAAAAATAGAGCGTCATGCCGCAAAAATCTGACTGCTAATTTTATGAAACTTTCAAACATTGTAATTGTACTAGACCATCCAGACGAATCGCGAAATATCGGGGCAGCCTGCAGGGCTATGGCAAATAACGATATTTCGGATTTGAGGATTGTGGGCAAAAAAGAAGATTACGACCTGGATCACGTACACGTTCTTGCAATCCATGCAGGGGTAATTTTTGATAATGCCCGTTTTTACAGTTCTATCACCGAGGCAACTGCCAACTGTTCTATTTGTGCAGGAACCACCCGCCGAAAAGGCAAAAAGCGGGGCAAACTTTTGTTGCCAGAGGAATTTGCAAAAATGGCAGGCCAAAAGACCGAAAATTCAAAAATTGCCATTGTTTTTGGCAACGAAAGAACTGGCCTTACAGATTCCCAATTGGAACAGTGCAATGTTGGAGTTACAATTCCGTCATCAGATAATTTTGGCTCTCTAAATTTGAGCCACGCGGTTCAGATTTTGTCTTACCATATGTTTAGGGAAAATCTGATTGAAAAAAAAGGTGATTACAAGGGCTATGTTCCCCTCACTTTGGAAAGAGTGGATAAAACTGTGGACGTAATTACAGATAATATGGCGAAAATCGGATTTTTTAAGATGCCGGGCCGGGAAGATATGGAAAATTTCTGGCGGAGCATTTTGTCGCGGGCCAGCCTGTCGGAAGGGGAAGCCCAGTATCTGGAAAAAACTTTTACGAAGATGGCAGGATTGGCTGGAAAAAATGGGAAAAATCTTGCTGTCCAGGGGGAAGCCCACCAGGACAAACTATGAAAATTACCCACCTGCTTTTTGACTTAGACAATACACTTTATCCTTCTTCCTCCGCCATGGACGCCGGCATTTCAAACCGAATGTTTGACTGTGTTTGCGATTTTTTTAATTGTGATTTGGAAACGGCGAAAAAATTGAAAGAAAAGAACATCGTAAATTATTCCACGACCCTGGAATGGCTGAGGGCAGAAGGTTTAACTGACGTAGAAGGATTTTTGGCAAAAGTCCACCCGGAAAATGAGGCAGATGAATTGCAATCTCAACCGGGACTTCGCGAATTTTTGCTTTCCTTGGATTATCCTAAATCTATTTTGACAAACGCTCCCCACGAACACGCCGACCGGGTACTCGAAAAACTTGGAATTACAGATCTTTTTGATACCGTCACCGATATTCGCGATGCTGATTTTTATGGAAAACCTTACGCGGCTTCCTATCAGGCTGCCTTGAAAAAAATTGGGGCGGATATTGAAAATACCCTCTTTTTGGACGATATGCAAAAATACACTGACGGTTGGTGTGCTTTGGGTGGAACTGCGATTTTAATTGGTGATAAAAATGGCCGCCCCTTGTCGCCAGAATCAAAAGTAATTGCAAATTCTGATAAATCAACATGGGGCAAAACAATCCGCCTGCCGTCAATTTATCAGTTGCCGGAAATTTTGGAGAAAATGTAAAAATCGCCCACCTGGGGACGTCTACCAGGGGACGCCCATCTGGGGAATGTCCTTTGTTACGGATGTTTTTTTTGGAGAATGTAGATGAAAAAAATCCTATGTCTTTGCTTAAGTTCGACTTTGCAGCGAACAATCAATTTTTCAAGTCTTGAGTTGACTCGGGTGAACCGGGCTCTAGCTTACCGCTACGATGCTTCTGGAAAAGCTGTGAATTCTGCGAGGGTTTTAAATCAGCTGGAAGAAGGCTGTGCAAAGGTGATTTGCCCTCTTGGCGAAAAAAATCAGCAGCTTTTTTTGGATTTGGCTAGCAAAGATAAAATGGACGTGCAGTATGTGACAATTCCAGGTTTTACCCGGGAATGTTGGACACTTTTGGATCGGAAAGCCGGCACGACTACGGAAATTGTCGTTGGTGAGCCGCTTTGCTCCGAATCTGAAAAAATCAACAACGCAGAAATCAAACTTTTAAAATATATAAACGAAGCTTTTTCGGAAGTGGATGGGGTTTTGCTGGCGGGCAGCCGTCCTGGCATCTGGTCTGATGATTTGTACGCCACAATCGCTGGTATGACAAAAGATTCCGGAAAAATCTTTCTTGCGGATTATATTGGGGAGGATTTGGAAAGAACGCTGAAATTGGTAAAACCTGACATCATCAAAATTAATGACGAAGAATTTTGTAACACTTTTGATTGCAATCTTTCTGATTTAAAGGATGAAATCATCAAAAAATCTGCCCAATTTCATAATATGCTTGTTGTTACAAGGGGAATCGAGCCGACTTTCGCCGCAAAAGATGGTGTTTTTTATGAATGTCCGACCGAAAAGGTAAAAGCAGTGAACACGACTGCCTGCGGAGATTCTTTTAATGCAGGATTTTTGTACGAATATTTGAATTCCGGGGATTTTGAAGCTGCCCTGAAAAAAGGAACCTGGTGCGCGGCAAGGAATGCAGAACTTGAATGTCCCGGGGCAATTATCGTCAACTAATCATCAGAAAACTTATGTAGGGAAAACTCCCTTAGGTGATATAACTGATTGAAAAATAAAGTCATCTGACAGAAAATTGTTATAAAAATTTGTAAAAAAATGATAAAAATCGAAAATACAGGAGTTTTTAAGATGAGTATTCAGAAAAAGCCTTTGGTAAATGACCTTTATACGGCAGACCCATCGGCACATGTTTTTAATGGCAAAATTTACATTTATCCTTCACATGATGAAGATAAGGATGTAGAAAACAACGACAATGGCGACCAGTATGGTATGCGAGATTACCACGTTTATGAAATGAAAGACGTCGAAACCCTTCCTCGCGATTGTGGCTGTGTTTTTTCTGTTGAAGATGTAAAATGGGCAAGCAAACAGCTTTGGGCCCCAGATTGTGTTGAAAAAGATGGAAAATATTATTTTGTTTTCCCAGGTCGTGATAAAGAAGGTTTTTTCCGCATTGGTATTGCCATTGGAGATAAACCGGAAGGACCTTTTAAGCCTGAGCCAGATTATGTAAAAGGAACTTATTCAATTGACCCTTGTATGTTCCCTGATACCGACGGAAAATATTATCTGACCCTTGGTGGCATTTGGGGCGGTCAGCTTGACCAGTACAAAAATAATAAATGGTCTGCAGATAATAAGGAGCCAAAGGGAGATGAGCCTGCCTGCACTCCAAAAATTGCCCTGATGAAAGACAATATGCTGGAACTGGCAGAAGAACTCCGAGATCTCGTAATCCTTGATGAAAATGGAAAGCCTCTTACAGGTGGCGATGAAAACCGCCGTTATTTTGAAGATCCTTGGCTTTTCAAAAAAGGTGATACCTATTACTTTACATATTCAACAGGGACAACCCACTTCCTCTGCTATGCTACATCAAAAAATGTATACGGACCTTACACTTATGGCGGAAAAATCTTGACCCCAGTTTTGGGCTGGACAACTCACCACTCAATTCTTGAGTACCAGGGAAAATGGTATTTATTCTACCACGACTGCCAGCGTTCAAATGGTGTAAATCAGAAACGCAATGTAAAATTCCGTGAGTTGAAGTTTGATGATAAGGGTGGAATTATCACAATGGACGGAATGGATTGGGGCGATTAGTCAGAAAAAATCCGAAAAAAATGAAAAAGCCACGACTTTAGCATTTGATTTTCAATTTGCATAAAGTTGTGCGCGTTTTCAAAGTTCCCTCTAAAAATCGCAAAAATAACCACAATTTTTAGAGTTTTCCATATTTTCCTTTGCGTGGTATAATCTTTTTTATGGAAATTTTGAAATTGGCCCATCGCCGCAACTTTAGGGATATTGGTGGCGTTAGAACGAAAGATGGGCGTCTTTTAAAAAGGTTCATGCTTATTCGCGGAACAACTTTACGAAAACTTTCCCTTTCCGACATTAATTTGCTAAAAGAAATGTACAAAATCCATACGGTTATTGATTTGCGTACGAAAAAAGAATCTTCTGAGCAGCCGGATAAAATTCCTGAAGGGGTAGTTTATTATCACTATCCTATTTTGACGGAAGCGGTGGTGGGAATCAGTCACGAGCGAAAAACCCACAGCCTTTTGTCGCTTTCTATGATGCCCCACATGGAAGAATTGTACAGCAACATGGTAAAAGGCGAATGTCTTGACCGTCTGGTTGAAGTTTTGAAAAAAATCCTAACTCTGCCAGAAAAAGACTATGCAGTTGTTTTTCATTGTACGGCAGGAAAAGACAGAACTGGGATTTTGGCGGCCCTCCTGCTTGCTTTTTTGGGAGTTGGAAGGGAAGAAATCCTTAATGATTATCTTTTTACAAATAAAGTGACCCAGGGAAAGGCTAAATTTATTTATCTGGGAGTGCTGATTTCAAAACAAAGTCATAAAATTGCCAATAAAATGAGACAATATTATATTGCCAAAAGGGATTACATCGAATCGGCTATAAAATCTCTGAAAAATGATTACGGTTCACTTGAAAACTTTTTTGATCAGCGTTTGAAATTTACGGCAGAAGAAAAAAAAGCCATCAGAAATAAGTTTTTAGAAACGCCCTTATCCTGAGATTCCGAAACAAGTTCGGAATGATGGTTTTGGGCAGGAACAAATTACCTTGTAATATTTTTCATCCATTTAAATTTGAAATAATGGATAAAAACAATCGGCATTTTTTCAAATTCGTCCAGGGACATCACAAAGTAGACCCAAAGCGGTGAAAGTTTTAGAACATAAGCAGCAATTGCCATCAAAGGAACTGCGACTAGCCACATTACTGCGGAATCTACAATCATTCCAAATTTAGAATCCCCACCGCCCCTAAAGCAGCCACAAATCAGACAAGTGTTAATTGCTTCGCCAACGAGACGCCAGGTTGTCATAATCATAATAAGTCCCAGGTAATGTATAGCCGTTTCTGTCAACTTATCACTGTAAAAATTCATCATAAAAGGACGAATTGACAAAATTACACAAGCACCCAAAAGACTCACAAAAAAAGTAAGCAAAAGCATCCTTTTGGAATATATTTTTGCTTCTTCCATGTTGTTACTTCCCAGAGACTGACTGACAATAATCGTTGTTGCATTTGCAAATCCGCGGCAAACAATGGCACCTATATTTACAACCATCACAGCGACAGCATTGGCAGCAACCATGTCATCACCAATATGACCTAAAATCGTAGTAAAAGTAGAAGCCGCAAGAGACCAGACCAAATCATTTACAACCGCAGGTGCACTAATTTTCAAAAAATCCCTAAAAAGAATTCCTGATTTTTTAAAAAGCAAATCAAATCGAAAACAGACATCTTTACTTTTGGCAGAATAAACAAGACACATAATCACTTCGACAACCCTTGAAACGACAGTTCCCAGGGCAACCCCGGTAATTCCAAGTTTTGGCAGACCAAAAAAACCAAAAATAAAAGTTGCATTCAGAAATACATTCACCAAAAGTGAGACAACATAAATAACAGACGGGAATATAATTTTGCCAATGCTTCTAATCGCACTAACGAAAATTTGCGAAAGTCCCATGAAAATAAAAGAGAAGGAAAGTACCCTTAAATATGTAATTCCAGCCTCAACAGTTTCAGGGCTGTTTGTAAACAAAAGCATAACATATCGGGGAAAGCAAAAGGAAATCATAAAAAATAGTAGAGAAATGACAAGAACTACCTTTGAAGCAAGTGCTATAATCTTTTCTACAGCTTTCTTATCTCCTTTTCCCCAATATTGTGCACAAAGTACGCTGGTTCCCGTTGATAATCCATAATAAAAACAAAAAAGAACAAAAGTATATTGGTTTGCCAGTGATGATGCAGACATAGCCGTTTGACTGACATAGCCCAGCATAATTGTATCAGCCGAGCCCACCAAGGTACTAATTAAGTTTTGAATCATAATCGGGAAGGCTAGTTGAATGGCAAAAAACAAAAATTGCTTTTTGCTCAAAATTCCCTTAGAAGTTGTAGACATAATAATCTCCCACAAAAAAGTATACATTATTGCAATTTAAAAATAATACGAGAGATTATATATGGGCATCTCTAAAAAATCATTTTCAATGCTTTTTCAGAGATGCCTGCGCATTC
>CAVFQN010000211.1:377-10958 GCA_963624615.1 Treponemataceae bacterium | reverse complement strand
CTGCAAGGAAGATAAATGCAATAATCAAAGCAACTACAGAATATCCGTTTCCGAACGAAGCACCGCTGAAAAGTGAACCAATCTGGAATACCATCATTGTCACAATGTATGCAAACAAATTCTGGAAGAGAATTGCGAACCAGAACCATTTTTTGTTATTTAATTCATTTGCCATTGTAGAAATAGCAGCAAGACAAGGTGAATCAAGCAAATTGAACAAGAGGAAGCAGAATGCGGCAAGAGCGGTTGGGAACCACTTTGCAATTGCATCAACTGCGTTCTTAGCATTTCCTTCTTCTTCGGCTTCTTCCATGACAACTTCGCCTGTAGCAGAATCATCGGCTTCAAGGGCAATATCAGCAATGCTTCCAGCACCTGCCAAAGCTTCTGTATCAGCATCATCAGCACCGGCTAAAACACCCATTGTTGTTACAATACCTTCCTTAGCAGAGAAACCTGAAAGTGAAGCAGCTGCACACTGCCAGCCACCATCAGCATTACCAAATCCCAAAGGAATAAATGCGTAGCGGAGAACTCCACCAACTTTAGCCATAATTGAATAATCAGCATCACAAAGACCAAAAGATGTACCTTCAGCTTCAACTTCTACGACAGATCCATCAGCCTGAGTAACTTCTTTTGTGTTAGGCTGCCAACCATAACTTGAAAGGAACCACATTACAAGACAAGCAAGGAAGAGGATTGTTCCGGCCTTTTTGATAAATGACCAGAGGCGTTCCCAAGTGTGAAGAAGAACAGTTTTGAGCTGTGGAATATGATACTGTGGCAATTCCATGATGAATGGAGCGGCAGGACCGTGGAAAGGCTTTGTTTTCTTGAGCATGATTGCTGAAATCAAAACTGAACCAATACCAATCAAATACATCAAAGGACCAACCCAAGAAGCGTTTCCGCCAGTGAACTTTGTAGCAAGAATTGCCGCAATCATAGCGATTACAGGAAGTTTTGCACCACAAGGAATCCAGGTTGTAGTCATAATTGTCATACGGCGGTCGTTTTCGTTTTCGATTGTACGGCTGGCCATAATACCAGGAATTCCACATCCTGAAGAAATCAATAATGGAATAAATGATTTACCTGAAAGTCCAAACTTGCGGAACAAACGATCCATAACGAATGCGATACGAACCATATATCCTACATCTTCCAAAATAGAAAGGAGGAGGAAGAGAACAGCCATCTGTGGAACAAATCCCAAAACTGCACCAAGACCACCCAAAATACCGTTTACAACACAGTCAATCAAAACTGGATTAGCACCCGCATTTTCAAGCAAAGTCTGAGTTCCTCCACAAATCCATTCACCAAACAAAACATCGTTTGCCCAGTCTGTACCCATTGTACCAACAGTAGAAACAGCAACCCAGTAAACAAACCACATTACAGCAATAAAAATTGGAATACCAAGAATACGGTTTGTAACAATGCGGTCAATTTTGTCAGAAGTAGTCATATTCTTTCCAGACTTTGTGACAACACCCTTCAAAAGTTCCATAATGTAATTGTAGCGTTCGTTTGTGATGATTGATTCAATATCATCATCTTTAGAAGCTTCAAGTTTATTTGTAATTTCCAGAGCCTTAGCCTTGTCTGCGTCAGAAAGTTTAATGTCAGCAATTACTTTTTCATCTTTTTCAAGAACCTTAATTGCAGTCCATCTTTTAAGATTTTCCTTTACAGTACCAGGGAGCAGGGCAGTGATTTCAGAAATTGCAGCTTCAACGTCCTTTGCAAAACATGCAGCAGGAATTTTTGTACCATTTTTTGCAGCTTCAGCAGCAGCCTCTGTAACTTCTTTTACACCCTTGTTGTGCAAAGCAACAGTTTCAATAACCGTACAGCCCAGTTTTTCGGCAAGTTTTTTAGAATTAACAGTGTTGCCAGATTTTTTAAGGGCATCAACCATATTCAGGGCAATTACAACAGGTTTACCAAGTTCAATCAGCTGAGTAGTAAGATAAAGATTTCGTTCAATATTTGTAGCATCAATAATGTTGATAATTGCAGTTGCCTCATCACTTCTCAAATAATCACGAGAAACAACTTCTTCATTTGTATAAGGGGAAAGTGAATAAATACCAGGAAGGTCAGTTACAATAAGGTCTTTATTTGTCTTAGTTTTACCTTCTTTGTATTCAACTGTAACTCCCGGCCAGTTTCCTACGTACTGATTAGCGCCAGTAAGAGCGTTAAACATTGTCGTTTTACCACAGTTTGGGTTACCCGCAAGTGCGATTTTCATAAAAAAAATCCTCTTTAATAATTTAATTGAAAATTTGTCAGCTAAAGTTAGTTTTATCTAACTCTAAACCTAAAAAAAATGCCTTTCGCAAAGGAAGGCAGCCATAAAAACTACTCCTATTCTACCATGATGATTTCGGCATCATCTTTTCGAACAGTAAGTTCATATCCACGAATGGTGATTTCAACAGGGTCACCAAGTGGAGCTACTTTTCTAATATAGATTTCACAATTGTTTGTAAAACCCATATCCATAAGGCGACGCTTTACAGCACCTTCGCCGTTAATTTTTTTAACGGTCAAAGTTTCGCCCACACGCGCTTCTTTCAATGTTTTCATTTATCTATTACTCCTATAGTTTAGCCTTATTTAGACCAGGATTTTTGTCGCCATAGCCTTATCCAGGGCAACTCTAGAATCCTTTACTCTCACAATCAAGTCACCACCCAGATAACTGATGACAGTAACTTCGCTGCCTTCTGTAAAACCAATGTCGATAAGGTGCTGCCTTACTTCCTGAGAACCACCGATTTTTCGAACTGTTTTAACGTCCCCCATACTACATAATGTCAATGGCATAGCATACTCCTTTTCTCTTCACCCTGTATGTTAGATTTTACTAACAAAAATGTCAATATGTTAGTTAAAACTAATTAGATTTTTTTTGGCGGTCCGGCGGACAGCTCCGGCTTTATCATTTCCTGCCTTAGCCAAGTTTTTTGGGACAACCCCCTTTCCAAGTCAAAAAAAAATACATCTTGTCCGCCGTCGGCTGTTTCGCAGTTCGCTACCGCTCTAAGTCCTCGCGGCACAGATGGTGCCGCTCCGGTCTTCTGCTTCGGCAACTGAAGTTGCCTTCGCAGCTGCTCCATAGCCTACCGCAGGACACCGGGGCTTAGGAAAAAAAAACACTATTTTTCAAAAAGTCCAGGAACTCCTACTCAAAATTCAAATTGACAGAGTTGAACTGTCATCAGCACAAAAAGACTGCAAAACAGACTACTTGAGCAAAGGTGCAAGATTCGATGTTTATGTCAAGGATGGAAGTGGACGGTGTTTTGACATCGAAATTCAAACATCTCATTTGATTGACCTGGCAAAAAGAGCTCGCTACTACCAGGGCGTCATGGACGTAGATAACCTGATGGCTGGCGAAGATTACAAAGATCTGAAAGATTCTTATGTAATTTTTCTCTGCCTGGGAGCCCCTTTTGCTCAGGGACTTTCTCAGGGTAAAGAAGAAAAAGCTCTTGAAACTGCGAAAAACTACAAAAACCGCCCATCTTTAAATTATCCCCAATCTACAGTAAACTAGCCTTATGTATTCGGATTTTCTTTTTAATTTTACCCAGATGATACAAAACGAGGGGGTGGGGTACGGTGCTGAGGTTTTGGCACAAATGGCACAGAGTAAGCCTTTTTTTGCCCTTGATTCTGGGCTCAAGGCTGATGATATTTGGCACAGAGTGGATGCCCTTCGAGAATGTCTTGACTTGCTGGATGATGATGCGAAAAAAACTGTAAAACAAGCCTTGTGTTTTTCGGCTGGGGTGATGGGGGATTTAGACTCGGTCGAAAATCGCTATGAATATGTAGAAAATCTGGAAAATACGATTAATGATTTTAAAAATTCTGATGATGAATTTGCCGGGCGTTTGGTTGCGATTGGACCTTGTGGAATAGACCACGACTGGTATTCTGTGGAATACGAAGGTCGTGACCATGATTATTTTGATCATCAGACAGTTTCTGATGAAAGAGATTTGTTTGCCCTGCAAATGACGCTTGGCAAAAAATTGAATATGCCTGTGATTGTCCATTCCCGCAAGGGTTTTAACGAAACTGCTGATGTTTTGAAGGCGATCAAATGGAACAAAGGGGTAATTCACGGTTATTCTTACAGCAAATCTGAACTGAACTTTTTTTTGGATTTGGGCTGGTATATCAGTTTTAGTGGGGCGGTCACTTATTCTGGAAAAAAAGCTGCCCTGGATATGGCAGAAACGGTGGCTTATGTTCCAAAAGACCGGATTTTGATTGAATCGGATTCCCCTTACTATGCTCCCGTTCCTTTGAAAAATACGGTGAATTCTCCGGCAAATCTGCATTATGTTTATGAATATATTTCTTCAAAAAGAAACATTTCTTCGGCAAAACTTTCTGCTGCGGTAGATGAGAATTTTAAGAGATTATTTTTGTAGAGATTTGGGGAGATGTGCTTGGTGGAAAAATGACCGCCGAGGGTGAGATTTCCCCATCGGAGTGAGATTTTTACACCTGGAATGAGATTTTCCGCCCCAGGTGTGTGATTTCCCCAAAAAAATTAAAAAAAACTTAGGATGAACTAAAAAATTGGCTGCTAAACGAAAAATTATCAAAACTATATTCGAATATTCTTTCTTTTTCCTGGTGATGGGACTTTCTTTTTATACAATCTTTAAAGGCCAAGATTTAAAAATGATTTGGGCAGAAATTAAAACTATGTCCATTCCCCATTTGCTGCTGGCAATGGGCCTTGCCATGGGCTTTACCGTCACCGAAAGTCTTATGATTTATTTTTTGCTTCATTCGATTGATAAAAATTGCCGCTACAAGGAGTGTTTTTCTTATTCTTTTGTAGGATTTTTCTACAGTTCCATTACGCCGTCAGCTTCTGGTGGCCAGCCTATGCAGCTTTATTATATGGCCAAAGATGGACGCAAAGTTGGCACTTCTTTTGTCATTCTTATGATAATTGCAACGATGAACAAAATTGTTTTGTCATTGTTGGGATTGGGACTTTTGCTTTTTGCCCGGCCTGTAATTTTTCCAAATCTTCATGGTTACAAAACTCTGTTTTATATAGGTTTTTCGATTGATTTTGTCTGGACTCTCATCCTCATTTCTCTAATTGCATTTACCGAACCTTTACGCAAATTGATTATCAGAATAATTGCCTTTGTTTTTAAAAGACGTCCTCTCCGGGCCGAAAAACTTTTTGACCATGTAAACAGTTTTTTTGCCTCTTACCAGGATTCCCTTTCTTTTATTGTGACTAATGCAAAAAGGGTGATTGTAGTTTTCTTCGGCTGCCTCATTCAAAGACTTTGTCTGCTTTTAATTCCGCTTTTAATTTATCATGGGCTTGGAATGTACGAAACGCCTTCCTATGTTGTGATTTTGATGCAGGCTTCCATCTGCGTTACTGTAGAAATGCTTCCGCTTCCAGGGGCCCAGGGAATTACCGAAACGATGTATCGCAGTGTTTTTTCAACTTTGATTCCAGCTGCAAATATTATGTCTTGTCTTTATGTAACTCGGGGGGTAAATTTTTACTTCCCATTGGTTTTTGCCTTGGTCATTGTGATAAAAAGGGCTGTTCAGTCAAAGAGGGGAAAGTAAATCTTCTAAAGAGGATCTCATAGGAATGATTTTTAGAATTCGGGCGGTCCAGCGGACAAAAAAGGTTCTGATATTTTTGGCTGTGTCCAAGTCTTTTGGAATAACTCCCTGCAAGTCAAAAAAAATAAAATACATCTTGTCCGCTGTCGGCTGTTCCGCAGTTCGGTAACCCTCAAACAAAAACTGCCCACAAATAGTGGGCAGTTTTTGTTCTGCTTCGGCAACTGAAGTTGCCTTCGCAGCTGCTCCATAGCCTACCGCAGGACACCGGGGCTTAGAAAAAAACTTGGACGTTACAAAAGAAATCCTGGAACTCCTGCTGGAAATCCAAATCGACAGAGTTGAATTATCATCAGCTCAAAAAGACTGCAAAATAGACTACCTTAGCAAGGGAGCCCGCTTTGACGTTTACGTCAAAGCGGGCAGTGGACGGTGTTTTGACATCGAAATCCAGACGTCGCATTTGACTGACTTGGCAAAAAGGGCAAGATATTACCAGGGCGTCATGGACGTAGATAACCTGATGGCCGGCGAGGATTACAAAGATTTAAAAGATTCTTATGTAATTTTTCTGTGTCTGGGAGATCCCTTTGGTCTGGGCCTGCCAGTTTACACAATCCGCAACCGGATAGACGAAGCACCTGGCGAAGTGATAGACGATGGCAGACTTTCTGTCTTTTATAACGCCAAACTCTATGCTAAAATGAAGTCAGAAAAACTTCAGGCGTTTTTTAGCTATCTGAGCAGGCAGAAATCTGACTCTGATTTGACAAACCGGCTTGCAACACTTGTAGACCGCCTGAAAATCTCCCCCAAAGAGAGGAAGGACTACATGACACTTTCAGAGATGATTCAGGAGAACCGGGAAGAAGGCTGGGCGGAAGGTCGAGCACTCTTTATTTAGCTTCCAGCAATTTTTCCGCATTTTCGTACAAAATTGCCTGTTTTTCTTCTTCGGTCAAGTCTAGGCTGTCAATTCTCTTTAATTCGTCAGAAAAATCCCACATAGGAAAATCAGAACCAAACAGAAATTTTTCATAACCATGATTTTTTATCATTTCCCGGGCTTTTTCTACCGGCAGTTTCCAAAGGGTGCTGGAAGTGTCAAAATAAATATTCTGACCGACAAGGTAGTGCATGGAATTTTCCCATTCTGTGTAGCCTCCAAAATGGGCAGCCACAACTTTCAGATTAGGATGTTTTTTTATCAGGTTCAAAAAGCGGCGGGGACCAGAAAAATCGTAGCGGCAGTCGCCGGCGTGGAAGAGGATTACCATATTCAATTCTTCAATTTTGTCGTAAATTTTGTCCATAATCGGGTCGTCTACTGCAAATTTTTGAAAATCGGGGTGGAGTTTTATCCCTTTGCAGCCTGCTGCCTTTATCCGTTCCAGTTCTCCGCTATAATTTTCATAGTTCTGGTGCATTGTGCCAAAACCGATGAATTCCGAGTGTTTTTGACATTCTTTGATGATAAAATTATTGATTACTTCAACTTGGGTTGGCGAGGTTGCAGCAGAATGGACTACATATTTTGTGATTCCTGATTTTTTGCCGGTGGCAATTAATTCGTCCGCAGTGCCTGCCCATGACATGGGAGCGTTCTCGTAAAAATGGCTGATTGACTGGCTGGCTCGGGCTGCAATTTTTTCGGGATAAATGTGTGCGTGGAAATCTATAATCATATTCTGCCTCAAATTTAAGAAAAACTTGCACTATATTAACAAAATCGACTGAATTTGTCATTAAAATCAGATATAATGGGCATCTCTGAAAAATCATTTTCAATGCTTTTTCAGAGATCACAAAATGTGAGGGCGAAAATTCGCCCAGGAGAATTACAATGGATATGCAGATGAATTTTGTCAGAAAAATCCCGACTCCTCAGGAGCTTAAGGAACAATTTCCGCTGACAGAAAAAATCAGAAAAATAAAAGACGAACGTGACGAAATTATCAGAAATATTTTTGAAGGAAAAGATGACCACTTTTTGCTGATTATTGGGCCTTGTTCGGCAGACAATGAAGACGCAGTTTTGGATTATATGTCTCGGCTTGCAAAAGTCCAGGAAAAGGTTAGCGATAAAATCTTTATGATTCCCCGCGTTTATACAAACAAACCTCGGACAAAAGGAACCGGCTACAAAGGTATGCTTCACCAGCCAAATCCCTTAGGCGAAGAAGATATGCTGGCAGGAATTATCGCAATCCGCGAAATGCACACTAGGGTAGTTCGCGAAACCGGTTTTACCTGTGCCGAAGAAATGCTTTACCCTGAAAATCACCGCTATCTTTCTGATTTGCTGGCTTATGTTGCAATTGGTGCAAGATCTGTAGAAGATCAGCAGCACAGAATTGTTGCCAGCGGACTTGGAATTCCTGTTGGAATGAAAAATCCTACTTCCGGCGATATTTCGGTTATGATGAATTCGATTACCGCAGCCCAGTCAAAACAAAAATTTCTGTACCGAGGCTGGGAAGTTACAACCGAGGGCAATGATTTAGCCCATTCAATTTTGCGGGGATATGTGGACGCTTTTGGCCGCAGTCATTCAAATTATCATTATGAAGATATTCGTAATCTGATTGATTTTTATGCAGCAGAGCCAAATCTCAAAAATCCGGCTTTGATTGTGGACTGTAATCACTCAAATTCTGGCAAAAAATATTTGGAACAAATCCGCATTGCAAAAGATGTTTTGCACAGTTGCCACGTTTCTGACGAAATCAGAAAAATTGTAAAAGGTCTGATGATAGAATCCTACATTGAAGACGGCTGTCAGAAAATCGGGGAGGGAGTTTACGGTAAATCAATTACCGATCCTTGCCTGGGCTGGGAAAAGACCGAAAAATTGATTTACGAACTGGCTGAAAGTCTGTAGCAGCCACCGATATGTAGCTTTATTCCTCGACTTCTACAAAAGTAACGGCACTTTGACCATTAACCCGCTTGCTTTTATACACGCCGGCGTCTACTAATTTATACAATTTCTCAAAAGTTATGAATTTTTCTGGAGGAACAATTCCTGCTCCTATGCTCAGGCAGATTTCTTCGTTATTCACAGAATTAAGAGTCAAAGATTTTAGATTGGTTATAAAACGGTTTATAACTAGAAGTCCCAAATCTTCATTAAAAAGGTTTGGCATATAAACTGCAAATTCATCGCCACCCAACCTGTATTTTATATCCTCGTCGCGGAAAGTATCTCTGATGATATTTGCAACGCCGATAATAACGTCGTCACCAGCCTTGTGACCGTAGGTGTCATTAAATCGCTTAAAGTGGTCAATATCCAGAATACAGAACATTCCGCCACGTTTTGCAGCAAGTACGTTTGAAATTTGTTCCTGACCGCTGGTTTTGTTCAAAAGTTTTGTCATCTGGTCGGTTTGTGAAAGATAGAGCAGGGAATCTCTTTCTTTTTTGGCTTGCACAACATCATCAATATTTTTAAAACCGACAATAACTTTACTTTCAGGATTATCTTCTTCCAGCCGGATGTACTTGAACTGGTAGTAGTGGATTTCGTTCTTTTCATCAAGTATACGGTAAGAATAATTGTATTCCTTACTTTCAGATAATTTGCTTTGAACGGTGTCCAAATTCATAGCTTCAAGTAAAGGTTCCATATCATCCTTAAAAACCCTGGATTTTACATACTGGCGGGTCATAGCATCATAAGGAACAATTCTATCTTCATAATCATTCATACCTTTTGTAACATAACCGTCCAATTTCATGATTTGAGCACTATGAGTTTTTGTATCAATTTTAAAAATATTCAGATAGTCGCGGCTTAAGGCATTTACAATTTCGTTTTGTTCTTTTTCAATCCTGCTGTTTTCAATTTTGTCCTGAGCATCTGTAAAAAGCCCTACAAATTTCACAGGGGAACCATCTTCGCGGCGGGAAAGTCTGCCCAGTGCATGAAACCAACGGATTCCTTGATTTTTTGTGTAAAGGCGGTAGTAAACATCGTAAGTGAGTTTTCCAGTGAAGTCATTTACTACATCCCAAAAAGTCTTTAGAGTAGTACCTTTGTCTTCACCGTAGAGCAAATCTGACCAGGATTCCAGGCGGTTAGGAAAATCTTCTTCACTTTTGTAGCCAAGCATTCGGCGGAAAGTTGGACTCCAGGAGCAGGAAGTCATCTGGCATTTTTCATCAAAAGTCATGCTCCAGGACCCAGAATTCAGGGCGTCGTGTAATAATTCCATAGAAGAAAAATCGGCTTCATACTGTTGAAGCCTTGCTTTTCGTTCGGCACTTTTGATTTCTGTTCTGACAATATTATCAACATTTTTTAATGCAAAAATAAAATTACCTTCATCCATTTTTGCAAAAGCCATCATGTGATAAGTTTCAAGATTTTGTTTGTTAATTTGGGAGAAATTTAAATTGTAAACACCATTTTTTTCAAGTTCTTCTATTACATTGCTTACTTCTGTTTTAAGAAGAAGCCTGTCTTTGTCTTTTGGGGAAACATAATTATTTATAAAATGTTCGATAAAAGTCTTGTACTCAGGATACTTTGTTGCCTGGGTAATAGCATCTTTGATAACGGTGTCTTTGTTTATTCTGAAAAGTCTTATCCCCAGACTTTTATAATTTATAATCCAAACGGAAGAAAAATCCCGCAAAAGGGCTTCCATTATGTAAAAATTTTCGTCGTTTAATTCTCTTGCCTTGTTTAGATCCTTGTTTGATTGAACCAGATTTGTGATGTCGCGGGCAGAGCACATAGCGATAATATCATTGGAGTCTGTGTCTTTCGAGAGGAGGATAGAGTGGCGGATGATGTGAAAATCTTCATCATTCGGATTATAGGCTTCGTACTCTAAAATGTGCATATAATCGCCATTTTCATAGGCTTTTAAAAGTTGATTACGGTTAAAATGTTTTTTGTAGTCGATCTTGCTTTTGTCACTGACAAGTTTT
>CAVFQN010000211.1:0-367 GCA_963624615.1 Treponemataceae bacterium | reverse complement strand
AATCGTCAAATGGAGCGGGGATAGGTAGCCCCAGTTCTTTGAGCCAGCCAACTTCATCACCGTGACTGTAATCATAAATTTCATCTTCAATCAGATTTTTTGTAAGGTTGATATTGTAAATTCTGGAAGTTTCATTAATTTTATTTTGAATTCGCTGGTCTTTTTGGCTTACCGTCATAGTCAACCGGGCATTTTCTTCGCTCAAAGCAAGTAGTTTTGCATTAAAATCCTTAACAAGTTTTTGCTGATTTTTTGGGTAGTCGTCAGGATTTAAAATTCCCAAAATATGCGGTTTTTCGTTCATAAATTTCCCTTTGCGTTTTGTGTATGGGCATCTCTAACTCTTGGAAATAGCAAGTCTTAGAAG
>CAVFQN010000210.1:0-2443 GCA_963624615.1 Treponemataceae bacterium | reverse complement strand
CCACAAAATCGTTAGTTTTGAAACTGCAAATTCCTACAAAATCGTTAGTTTCACTCCATCTTTTCCCCACTTTCTTGACCATTGCCCTACATTTCATCAAAATAAAACAATGAAACCTTACACTCACAAAGTTAATTACTACGAAACAGACAAAATGGGCATTACCCACCATTCAAATTATATCCGCTTTATGGAGGAGGCCCGCATTTACTTTTTGGAACAGATTGGCTGGTCTTTTGAAAAACTAGAGGCGGAAGGAATTGGTTCGCCGGTAATCAGTTTGACCGCCAATTACAAAAAAACAACAAAATTTCCGGATGTGATTTTTATTGATATTTTTGTGGAAAAACTTTCGGCTTTTAAGCTGACTTTTGGCTACAATTTCAAGGTTGACGGTGAAACGGTTTTCACAGGAACTTCTTCGCACTGCTTTCTCGACGAAAAAGGGCTGCCTGTAATGTTGGAAAAACGCTACCCGGAAATGTATGCAAAATTTAAGGAATTTTTGCCAGGCGGAGCGGAACGAGGAATATCTGCCGGTGCTGGGGCTGGTGTAAATCCCGCGAGTGGTGTTTCAAATCCCACAGGTGGTGGGGCAAATCCCGCGAGTGGTGGGGCAGGAGTATAAAAATTGGGACGCGAAATTGAAATAAAAATCCCTTTGACCGATAGCCTCTACCAGGAGATTTTTGATTTTATGACGGGGGATAAAAGCCTGCCCGGGCTTTCACTGCTCGGCAAGATTAGTCCCCTTATCACAAAAGAGGATGAATATTATTCCAAATACAAAACCGAGGCAGAACGCAGGGCAAATGACGAGCCCCAGGTTATCCGGCTTAGAACCGATGATGATGGGCAGACAAAAAAATCCTACTTTACGTTAAAAAGAAAGACCCGGCAAAATGGAATCGAGGTTAATGCGGAAGATGAAACTTTTGTCCAGGAGCCTGAGGTGCTTCGGGAATTTTTTGCCCTTGCTGGATTTTTCTGCTGGTTCAAAAAGCAAAAACAGGCTTACGGCGTTCATTGCAATTTTGCCAAAATGCCCGGCCTCGATTATCACCTTGAACTCGAAATCGTGAATAATCTGAAGTATGTTGAAATTGAAGTCACCCAGGAAGCTGGGGCCGCCGACCAAATCAGGGACTCTTTGAACGATTTTGTCAAGGCTTTGAATCTAAATCCGGAAAATCGTGACGCCAGGTCTTGGGTCGAAATTGTGATGGGAAAGTGTGATTAGAATTCAGGAGGGGGAAGTCTCCCCCTCGCTCCAGCCACGCGAGCGTGTCTTCCGCTACCCCCTCTGCGGGGACACCCCGCAACGCCCCGGAAAAAAGCGGTGAGGGTTTAGGTAAGTCTTGCCAGTTCCGTCTAGTTCCGTCTTAAAATTACTTCCCCTTCTTTTCTAAAATCTTCCTTACCCCCACATAAATCCCAAATCCGGAAAAAACGGCTATGGTTTTATCAAAAAGGTTTACCGGAAGCCTAGCTAGAAATGCAGAAAGTTGAGTTCCCAGATTTTGCATAATCAAAGTGTAAGTCAGATAAAGAACCGAAGTGTTTTCTGTGTAATCAGATCTTCCTGCAAAAAAAATGGCGTAAATAATAGAACCTTCCAGGCTGATTATAAAAGTTGAAATAAAGGCCAGAAGAGCCAGATTTACCCAGGAAAATATTTTGCGGCCGTTCACAAAAAGCAAGGTCAGCAGACAGCCTGTTATGCTGCAAATTGCATAAAAAAGATGGAGGGGAGTGTGTTGAATAAAAATTGCATTTATCAGGGTGCTGAAAAATCCTACAAAAATCCCGCATGGAATTCCAAAAAAACTGGCTGAATAGACAAAAACCATATCCATAAACAAGGCCCATTTTAATGTGTAGGTGCAGAAATATGAAAGAAAAAAATTGAGGGGCGTGAAAATAATAGCGAGAATAAGTTGAGTTTTAATTGAAAATTTTGGAAATGTCATTTTTTATCATCCTCCTGAAAGTTTTTTCTATCCTTAAGATTTTATTCCACAGATTTTCCGAACTTTTTAAGCAGTTCTTTTTTTGTTGTAACACCCAGTTTTGAAAGAATACGGGTCATGTAATTATCTATGGCCCTTGAAGTTATATCCATAATCTTACAGATTTCTTCTTCACTTTTGTTCTGCAAAAAAAGTTCTGTAAGTTGTTTTTCACGCTTGGTGAGGCTGTTAATAAGGTTTGTGTAAATTACGTAATCAGAAGTCAAACTTTCTTCCATAAAGAAACTTCCCTTATCAGCTTTTTGCATAGCCTGGAGTAAAACTTTCAAATCTGCTCCTTTAGAGACATAGCCAACAGCTCCTGCAGCTACTGCCTGTTGCACTATTCCTGCTTTTTTGAACATGGAATAGCAGATACAAAAAATATTCCGATAGTTTTCACTTATAAAGCGGATAAGGTCAAAGCCATTTTC
>CAVFQN010000209.1:4100-5318 GCA_963624615.1 Treponemataceae bacterium | reverse complement strand
TTCTGAAAGCAAAGACGATGGTGCTGGCGATAGCGAAACAGATCAAGAAAATGATTCTGAAAGCAAAGACGATGGTGCTGGCGATAGCGAAACAGATCAAGAAAATGATGATGACGACGCAGAAGCCAATATGCCTGACCTTTTTACAATGACAGCGGAAGCATGTGCCGAAGGAATTAAGGTTACCGTAAGTTATACAGAACTTGCAGGCGGAGAGTATGTTATAGTAGAAGGTGGTATTTTTGAGAATAATTCAGGTTTGAACATAGAATATCCGCCAATATTGAATGAAAGTGGAACTGCAACTATTGTTTTCCCTTTTACAGAAAGCGGAAAAGAATATTCATTTGGAATAAGAGGAAATTACTATGGAACAGCACATAACGGCTGGTTTACTAAAATTTTAGCTACCTGTACTGCGACGACAACAACTACGGAAGGCTCCTGGTATGCTTTGAACAAAGAATATTTTACAGACTACAATGTAGATTGTAATTTTGATGGCTCTAAGATTACAGTAACCAGGGACTTCCCGACAGTAAAAGACATGGACGACAGTTCTGCTTTAGCAAAAATAAAGGAGATGAAAGAGTCTGTTTTGAATTTTACTGGTTCAAAAATAACAAAGGTTGAAAAAAAATTTAATCAGTTTGTATATGGATATGTAAACTACTCCCCTAAAGCCGACTGGAATGGCACTGGCTCACAAGAATTGACAAGCAATGACATTGCATTAACAGAAACTGCTGAGCTTGACGACTGGTGTTATTTTACATACAACTATAAGCCTTCAACTTTTATTAACAACGGTTATGATGGAAGGTATGCCGGTTCTTATGCATACATAATTACTGTTGACTCTGAGGTGTGGACAACTTCTGAAAACTGGTCTGATCAGAAATACTACTATGTAGTAGACGCCACAAACACTGTGTCTTCTACAACTAAGGAAACCACGAGACTTTTGCATGCAGTTTATGATTCAACTTACCAAAAATACATTGTAAAAAATGAAGAACATAAGACTGTAGCAAGTGGGACAAGTCTTAATGCTTTTGATCTTGGTAATACAGATTTTAAAGCGACAGCTTTGGTGGAAGGCGAGGATTACGTTGCAGTTTTGTATATAACTGAAGTGAAAAAAATAACAAGCGTAAGTGACTTTGAAAAAGATTCTTTGTATTTAAGATTTAAAAACGGGAGTTTTGGTTCTAGTGG
>CAVFQN010000209.1:0-4090 GCA_963624615.1 Treponemataceae bacterium | reverse complement strand
TAGAAAATGGAATGTTGTGCAGTCAAGATTATAAATATACAGAAAAAACTTATACTGATACATCTAAAGACAAAGAAATTTACTGGAAAAAAGACGGTGACTTAACAGAACTTTCTTCTACAGATGTTAAAATAAATAAGGCGACTGTTTACAAACTTGGTGATTCATATTTTGTGTGCTATGAATATTTTAGTATGCCGAGAATTTCTGGAAGCGGCCTTTATTCAACATTTGAATTGACGTATAGTGATGGAAGCGCAAAATGTACTTTCAAAGAAGATGGAACTTTACTTATTGAATATTCTTATAAGGATAGTGAAGGTAAGACTCAGTCTAGATCAGAATCTTATACTTACACGAGCAACAATGGTCTCATTTCCCTTTATTCAGAAGGTACAAACGTAAGGGAATTGTATTACGATGGACAAGCTGTTTATGCGGCAAATATTTTTGAAGAAGTCTCTGGACTTCCAACTGTAACGGAAACAACAGACTAAACAAAACTCTCGGTAAAAAATTCAACTCTCCTGGGCAAAGTAAAATGCGCAGGGGAGTTTTTTTGTTTTATTCCTTTTTGATATCAGATATGGCGGTATCAAATGGTTGAACATTTCCATCTTTTATGTCCTTTAGGCCTTCGGCAAGTTTTGAATATAAATTAGAATTGACGAATTCGTAGTAAGGTGGTAGATTTAAAAGAGAAAAGGAAATGCCCGATTTTTGTCGGTCGTCTCCACATTTCTATTGCTTAAAAAGCCGTCAAAGTGAGGTTAAGACTTGGCGGCTTTATTTTTTCTCTTTTCTATCTTTTCGATATGAGAGTGCTGCTATAACTGTGCAGACAATGCTTGCAATGCAAGAAAGAATTGCAATAATTCTGTCGAAAGTCATACGCAAAGCCTCCCTTTGTCAAATTTCAGCATAATGCTGATTGAGTTTGGGAGACGCCGCCTTTGGAATCAGGCATTTCCAATAAGTAAAGAATAGTATAAAAACAGAGAAAAATTTATACTTGGTGTCTTGCGGTAGGCAATGTAGCACCGGCGATGGCTGTTTCAACAGCCGAAGCCGAAGACCGCAGGCGTGCTATCTGCACGCCGAGGACTTAGAGCGTTAGCGAAGTGCGAAACTGCCGACGGGAAACGGAATGAGCGCAGCGAATGGAGTTTCCCGGACCGCCCATCTTAAAAGATTCAATAAAAAAGCAAAAAAAATTTTCTAATTGAAAATGGTGCTAAATAGGAATATACTCAAAAAATCATTTTTAGGGGGACCGAAAAGTCTGGCTGTTTTGTCAGGGAATTTTGGTGGATCCGATTTTTTTTCATTTTTTTTATAAGAGGCACATAAATGGTTATTTTAACTCTAAACTGCGGGTCGTCATCGGCAAAGTATCAGGTTTATGACTGGGACAACAAAGAAGTTATGGCTAATGGCGTTGTTGAGCGTATTGGCATTGACGGTTCTGTAATTACTCACAAGACAAAGGGCAGCAAGACTGTAATTGAATCTCCTTGTCCTACTCACAAAGAGGCTATTGAATTAATTATCAAAGAAATTACAGATGCGGAAGTTGGCGTTATTAAATCTATGGACGAAATTGGGGCTGTTGGTCACCGCGTTTTGCATGGCGGCGAAAAGTTTACAAAGTCTGTTTTGATTACTCCACAAGTTTTGGATGGTTTCCGCGAGGTTATAGACCTGGGGCCTTTGCATATGCCGGCAAATATTATGGGTATTGAGGCTGCTCAGAAGGTTATGCCAAATGTTCCTCATGCTGCAATTATGGATACTGCCTGGCATCAGACTATGCCGGAAGAAACTTTCCAGTATGCTATTCCTCGTGAATGGTACGAAAAATATGCTGCCCGCCGTTATGGTTTTCATGGTACTTCTTTCCTCTACACTGCAAAGCGTGCGGCTGTTCTGCTTGGAAAAGATCCTAAAGACACAAATTTGATTATCTGTCATATCGGTAATGGTTCTTCTATGTGTGCTGTAAAAAATGGTCAGTGTTATGATACTTCTATGGGTATTACTCCGCTGGAAGGGCTTGTTATGGGAACCCGCTCGGGGGACTTGGATCCGGCTCTGCCTTTCTACATTATGCGTAAAACTGGTATGTCTGCTGATGAGATGGATAAGGCTTTGAACAAAAAATGTGGTTGTCTGGGTATTACTGGGCGTTTTTCTGATCGTCGTGATATTGAAATTGAGGCTGCAAAGGGGGATAAGCTCTGTCAGCTTTCTATTGAGATGGAAGCTCTCCGCATTAAAAAATATATTGGTCAGTATATGGCCGAACTTGGTCATGTTGATGCTATTGTCTGGACTGCCGGGGTTGGCGAGCGTGGTCCGATTACTCGTGGTAAGGCTTGTTCTGGTCTTGAAAATTACGGTATTAAGATTGACAGTCAGCGTAATGAATGGTCTTTCACTGGTAATGCGGAAACATTTATTCATGCTGATGATTCTAAGACTAAGATTTTTGTAATTCCTACTGATGAAGAGCTGGTTATGACTGAAGATGCTTATGCTTTGATGAAGGGGACTTATGATGTTCATACAAAGTTTACTTATTCTTTCCAGTCTCCGGATTATGTAAACAAGGCTCGCGAAGAAGGGCTCAAGGGGGATTTGGTTAAGAGACCGAATCTTGCTAAGGTTCTGGCTAAGCCTGGAATGTTTAAGGATTAAGGGGATTTTGAGCGCCGGGAGAGGGATTGGTGCATCGAGGTGTGGGATTTTGCCCTCCTGGGTGGTGACTTGCACACCGGGTCTGGCCTTTCCCTTCCGGATCTGGCTTCCCTCTGGCGAACGCCACCTCCCTACAATTTTTTGACGGAGTTTTACTATGGAAAAATTGATTTTAAACAACTATGGTTCTTTTGATGTGACTTTTGCTAAGGCGAAAGGTGCAACAATGTGGGATATAAATGGCAAAAAATACATTGATTTTATTGCCGGGATTGGCGTTAACTGTTTGGGGCACGCTTATAAGCCCCTGGTAAAAGCAATTTCCCATCAGGCTAGCCGTCAAATTCATATTTCAAATTACTATTTTTCGGATGTTGGGCTGGAATTTGCAAAAGAACTGCTGGAAGTTACAGGTTTTGAACGTGGATATTTTGGAAATTCCGGGGCAGAAGCCAACGAAGCTGCTATCAAACTGGCTAGAAAATATGGCCAGCTCAATGGTGGTGATAAAAGAAAAACGATTGTTACTCTGGAATCATCTTTCCATGGCAGAACTTTGGCAACTTTGACTGCTACCGGCCAGGAAAGATTTCACCCGGAATGTTTTGCCCCTTATCCTCAGGGATTTAAAACAATTAAGGTGGGCGATTACGAAGCCCTCAAAACTGCTTTTGACGACACCACCGCGGCCCTTATGCTTGAATGTATTCAAGGCGAAGGTGGCGTAAATCTTTTGGACCCGACCTGGGCCAAGGCGGCTGCTGATGCGGCTCGTGCTGCTGGTGCAATTGTCATTTGCGATGAAGTTCAAACTGGAATTGGGCGAACTGGAACTTTCCTTGCCAGCGATTGGCTGGGAATTAAGCCGGAAGTTGTAACTCTGGCAAAGGGAATTGCCGGTGGGCTTCCGATGGGGGCTTGTCTTTTCCGGGGCAAGGCTAAGGATGTTTTTGTGGCAGGTGACCATCAGTCAACTTTTGCAGGAAATCCTCTTGTTTGTGCAGCCGGCAAAGTTGTGGTAGAAACTGTTTCCAATCCTGATTTTTTGGACAGGGTTAATCACGCTGGTGATTATATTCGCGGTCAAATTTCCAGCTGGAATTTGCCGATTGTAAAAGATGTTCGCGGAAAAGGCCTGATGATTGGAACTCAGATTGATGCAAAAATCAAACCTTTTGATGTTGAAGTTCGCTGTCTGGAAAAAGGTCTGTGTACAACAACTGCCGGTTCTGATGTTATAAGATTTTTGCCACCTTTGGTAATTTCGGATAAAGAAATAGAAGAAGGTCTCGCAATCTTCAAGTCTGTTTTGATGGAATTTTGCAACAAGTGAGCCTCTAAAAATTGCAATTTTTAGAGGCAACTTTGAAACAAATAAATAATAAATAGTGAC
>CAVFQN010000208.1:18504-19372 GCA_963624615.1 Treponemataceae bacterium | reverse complement strand
AATTTTTTGAAAATGCTAAAAAAAATAAAAAAGGGATTGTAAAACTTATCCTGTTTATTTTTTTATTTGCCTATTTAGCTTTTTCTTTTTGTGTTTATTATGCCAAAGCCATGCTTGCCACCTACCGATATTTGTTCAGCATTGGAGAAACCTCTCTTATGCCTTTGCTTGCAATCATATCTGGAATGATCATCATACTTTTTTTTGGATTTTTATCAGTTGTTTCCAATTATTACACAGGTCATGGTGAAGAACAGTTTTTGGCCATGCCTATAAAGCCAACTCAACTTTTTGGGGCAAAATTTGCCGTTTCTTTTATGACAGATGCAGGCTTTGGAATTCTTCTCTTTTCTGTTGCTGCCTTTGTCTATGGAGGAAACGAAAATCTTTTTACGAATCCACTGTTTTATGTTGGAACCCTTGTTTCTAGTCTGGCATTTTCGGTTATTTCGATTGCGGTAATTTATCTTATCTTAATTTTTATCCTGTATTTTTTTCCGCAGCTGCGAAAACGCTCCCTTTTAACTGGAATTGCAACAGTTTGTATTTTTATTTTCGCAATTCTTTATGGATTTGCATCTTCTAGAATTACTGCAGCAGATATTTCCGGGGCAGAAAATTCTTCTTCCTACGCTTCTTTGGTTGGTTTTACAATCGGTCTTGCCCAAAAAGCCCCCTTCTTACAATTTATTTCTACAGCCATGGATGGCAATATTCTGGCAATTTTGATTTTGTTTGCGATAACAGCTGTCATCATTTTTGCATTTGTTCCTTTTTTGGGAAAATTTTACATTAAAACCCTAAATGGTTTTGCTGATGAAAAATCTAAAAAACTTTCCAAAGAAAAGGCCGGTCGCCTGATTACAAA
>CAVFQN010000208.1:0-18494 GCA_963624615.1 Treponemataceae bacterium | reverse complement strand
GTTTTCCTCTTTCAGGCAATCTTTGTTGTTTCCTTTGTTTTTGGACTTACAGCAACATCTGATGGCTCACTTTCTGATTTTAAACTGAAAATTATAGAAAAAATTTCAAATTATACTGCAGGCAATTTTGATAAATTCAAATATCTTGTTTCTATGGGATTTGCCACTTTTACAATTTTTATCGGAAATTCTGCAAATCTCGCTTCGTCATCATTTTCGCGGGAAGGAAAATCTCTTTACGACTTAAAAGCCATGCCAATTCAAAACAATCTGATTACAAAAGCAAAATTCTGGCATGCCTTTACCTACGTGATGATTTCCTGCCTGATTTCTGCTGTTTTTGCTATCGCCTTGAATTTATTTTTTGATAATTTATTTTTGCCTTTCCAACTCACAAAAATCCTCGTTCTGATGACATTTAACACTATCTCAGTTTCCCTTGTTTTGATTTTTTTGGAAATGTTTATTGATACGGCAAATCCTAAATTGCAGTGGGAAAATCCTGTGGCGGCTTTTAAGCAGAATATGAACAGTTTATTTTCATTGTTGATTACTATTGTAATTTTGGTAATCGCAATTCTTTTTGGCTTTTTTATTTTGCCCAAAAATGATAGCGGTCAGCTTTTGTTCACAGGAATTTTTGTGATAATTTCCGCCCCAATCGGTACAATGTATTTTAAATATGCCGAAAAGAAAATCACGTTGATGTAAATTTTTACTCTTTTATTTTTATGATGAAAAAAACTTTTTTAATTTTGACATTTTTATCGTTTTTAATATTTCCTCTGTTGTCAAAATCCCCAGACTCAAAAAAAAATATCCGCCATGTAAAAACTCAGTGGTTCGACATTATTTACCCGGAAGTCTGCCAGGAAACCGCCCGCCTTTTTTATCAAAATGCTGATGAAATTTATGACCAGGTTACCGCCCAATACGGAATAACCCCTCAGTTTAAAATGCCTCTCGTAATTACTCCATCTGTCGAAGACTTCAACGCATATTGGACTTGTGCTCCTTACAATCATATTGTTATTTACGATACTTCCATTTCTGGCGTAGACGAACTGAACGTTTTTTCTGAAACTCTGCTTTCGGTTTTCAGACACGAATTGACCCACGCCGTAACCTACAATATGAAAAATCCTTTTTGGAATGGTGTTACGAAAATTTTTGGCGATCCTGCCGTTTTGGGAATGCTTTCAATTTCGTCTGGAATGGCGGAAGGTGCGACCGTCGCAAGTGAAAGTACCGGTGGGGAAGGGCGTCTGAATGATGAATATGCAAAACATTATGTAAAGCAGGCAAAGTTGGAAGGGAAATTTCCCTCCTATTACGATGTGATTGGTTCGGGGGATAAGGTTCCGACCGGAGATTATTATTATTTTAATGGAGCTTTTCATCAGTGGCTGCAGGAAAATTACGGAATGCAGGCCTATGCTGATTTTTGGTACAACCTTGTAAATGTCAAAAGGCTGACTGTGGAAGGGGCTTTCAAAAAAGCTTTTGGAATTAAATTGAAAAAAGCCTGGAAAGCTTTTGAAGCTTCTTATCGGGTGCCAGAAATTTCTGGAAATCCTCTTCAAACAAATCTTGTTTCAGATTTTTTTGATTCAAATTCGCAAAAATATTCTATTTTGAATAATGCCGGCTCATATTATCATTCACTTACAGCATCAGATAAGTGGATTGCCTGGATTGATTCCTATGGTTCAAAAATCCAGTATGTGGAGATTGGTGATTTAGGAAATGGCTCTTGGACTGCCGGGAAAAACGCCCCTGGTGGGGAAAATTCGGCGAGTGGTGGGGAAATCGCCCC
Source organism: Treponemataceae bacterium (assembly GCA_963624615.1). Classification (GTDB taxonomy): domain Bacteria; phylum Spirochaetota; class Spirochaetia; order Treponematales; family Treponemataceae; genus Treponema_D. The sequence goes on along the minus strand of CAVFQN010000208.1, from coordinate 16,678 downwards.
TGGTGGGCAAAATCCTAAAATCAAGCCAAAAACGCTTTTTTCTTTTAGCGGGCTTGCAAAAATCCACCTTTCCAAAGACGGCCGTTTTATGGCAATTTCCTACTACACAGAATCTACTTTTGGAGCAAAAGCAAAAGTTGCGATTTATGATACAGAAACAAAAAAAACTTTTAAGGTAAAGGAAGCTTCCCTAAAAGATTCTGCAATTATTCAGGCTTCTGGGAATTATTACCTTGTTGCCGATAAATATGCTTCAAGTCAGGATAATATTTTTATTGCAAAGTTGGATTTTGACGAAAATGGCAGAATTTCAGGACTTTCTGATGAAAAAATTATCAGCCAGGGGCAAAATATTTTACATTCTGATTTTGAACAAGTGGGGGCAGACTGTTTTGCCTGCATTAAAAAGTCAGGTCTTGATTTTTCAATCTGTATTTATGATTTGTCCGGCCAGATTTTTGCAGAATATCAGATGCCGCACGAAAAAATGGCAATTCGGTCGCTTTCTGTTTATGGTGATGATTTGTATTTTTCCTGGGCAAGTACAGGAACTATGCCACGCTTGGGAAAATTGTCTTTGTTTTCTGGGGATTTTTGCCTTAGTGATCAGGATTTTTCGGGCGGAATTTATGAGCCACTTTGCCTTGGTGACAGGATTTTGTATGTGGGAAAATTTTACCGTCAGAACAGGCTGCTGGTTTTGAATGATGATGTGGCGGTGGTGGGGAAAGGAAACGCCCCGGTGGGTGATGGAGAAGTCCTGGTAGGTCAAGAAAACGCCCTGGTGGGCAAATCTGCCGGGCTGAAACTGCCTGCCCCAGTCCCAGGTGATGGAACCTCCCCGGTGTCCAAATCCCCCCTCTCCCAATCAAAATCTTTATCCTCGTCATCCGAAAATCCTCTTCCAGCTTCTCCATATAACCCATTTTTCTACTTGACCCGAGGAATTTTCCTGCCAGCATCCTTGTACACAACTTCCTACTTTGGCTGCAATTCAGCTTATTCATCCGAAACAAGCAACTATCCTTTGGGACTTACCTACATCACAACAAGTCCCTGGGCTTCCCTTTCAAGTACATATTTCACTGCTACTGCCGGCTGGAATTACTTAAATAATGCCTGTGGGTTCCAGCTTTCTTATCAAAATGGGGGCTCATCATCTTATTTTTCTTCATCCGGAGTTTTAAAAACCGAATTTGATCGAAAAGGCTGGAAATTATCTTATGCAGATTATGCTCTCACAGCAACTTTCCCGGTTGGAAGAATTTCCCACATCTCCTTTTCAAACGAAGTGAAAGGGGGAATTGGTCGCCAGGATGCCCGAAATAAAAATTTGACCGTTTTTGATGAATTCGCCTTCTGGAATTCTAATCTTTTTGGAGTTGCAGCTCCTGCCACCGACACCATTTATTACACAGTCAGCGACACTTTAATTGCAAGTTACACAAATGTTCACCGGGCAGGCCCAGGTCGCTTTGAAAAAATTGGTTTTTCTTTTGCAACTGGTCTCGGCTACCGAAATGACAAATCTATAAAAATAAGTCCTGTTACTTATGTTGACGAAATCGCTCTTACCGCTGCATTACGAGTTTATTTGCCACGACTTTTGCCTTTTGAATGTAATTATGGTTATACTTACAATCTTCCGACTCGTTTTGATATTTCATATTTTCCATCATCCTCAATTAACGGTTACACAAAAAATACTGGCGACACAGGCCGGGTAATTTCGGACATAAAATCCGAAACTGTAATTTTTGGCCTGGAAATTCAAAAAGCCCTGCCATTTTTTAGCTGGATTTATCTGAATGATTTCTATGTTTCCCTTGGATACGCCGCAACTTTTGGGGCAGGAAAATCAACAAAAATTGGATTTCAGCCATTTTACGTGCTAGAATATTTGCAGGAAATTAAAAAAGGTGATGGTACTTTCTACGACTCAGTTTATCTAAAAACTTCCATGGAACTTACCCCAAATATAGGTGTTTTTGCTAATAGTAATTTCAAGATGAACGTATATGCTTTATTTGCCTATGCTTTCCATAAATCTTATTTACTTAAGTCAAATTTTGCCTGGACTATGGGGTTGCAGGCATCTTTCTAAAAAACTTGTAAAAACAGCAGGCTTCTCGTTGCAAAATTTAGAGGAAAAAGTGTTGAATTTTATTTTCCTTATCATTTAGGTACTTGTTGCCGACAATAATATAAGTCTGATTATACATTTTTGATTTTATAGGGGTATCGAATGTTTAAAATTAGAAAAAAGTTTATTTTCGGAGCTTTATCGATTTTTATGGCGACATTTGCTTTTGCCCATAGTAAAGGTGATGTTGAAGAAATTAAAGTCGAAAACATGAACAGCTGGCAGGAAAATTTTGACCTGGAAAGCCGAAAAGCCGGTAAGTACAATATCATGATTACAGCCCGTGACCTTGGTGGAAACACTACTGTTGAAGGTCCCCACAATATCTTCCTGGATCCAAAATCCGACCTGCCGATTTGTGGTATTACAAATCCATATCCTGGCATGAGGGTTGTTGGTAACTTGAATATCGTTGGTACTTGTGTTGATGATGATGGTGTTTCTCGCGTAGAACTTATTTTGGACGAAGGCACAGACCACGAAAGTCACGTTCAAGCCGAGGGTAAAGAATTCTGGTCATATTATCTTGATACTACAAACCTTGAAGAAGGCGACCACACAATCAAAGTAATTGGTTATGATATAAACAGCATTCCAGTAGAAAGTAAGCCTGTTACTCTGACCTGGCAACTTGACCGTAAACAGCCGGTTACAGCAATTCAGGACAAATCCATGGGACTTCTTGTTTCTGGTAATGTAAAATTTGATGGTGTAGTTTCTGATGGAAACGGAATTAAAGAACTTTCTTATTCTGTTGATAACGGTAAAAACTTTACACCTGTAAAACTTAAATCAAACAAAAATGGAGATTCTTGTACTTTCTCTATCAGCGTAGATACAAAAAAATTCCCTGATGGTCCTGCAGTTCTTTGGTTCAAAGCCGTAGATAAAGCAACCTCGGTTGGTATGTATTCTTTCCTCTATTTTATTGATAATACAAAGCCTGATGTTCAAATTGTATACCCCGCAGAAGATCAGACAATGAAAGGAAGATTTACAGTAGCCGGATATGCAAAAGATACAATCGGCGTTACAGAACTTTCATGGACATTCGGTTCTAAAACTGGAAATATTGATTTAATTCCTGGTAACCCATATTGGGCAGTTACAGTTGATACCCTCAATACAAAAGATAAATCACAGAAATTTACGATTCACGCGGTAGACCGAGCAAAAAACGTTGTAGATGTTACCCGAAATATTCCTTTGGATCAGGAATTGGATAAGCCTCTTGTTACAACTTATGAGCCAGTAGAAGGCCAGCTTTTTGGTGATAAAGACAGGCTTTATGTTCGTGGTCTTGCAACTGATGATGACGGCGTAAAATCTGTAAAAATCCAACTGGACACAAACGAAGCCGTAGTTCAGGAAACAAAGGGCGTTTATTATCTGGATATTTGCGGAGCAGATGAACTTTCTGCCGGAAACCACAAAATCACAATTACTGCAATTGACGTAAATGGAGTGGAAGGAAATCCTTATGTAACAAACATTGTTTCTAATGGAATTGCCCCAACATTCACCAATCCGACCCTTAGCGTTGGAAAAGATAATCTTGACTTTACAAATGGTGCTTTAATCCATCCGGAAAGTGGCACAACAATTTCGGTTACAGCAAATTCTGGCGTGGGACTTGTAAATGTTTCGTCAGCATTGACCTGGGGAAGTGACGGACTTGAAGAAACTTCCGTAGATCTCAAAAATCAGGGAACTTACACGTTCAGTCTGCCGGTTGACCCGGATGCTCCAAAAGGTCTTATGCAGCTTTCTGTAAAGGCAACAGACACAATGGAACGTGTATCTGAATACAGAGTTCTTTATTACGTAACAAATACTTCTGTTGTAAAAGCAGCCGAACCTGTTTTGGTTTTTGATGACAGCAGAATTTCTGAAGATGGAACAATCGAAAATAATGCTGAATTCCCGACTTCCGGCTATTTGATTGGTGGAAATGCCAAGAGTGTAGAATTAGTTCCTTCAACTAAGTTTGCAAAAGCTGAACTGGTAGGAAATCAGATTAAACTCGTAGCCCAGATGTCAGAAGTTGGTCTTTCGGAAGATGTTGTTGTACGTGTAAAAACTGATAAGGGTAAGGTTGTAGATTCAACTCCTATCAGATTTAAAAATGACACCGCCCTTCCTTTGATTGGAATTAATAATTATTCCGAATCCGATGCTGTAAACTTGTATGGCGATGAATCTGGAATTGTAAATGTTTCAGGAAAAATCACTTGCACTACTGGTCTGGCACAAGCCCAGTACCGCATTCTTTCTGCAACAGTCGATATTCAAAAAGGCGTAATTGCCAAAGTCACTCCAAATTCTGTAGATGAAAATTTTGAAGCTATAGAATTGGCAGAAGATGGCACTTATTCCGTTGATATTGATATTAGTTCTTATAATCCAGGACTTTACGTTGTAGAGGTTGTTGCCGAAAGCACTGGCGGAAATAAAGCTGCAAGGGGTTATGGATTTAGAATTATTCCTGATATTGAAGAACAGGCAAATGGAAAAATGCCTGTCCCAAAAGCTCCTGTAATTACCTGGATTGACGGTGGTTATGATGTTTATGCATTTGGAGTTTACCAGGGAAATCTTGACCGTACATTTGCTGTTTTCCCACGTTCAGAAATGGAAGAAGGAAATAATGCTTTGGCTCTGGACGTTGTTACAGACGAAGAAAAAATAATTTCTGGAAAATATACTGCTTACAAGGAAGTTACACTTGCTGCAAATATCGCTTTGGTAAATGAAGATGAATATACAAGCGGTATGCCAGTCGTTCTTGATTATGCGACAAAAGCTGGTGGTGACATTTTTGTTTACATTGATACAAGCCTTGCCGTTTCGTCAGTTTCATATCAGTTCTATGGTGATGAAGTTGTAGGTGGCGATGTAACTCAATCAGGTAATGCAAAGATCGTAAAACCTGGAATTGAAAACCCTACCCGCTGGATTGCCGATATTCCACTGGCAAATCTCCCTTCTCGTGTAAATAAATTTACGGTTACAATTAAAGCCGGCCCTCTGGAAAAAACTCTGGCTGGTTGTATAAAAGTAGTCCGCAATGTAGATCCTTCTTTGATTGATGATGAAGAAAAAATCTACAGTATGGCAGATGTAACTACAGTTTATGATGAAAATGACGGTAACTACATTTTGACAAACGGTTCTAAATATTATTTCTATGCAAATGTAAACGGCCCGATAGAAGCTGATTTTGCGTCAAAAGTTGATGGCTTAAAGCTTGAAACATCAGGAAATCTGATTACTTTGACAGCAGAAAAAGACGGAATTTACAAGAATGTTTCTATCAAAGTTACAGATAATTTGAGCGATACTTACACTTCAAAAGCTGTGAACTTTATTGCAAACAATGCTGGCCCAGAATTAGTTCTGCAAACTCCGGAACTTTTCCAGTGGCTTGGAAATTCTGTAAAAATTTCTGGTACGGCGGCTCATCAGCTTGGCATAAGAAGCGTTGAATATTCTTTGGATAACGGAACAACCTGGTATCCATTTACAATGCCAACTGGTAAAAATGCAAATAATCTGGGCGTTACATTCAGTAAGGAAGTTGAACTTGGAAGCTATGCTGATGGTTTGATTGAAATTGACGTTCGTGCAACAGATGTTTCTGGACTTACAACTATAGTCAGAACAGCAGCTTATAAAGATATTACTCCTCCAACAGTAGAAGTTGTTGAGCCTCTGGATGTTGATGTTGTAAACGGCGAAACCCTGATTGTTTTCAAGGTTACAGATAACGGATTTTTGGCAAAAGGTGAATATGTTGCTCCTCCTGTAAAAGGAAAAACTGCAAACCATATCGACATTCCTCTTGAACCGCTTCCTTCTATGCTGATTGGTACGGTTGAAGCTCCAATTGACGATGCAATGTCATTTGTATTTAGTGATGATGTCGGCAATAAAACAACGGTAGAATCTTGGGCCTTCAGTATTGATAACGAATCGGATTTACCGCGTGCCGAAATCCACGTACCGGAAGATATGCAGGTTATTACCCGCGACTTTGTAATTTCTGGTGTCGTTTATGATGATGATGGTGAATCTTCGGTTTACTACAAAATTGACGACGGAGAATACAAACAGGTTTCTACAAATGAAGTTTATAAACAGGCAAACCCTGGTGCCGAATATGTTTTGAACACAAGTTTTTCTATAGATGTTCCTTTATCAACAATGACCGATAACGAACATACAGTTACAGTTTATGCAGTTGATATTAATGGCGTAAAAGGGCCTGAAGTTTCTAGAACTTACAGGATTTCCCTTGAAGAGCCAAAAGGTGCCGTAGAACTTCCAACAATCGACACTTCGGTTCGCGAAATCATCACAATTTCTGGTTGGGCTAGCGATAAAAACGGAATTGGAAAAATTGAAGTTTCCCTCGATAACGGTAACACCTACAATGACGCCGTTGGAACTGAAAAATGGTCTTACACAGTTGATACTCGTGCAATTCCTGGCGGAACTCAGGTTGTATTCCTCCGAGTTACAGATAAATATGGAATTGTTGGCTTGTATTCATCATTAATCAATATTGATAACGATGCTCCAGAGTTAAATCTTGAGCTGCCACTTGATGATTCAACAACGACAGGTCAGTTGTTCTTCTCTGGTTATACCTATGATAACGTAGAAGTTACAGATTTGTTTGTTACAATTCGAAATCTGGAAAAAACAAGTAATCCGATTGTAAGAAAAATGAAGATTGACCGAATTATTGGTGAAGTTTTGGATATTCGTGATTTGTCAAACGGCTTCTACAACGTAGAACTTACTGGAAAAGATAAAGCCGGTAACACCACAAACGTAAGCCGTAACATCCACCTTGAAAAAGACCGTGCACCTGCCACTGTAGATATTTTGTATCCTTTGAATGGTGAACACAAACAGGGCGTATTTACAATTTACGGTCAGGCAGAAGCTGAAGGCACAATTTCTTCCCTTAAACTCTTTATTGACGGCAAATTGAACCAGGAAACAACACTTTCAGAATGTGGTTTCTTTAAGTTTGATATGAATCCTGAAAATATTACGGAAGGGGTTCATACTTACCGCGTCGACACCGTTCTTTCAAACGGAACACAGGTTCCTTCGCGCGAACAGACAATCACATATACTGCAACAGGACCTTGGGTAACAATCGAAAACTTTACTTATGGCGATTTTGCTACCGGTCGTCCATATATTCGTGGTCAGGCAGGCTATTCAATCAGTGAAGATGAACTTTTACTTTCTAAAACAAAAGAAGCTACTCCTGAATTTAAGGCTGCCGTAGCTGCAAAGAAAGTTGAAAAAATTGAATTGAGTTTTGATAACGGAAAAACATTTGAATTGCTTTCAAAGAATGAAAAGTGGATGTACAGAATAGAAAATCAGGATTTGCCGGAAGGCTATCACTTCTTCCTTGTGCGTGCCACAATGAAAAATGGTGAAACTGCAATCACAAGAACTATTATCCAGATTGATAATACAGATCCTACAATTCGTTTGATTTCACCTTCAATTGGTGGCCGTTACAACCAGATTCTTAAAGCATCAGGACTTTCAAATGATGATGTAAAACTTGAAGATGTAACTGTAACTTTGCGAAAAGGTGATAAATCATCATACGAAATCCCTTCATTTATCCAGGGCTTGTATGTTGACTTCAAATTCTGGGGTGCTTCACTCTTCTCTGTTGGTGCCGGGCTTACATTCTTTGATGACGTTGTAAAAGTTCAGGCTTCTTACGGACAGTTTACTCAGGCCCAGCGAGATGCTGTTTCTTCTACTCTTGGAGTTAATCTTACAAACCTCCGTTATGGTGGAAACATTTTGAGTTTGAAGATTCTTGCAAATATTGGAAATCTACCATTCAGCTATTTCTTGGGACATGACTGGGATTGGCTGTATGCTACATTGGCTGTAGGTGCGGACTTCTCTTACTTTACAGAAACAAATTCTGGAAAACCTCAAATTCTTTCAGCAATTCTTGGACAAATTGAGTTCCCTAAGATAAAATTGCAGAATGTGAAGGCTTTCAGTTCCTTCTCTCTGTACACAGAAGTTTCTATGTGGTTTATTCCAACCGATGTTTCTAGTACAGTAGATATTAAGAACTTGATTCCTCAAGTTGGTCTTGGTATTCGTACGAATATTTTCTAATGCAAAAGAGCGTTTAGTGTAGAGGTGAAAATGATTTGTAAAAAATTGAAGCTACTTATAATGTCCCTTATGTTATTACTTGCTACGACTTCGGTATTTGCAGTAGAAGAATATGTCAGTGAAATTTACAAGGAGTTGGATAAGGCTTTTGCCAATAAATCTGAATCTGATTTAAATGCTATTCTTTCAAAAAATACTAAAGACAGGTATTATTATCTGATTGAAAATTATGCTGAAAAAAAGATTCGCCGTTTGATTGTTAATAATGATTATGATTTTGCCATGGAAGCAATTGTTATCGTTATTGAATACAATCTTGATAATGAAACTGCTGTTGAAATGTATTCTGTGATTGCAGATGCTTACGAAATTCAAAAGCAGCACGAAGCTGAAGAAGAATATCAGAAGCAACTTGAACTTGCCCGAATTGAAGGCGAAAAAGAGAAACAGCGTGAAACAGTAGAAAAAGAATATGTTTCCGCCAAAAATACAGCCAGTGGCAAGGCGGTTTATGTGTCTGGTAAGGAAACAAAACTTGCAAATTACAGGGTAAAAGGTGCTTTAGGATTGATAGATTTACTTTTTCTTTATGAAAAAGAAAGCAATCTAAAAATCTTCAACTATGGAATTTCGCTGGACTTTAGTTATGCTTACACTATGGGAAATAAATCTGTGATTGGTGCAGATTTGTTTGGCGGATTTCAGGTACCGATTGAAAAAAAAGAGGATACTGATACTTTGGGGCTGGTAGCAGACATTGATTTAGCAGTTAAATATGCACCTGCAGTCCTTCCGAATCTGTTTTTCAGGGCGGGCGCCGGTTTAATTGTTACAGGAAAAAGTGATACGGCTGTTAATACAAAAAATGTACAAGATTCAATTTTCACTCCGATTGTGGGCGTAAAACTTGAAAAACTGCAATTTGCTGGTAAAAAGTTAGATTTGGGGCTTGACTGGTATGCAGCCCACTTGTATACAGAAAATCTTAAATTTGCTATGGGACTTGCCACAAATCTTCAATTCCCATTCGCAGACTTGGATAAAGTCAGCCTGAATCTTAATGTTGGTCTTAGAGATAAACTTTTTATAAAAGGAACTGGTATTGAAAATCGTGCCAGTTTAATACTTGCTATTGGAGCTGAAAATGTTATTAGATAAGTTAAAGAAAATTTTGGTTACTCTTGCTTTTGTTTTGGTTGCGACATCAGCATTTGCGGTTACAACAGACCTTGCAGTTCGCTTTTTGGACAAAGCAAACGAAGCCTACGAAGATGGCAATATTGAAGATGCCTACAAATATGTAAACCAGGCTCTTGCAGTTGCCAAAGATGAAGATTCGCAGGCCAGTGTTTTGTTTTTTGCCCAGACTGTTTATACTACAAAACTCCAGCAGTTGCAGCAGAATTATGATGAGATGTCTCTGATCGATATTCAGTCGAATTTGGAAAAATATCCTAATATCGAAAATTCAAGAATCAAAAAAATCGTAAAACAGATTGAAGCTGCACAGGAAAGCAAAGAAAGAGAAGCCGAAAAGGCCGAATCTGCCGCCCAGCGCAAAGTAGAACAGGAACGTTTTGAAGCCCAGCAGTCTTCTATGGAAGCTCAGGCTCAGGCAATGAAAGACCAGGCCGACGCTATGAAGGCTCAGACTGAAGCTACAAAGCAGAGCCAGCAGGAATTTAAGGATGCTCTTGAAACAGGTCTTAAAGATATGGGAACGGCTTTCACTGCTTCTGCCAACGAAACAAAACGCTCTACAAAAGTTATTGCATTTGCCGTTATTGGAATTGCTTTAATCATTTTGATTATCGTTTTCCTCATCATCTTTATTGTCAAAAAAGGATTTAAGCAGCAGCAGGTTCAGCAGGAACAGTATGTTCAGGCCTTTAAACTTTTGGCTGCCAACCAGAGCCAGACAAATCGCCTTATGCTCGGTGGAATTACTGATTTGTATGGTGGAAATCCTCAGCTTAGACTTGCAGGTCAGTCAACATGGGCACCGGCTCAGGCATTGCCAGATGTAACATTCTCTCAGGAAGATGAAGAAGAACTCAAACAACTGGCTGTAAAATGTGAAGATATTGGTCAGCAGATTGATTACGCTACCGGTCGTAAAAACAATTCAAAGAACGTAAGTGAATTGGTTTACAAACTTTCAATTCAGCTTGGGCTGCCACAGGGAATGGCAATGTTGAATTTCTGTTCAGCTATGGTTTACGACGCAGGTTTCCTTGGAATTGATCCTGATTTGCTTTCTGCAACATCCCTTACAAACGAAGAAAAAGAAGCGATGAAAGAACACGTCAACCTTGCCGAAAAACACCTGGAATTTGTTCCAAAAAAATATTGGAGCGTTTTTGAAGATGCTGCTATGAAGCATCACGAAAATATTGATGGTTCCGGCTATCCAAATGGACTTAAAGGTGACGAAATTCCACAGATTGCCCGCCTTATCCGCGTTGCAGAATCTTACGTTTCACTTTCTAGTAAACGTGCTTATCGTGACGCAATGGATAAAGAGTCTGCAATTTCTGTTTTGAAAGAGCAGAGTAATCTTTATGATGAAGCCGTAGTCGACGCTTTGGATAAAATAGTCTAAAACTTTCGCTGTGACGGCTAGGCTTGTCACGGTTTTACTAACATTCTTATAAAATTCTTCCGATAAAGAGAGTATGAAAAAATTTATTTTTGTACTCTCTTTGTTTTTTATCGGATTTATGATGACAGCCCAGGAAGTAAAACCCTTGTACCAGCTTCCTGATAAAAGTTCCGCCAGTGCAGAAGAAATAGAATCGGGAACTGACGTTTTTTTGGTTGGTTCCGATGACGGACTTTTTAGAGTAACAAGCAGAAACAGATCAATTCCTCTTTGGACGCAGGGACGCGTAGATCAACTTTTGCAGGTAAATCTTCCTGATGCTGGCGGAAGCGTAAAACCTGGCTGGATTATGCGGACTTCAAAAGGAATTTTTTATAGCCAGGATTTAATAACATTTGAAGAACGAGATACAGGTCTCACATTTTTAACGATTAAAAAGTACAAAAATAAAGTCGAAAGCCTGGAAAAACAGATTCAGGAATTAAAAGATTTAAGCGTAAATCCTGTAAATCATAAAGAAATGGTTACAGCCACAAAAGACAGCGTTTTTCTTTCGCGGGATGGCGGACTCACCTGGAAAAATATTGGTTCTATGAGCCGGTCTACCCCTGGCGTAAAAGCGGTTGCCGTTGCCACAATTGAAGGCGAGAGCGTTGTTTTTATGGCCCACCCGATTTTTGGGCTTTCCTATATTTTCCCAGATAGAGAAAAAGCAGCCTGGAATGACGTGGATGCAGGTTTTGAAAAAATGCCATCCCTTACATCTCCGGACGAAATTGCAGATATTATTCCTGTAATCAGGACGCGGGCGGATGGCACAACTTATACGGAAATCTACATTTCACAAACCTATATGCCGCGAATTTATAAATTCAATTGGCAGGAAAAATGCGGGGAACTAATTTATTCTGGTCCTGAACCAGCAGATTGTATCGACGGCCTCACAATCATAGATAATGTTCTGCTTTACTCTAAACTGGAAGGTTTTGGTTCTTTGGATTTGGACAGTCTGCAAAGTCCCGGAACTCCTGCCCAGGAAAATGACTGGATAAAGGCATTTTCGGCAGTCACTGGCAGAACAAACACAGCCTGGATTCCTCGTTCGCGAAGTGGTTTTTCAAGAGGACTGGCCTTGAACGAACTCTGGCTTCTTTTTCCTGGTACGATTGATTCTCCTTACGCCGATGTTGCAAATGGTCGTAAGGCAATTTACGCATCGGCCTACCAGAGCAGGAACAAAGCCGGCCAGGATAAATTCAAAAAAATCATAAAAGACCGCAATTTGAATGCAGTTGTAATTGATATGAAAGATGATTACGGACTTCTCCGCTACGATACTCACGATCCATTAGTTCTGGAAAAAGGGGCTGTTTCCCAGTATGCAATTCCAGATTTGAATAGTTTTATCGAAGATTACAAAAAAGACGACATTTATATGATAGCCAGAATTGTTACGTTTAAAGATCGTTCTCTGGCAAAGTATGATGGTGGAAAATACGCAGTTTGGGATAAAAAATTAAATAAAGCCTGGCTTGGAATTAAAGGGTATGAGGATATCCTTGACGAAGAAGGAAATCCGACTGGAAATAAAGAAACAGCTTATTATGATGAGAACTGGGTAGATCCTTATTCGGAAGAGGTTTGGGAATACAATATTGCTATTGCCAAAGAATTAATTTCGCGAGGGTTTGATGAAATTCAGTTTGACTATATCCGCTTCCCGACAGACGGATTAAATCTTTACAATGCAAAATATCGCTGGCAGGATAAGGGAATGGATAAAGAATCCGCTTTAATTTCATTTCTTTCCTATGCCCGCGAAAATATTCAGGCCCCAATTGGAATTGACATTTACGGTGCAAACGGCTGGTACAGGTCGGGAACAAGAACTGGCCAGGACGCAGAAATGCTGGCCGAGTATGTTGATGTAATTGGCCCGATGTTTTATCCGAGTCATTTTGAGCAGACATTTTTGAATTACGCTCCGGTTGCCGACCGTACTTACAGAATTTATTATTATGGTTCGTTCAGAAACACAGTTTTGTGCCGAAACAGGGCGATTGTGCGACCTTGGATTCAGTCATTTTATCTGAATGTAAGTTATGACCGCCTGTATTATGATTCTGATTACATTAAAAAGCAGTTTTTTGGGGTTAGGGATTCTTTAAATCGTGGATATATGTGCTGGAATAACATGGGAAATTATGATGTAACTCCGCCAGATGTCACTGATGATGAATCTTTTAATGGAACAGCACCGGAAGCAAGCCCTGAATTCAGAAAACCTGCAATCGGTACAAAAAAACAGCCTTTGTATGTAGATTCCGATCTTTCTATTTTGGACAGTATTTTGACTCCAACATATTTAGACGAAATTAATGATAATAATTCTAAATTCACACCATTTTTGCAGGTTTTGCCATGACAGAACGATACACACCAGAAGAACCAATTTCTTCAATCGCTACAGCATTAGCCCCAGCCGCCCTTGGAATTGTCCGGGTTTCTGGGAAAAATTGCATAGAACTGGTCAGCAAGTTTTTTTCGCGACCAAAAGCTTTGTTGGAGGCGGGCGGCAATAGCCTGGTTTATGGCTGGATTCTTGACGGCGGACAAAAAATTGACGAAGTAATGCTTGCCGTTTACCGGGGGCCGAAATCCTTTACTGGCGAAGATATGGTCGAAATTTCCTGCCATGGAGGGCCTGCCGTTGTAACCGCAATCCAGAATTTAATGCTGAAAAGCGGATTTCGCCAGGCCAACCGGGGGGAATACACCTTCCGCGCCTACATAAACGGCAAAACAGATTTGACCAAGGCCGAGGCTGTAAAAGAAATCATAGATTCCCATACCGACCTTTCCCGCTCTCACGCAGTTGGCCGCCTGGCAGGTTCACTTTTTACCGAAATTGATTCTATCAAAAAGTTGATAATCGACACCCTGGCTTCCATAGAAGTTGAAATTGAATACCCGGAAGATGAGGAAACAATTGCCGACACTTTTGACCGCCGGGATATTGAAATTGCAATTTCTCGTTTGCAGGCTCTGGTGGACTCATGGCAAGGGGAAAAACTTTATCAGGATGGGGCCAGGGTAGTTCTGGCCGGTCGTACAAATGCCGGAAAATCTTCACTTTTTAATGCGATTTTGAAGGAAGAGCGGGCTATTGTCAGTGATATTGAAGGGACAACCCGGGATTGGCTGGAAAGTTGGGCTAGCATCAACGGAATACCAGTCCGACTTTTTGATACGGCAGGATTGCGGGAAACTGAGGATAAAATTGAAGCCCAGGGCGTTCGGCTAACGAAAAATCTTGCCCAGGATGCTGATTTGGTTTTGTATCTGGTGGATAGTAATCAGAATTTGAATGATGAAGATTATCATTTTATAAAAAATAGCCGGGAACCTTTGCTTTTGGTCTTTACAAAAATGGATTTGAAGCAGGAATTAGCCTGCAGCCAGGAAAAATTGCAGGCAGAAATGCAGGTGGCTGGGATTGCTGATTATGATTCTTTGCTTGCGGATGCGACTTTTATTTCGGCAAAAAATGGGGCTGGGCTAAAAGAACTTTACGCCAAAATGACAAAAGTTCTAACTGCAGGGCTTACGACCGAACGCCAGCAGGCTGGACTTGGTTCTGCCCGTCAAAAAGAGGCCGTTGCCGAGGCTTTGGAATGTGTAAAGCACGCTCTTGTTAGTGCTGATGATAATTTTACTCTGGACGCTGTGGTTCAGGACTTGGAAGATTCCCTGGATGCTCTGGGCCAGGTGACAGGAGATGTGACTCCGGACGATGTTTTGGGCAGCATTTTTGCGAATTTCTGCGTCGGGAAATAACTTATTGCTAGTAACAGGATTTTTTAATAAAATAGACAGACTAAGGATTTTGGAGGAAGGGGAGACCCTGATTTAAGATATGTGTGGAATAGTTGGATACGTTGGAAATAAAAAGGCATCACAGATTTTGATTGATGCTTTGAAAAAGTTGGAATATCGCGGATATGATTCTGCAGGAATTGCAATTATAGAAGATGGAGATATTCTTGTCCGAAAATGCAAGGGAGCTCTTAAATTCCTGGAAGAAAAAATTGCGGACGAAACAATAAAAGGTTCAATCGGAATTGGACACACTCGTTGGGCAACTCATGGAGAGCCTTCCGACACCAATTCTCACCCCCACACCAGTATGGACGGTTTAATTTCGGTCGTTCATAACGGAATTATCGAAAATTATGCAGAATTGAAGGCAAAATTGCAGGCTGATGGCGTAGTTTTCCAGTCTCAGACAGATACAGAAGTTGTAGTTCATTTAATCGACAAATATTACAAGGAAGAAAAAGACCTTTTTAAGGCTGTTTTGAAAGTTCTCCATGTGATTGACGGATCTTATGCTCTGGGCGTTATTTGCCGCGATTATCCGGACAGGTTGATTTGCTGTCGTAAGGAAAGTCCTCTTGTAATTGGAATTGGCAAGGGGGAAAATTTTATTGCCTCTGATGTTCCTCCGCTTTTGGAACATACCCGCGATGTTTATTATCTGGGCGAAAAAGAACTGGCGGTTTTGTATACAGACCATGTTGATATGTTTGATTTTGAAGGTAATAAAATCATCAAAGAACCTCATCATGTTGACTGGGATTTAAATGCTGCAGAAAAGAATGGATATCCTCATTTTATGATTAAGGAAATTCACGAGCAGCCAAAAGGTTTGACCGATACAATGCGTCCACGAATTATTCATGATGGAAGTGGCAAGCCGACAGATGTTTATTTTGAAGAAAGCAGTATGGATGATGCCTGGAAAAATGCTGATAGAGTTGTGATTACAGCCTGCGGAACGGCATATCACGCGGGAGTTGTTGCAAAATACGCTTTTGAAAAAATTGCAAGGATGAAGGTTGATGTTGATGTTGCATCAGAATTCAGATACCGAAATCCTATTTTGGATAAAAAAGATGTCTTCATTGTTGTGAGCCAGTCTGGTGAAACGGCAGATACCCTTTCGGCTTTGCGTCTTGCAAAAAAGAACGGTTTGAAAGTTGTGGCAATTACGAACTGTGTAGGTTCGACAGTCAGCCGCGAAGCTGATGATGTAATTTACACACTTGCCGGCCCGGAAATTGCCGTAGCGTCTACAAAAGCATACACCACCCAGATCCTTTGTATGTATCTTTTGGCAATAAAAGCTGGAAAATTGCGGGGAACTCTGTCTGACCAGGAAGCAACAAAACTTTTGGCAGAACTGGAAACGATTCCTGCAAAAATTCAGCAGATTCTTGATGGTAAAGACGTTATCCAGAAATTTGCTTCACAGCAGTTTAATAAAGATAAGATTTTTTACATTGGTCGCCAGTTTGATTCGGCAACTTCTCTGGAAGCAGCCCTAAAACTCAAGGAAGTTTCTTATATGCATTCCGAAGCTTTTGCAGCCGGCGAATTGAAACATGGTCCAATTGCTTTGATTGACCCACAAACCCTTGTAGTTGCAATTGCATCTGAGCCAGATTTGTACGAAAAAATTGGTTCAAATATGGTGGAAGTAAAATCTCGAGGGGCAACTGTTTTGGTAATCACCCAGGACGAAAAAGCCTTTGAAGGCAAAACCGACCAGGTTTTCAAAATTCCAGAATGTTCTTCGACTTTGGCAAGCCTTTTGACGGTAATTCCAGCCCAACTTCTTGCATATTACTGTGCAGTTTTGAAGGGCTTTGATCCTGATAAACCAAGAAATCTGGCCAAGAGTGTTACGGTAGAGTAAA
>CAVFQN010000207.1:0-4660 GCA_963624615.1 Treponemataceae bacterium | reverse complement strand
ATTTTGTAATCTGCATCAGCAGTAAAATTTAATTCGGCGTCTTTAAAAGCGGTAATTTCTTTATTCAAATCAGACTGTTTTTTAGAGCCCGGTCTTGTAACGTAGATATGGTCAAATCTGTATTTAAATAATTTTGCAATATCTTCAACATCTTTGTCTGCCGCACAGGCAAAAAGAAGATTTACCTTTTTTTCGCCATAAATTTTATTAAAAGTGTCGATTGTAAGCCTTACACTGTTCAAAGTGTGGGCTCCATCAAGAATTACGGCCGGAATTTCTGTATAACTTGCAGGTTTTTCCAGGATTTCAAACCGACCCGGAAGTTTTGCATTTGCCAATCCTTTTTCAATAATGCCTTCGTCCATATTTGGGAAAATCTTTTTTATGGTGACAGCTGCCAAAGCCGCATTTTGTGCCTGCATTTTTCCCAAAAGTGACATTTGAGTTTCCACCGGTCTGTCAAAAATTTCACTTTCAAAGTGAATAGTCATTTTTTTTGTTTTTTCGTTGAATTTGTAAAATGATTTTTTGATTATATCTTCAACAAAATAATAAGGGGCATGGCGGGTAATAGCTTTTTCTCTGAGAAGGATTTTTACAGATTCTTTTTGCTGGGGCGAAATAACAACCGGCGTACAGTTTTTGATGATTCCGGCTTTTTCGGCCGCAATTTTTTCCAGAGTATCCCCAAGAAATTCTGTGTGTTCCAGTTCAATCGGAGTAATACAGCAGATTTTTGGTCTGAGAATATTTGTTGTGTCCAGTCGACCACCCCTACCAACTTCAAATACCGACCAGTCAACTTTTGCATTTCGAAAGCACAAAAAAGCGTAAAGTGTAACCAGTTCAAACCAGGTGAGGGGGCGCCCGGCAGGTAAATCTTCCGGAATTATAGAATCAATTGCGGGCTGAATTTCCCTTACAGTTTTTTCATAAATTTCTTCCGGAAAAAATCTATCAGGCATAGAAATTCTTTCGCGAAAATCTGAAATGTGGGGAGACGAATAAACGCCAACTTTATTACCAGCTTCCTGCAAAATACAGGCAATCATTCTGGAAACAGAACCTTTTCCTTTTGAGCCGGCAACGTGAACGCAGGGGGCATAATCCTGGGGATTGTCAAACCTTTTACACAAAAAATCAATTGTATCCAGCCAGAATATTTCTTTTTTAGGATTTCTTTCAAAATTAAGATAATCCGATAGCCAGTCCTGAAAAACATCAACCGCGTTCATATTAGGGAGATTATAATGGGAACCTCTAAAAATTGCAATTTTCGATTATAGGCCTCGATAAATCTCGGCTGTGCCTTTTTTTCGATAATCCTAAACAGACCGCTGGCGCGCTCTGTTTTTAACGGATTTTCGATTATAGGCATTTCTTGAAAGAGAATGCTTTTCTCTGTACAATAAATGCCCATAATTCAGAGGAAAATTTTATGAGTGAAGAAATTCAATACACAGACATTAACAAAAGTTTTGAAGCAGCTGTAGAACGCAGCAAAAAACTTGAAGCAGATTTAATCGCAAATCCTAAAAAATATAGAGTTTTAACTGGCGACCGTCCAACCGGACATTTACACATTGGTCATTATTTTGGTTCCCTGCAGAACCGTGTCCGCCTGGCCAATATGGGCGTCCCTACAATGATTTTAATTGCGGATTACCAGGTTTTAACCGACCACGACGCTTTTGATAAAATCAGTCAGAATACAAAAGAATTAGTGATTGATTACCTGGCAGCAGGAATTGATCCCGAAAAACAGGATGTCATCATCTATCCTCATTCATACGTACCAGAAGCAAACCAGCTGATGATTCCTTTCCTTACCCTTGTTTCAAATGCCGAGCTCAGTCGAAATCCGACTGTAAAAGAAGAAATCCAGTCTGCCGGTCTTACAAATGTAAATGCAGGTATGTATACATACCCGGTTCACCAGGCTGTAGATATTTTATTCTGCAAAGGAAACGTAGTTCCTGCCGGAAAAGACCAGTTGCCTCATATCGAAATGACCCGCACAATTGCCAGCCGTTTCAATAAAAAATTCTGTACAGATGTCGGTAAAGAGCCTGTTTTCCCTCTGCCGGAAGTCCTTCTTTCTAAAACTCCGATGATTATGGGGCTCGACGGTTCTCAAAAAATGTCAAAATCCCGAAATAATACGATTATGCTTTGTGCTACAGAAGACGAAACAGCAAAATTGATTAAAAAAGCAAAAACTGACCAGGAACGCCATATCACTTATGACCCGGTAAATCGTCCTGAAGTTGCAAATCTTCTTATGCTCATTTCCCTTTGTACAGGCGAAGAGCCAACTGCAATTGCCCAGAGAATCGGGGACGGTGGTGGCGGAATGTTGAAAAACACTCTGACAGAGGCCCTGAACGAAACTTTGCGTCCTTTGCGTACAAAACGTGCCGAGTTGGAAAAAAATCCAGATTACATCAGAAGCGTTTTGCTGCAAGGTTCTGCAAAAGCCCGCGAAATTGCCCAGAAAACCCTGGAAGAAGTTCGCGAAAGAATGAATATGGTGATTTAGTTTTTTGGAACCTCTAAAAATTGCAATTTTTAGAGGTGTCTTTACATTTTCTTCTAGTTTTTCGGGCGGGGCGTCGCTATGTTTCAGGCTTCAGCCTCCTCACTCAGCCCGTCAAAGGCGTGCTTCGTTGCGGTGGCTGACTTCGCCACCTTTCACAGCTCTCCCGCGTTTTCCCACTTCTTTTTTGCAATTTCCAGAAGTTTTTCCCTTTCATTCAAAGTCGGGTCTTCTAGAACACAATCAAACAGTTCCTGTAAAATTGCCCCTAAAACTTTACCTGCAGGAATTCCCTGGGCCATCAAATCTTTTCCGTTCACCTTTAAATCTTTTAGAGAGAGGGCAGCTTTTTCTTCCTGCACTTTTTTTATCCGGTCTTGCAATTCAATCAGTAAATCACAGGCCTTAGAATCGTGAATCCTCACCGGTTGATTGTATTTTCCGTACATATCAGCCAGCCGTAAATCTATTAAATCTTCAATATTTTCTCTGCCAACCTTTACAAGAAAACGGCGGACAGCAGCAGCCGTCCAGGTGGATTCGTAATTGAACATATGGTTTAAAACCAGATGACAAACATGGTCAATTTCCGCATTACTGAATTTCAGCCGGGTCATAACTTCCCTGGTTATTTTTTCAGAATATTTTTCGTGCTGGAAAAAATGAAAAACTGTAAGGTCATTTTCTATACTTACGCTTTTACTTTGAGGTTTTCCAATATCATGAAAAAGGGCAGCTATGCGGACTAAAGGTTTTTCTTTTGGAGCTCCGTCGCAGGCGTAAATATTGTGGTCCATCACATCAAAAATATGGTAGCCCCTGTCATCAGACTGATTACAGCCCCGGCAGGCAGTAAATTCCGGAATAAAAATATTTAAAATCCCGGTTTTTTCCATCATTATAAGGCCGACAGAAGGTAAATCCGCCTTCATCATCTTTACAAATTCGTCCCGGAAGCGTTCCCTTGAAATAGAATCAACTTTTTTTTGAACATCCGGATTTGAAATTGCCGCAAAAGTTTCTTTTTCAATCTGAAAATTCAGTTGGCTTGCAAAACGCAGGGCTCGGACTGGTCTCAAACCATCTTCCATAAAGCGGTCATAAGCTTTTCCCACAGTTCTAATAATTTTGGCTTTTATATCTTCCCGGCCCTTGTAAGGGTCAACAATCTTCCCGTCAGCCAAATCCACAGCTATTGCATTCATTGTAAAATCTCGGCGGGCCAAATCTTCTTCAATTGTTGCTGCATAATTTATAGAGTCTGGATGTCTTCCATCAGAATATCCGGCCTCAGTTCTGAAAGTCGTAACTTCAATTTCCTGGTTCTTAAAATGAACGGTGACAGTTCCGTGTTCAAAGCCAGTTGGCACAACAAATTTAAAGATTTTCATTACGTCCTGGGGTGTGGCGTTTGTTGCGACGTCCCAGTCATGAGCCTGTTTTTTTAAGAAGATGTCACGAACGGCTCCTCCAAGCAGATAAGCTTTAGATCCAGATTTTTCAAAAACGCTGTAAAAATCTTTTAAAAGTTGAGGAATTGAGATAGTTTTTGGTGAAAATTTTAAAGAAAATCCCGACATATTTTTCCCTTTAGAGAGTCCTTAAAAATAGCAATTTTTACTGGTGACCTAATCCTGCCGATAAATACGAAATCACAGTTGAAAATTCCATGCAAATAATACAAAAAATAATGGTTATGATTAAGAAAATCACCTGAAAAATGTGACTTATTTTGTGTTTTTCTGTAAAAATTTTGAATATCGCTTCAATCATCAAAATTCCAGAAATTAAAGTGTTAAAAATTGATACATAAGATATGGCAGAAATGATAATGTTTTGGGTAGAATCCTGAAATTCCTGGTAATTTCCGACTACATAAAGAATCGCAAGAATCAAACAAAATGCTGACAGTGCAAAATCTACCGCCATGAAAAATTTATAAATAAAGGTGTTTGAGAGAATTTTTTTTGAGTACTTGGATTTTATTTTTCTCATCTTCACTTGCAGTATTTTTAATTCTATTGATATACTGATTCAATATTTGAAACCTCTAGAAATTGCAATTCTTAGAGGTAACTTAAGGGAACCTCTAAAAATTGCAATTTTCAGAGATGTCCTTAATAA
>CAVFQN010000206.1:0-8280 GCA_963624615.1 Treponemataceae bacterium | reverse complement strand
TTTAATCAGAATGCTGATGGAATTTATCTTAATTTTGCCAGGCCTTCTGTAAATTACAGCCTTTATTTTGGTTATACTGGTCTTTTGAATTCTTTGAATGTTACGATGCTTGACGGAAACGGAGTAGGCGTAATAGGCAACGATTCTATATATTCCTTTGCCCATAAATACATTCCTTTAAGTCTTTCAATGGAAATTCCAAATGCCTTCTTTAATCAAACTTTAAAAGTGCAGGCTAATGTCTTTTTGGATTGTGAAGATAATTTCAATCGTTATTATTTGGATTTAGGATTAAATGGTCATATTTTTGGCCCTCTTTATTATTCTGCAGTTTCTTGTTTTGGATTTGCAAATTTCAATTCTCTTAGCAATTTTACGACCCTTAATTTGCAGCTTTTTATAGGTTCTATTCTGCGACTTAAATTTGGCCTGGATTATGCTTCCGGTTCCCAATTTGGGCTTAGTCCTTTTGTTGGATTTACTTCCTATACTGTTTATTATTCATCAAATTATCCGGAATTGTCGGGCCTGATTCTCCCAAATGTTGATTTTAGTTTGACTTTTGGAAAATTTTATACAAATATGAATGTGTCTGCCGTTTTGGGATATCCTGAAAGCGAGATTTATTTAAAAGGTTTTAATGCATCCCTAAATCTTATGCTTAGTATTTTTTCTGATTTACAGATGGGATTAACAGGGCTTTATTATTATGATATTCACACGAGTGGGGCAGAAAATAATTGCTCTGTAAATGCAAATATTTCGGTTTCTTTCTAGAAAATCGGGAGGTTTGATTATGATGATGACGACATTGAAAAAATCAATTTTGACTTTTGCTTTAATTTTATTTTCATTTACAACTTTGATGGCAGAATCGGCAAAGGTTCTTTATGTAAATGGCAAGGTTGAAGTTAATAGAAATAATTTCTGGATTCCTTTGAAAGTTGGTGATGCTGTTGCGGTGAATGAAACAATTAGCACTGGCTTTAAATCCGAAGCAAAAATTTCTTTGTATGATAGCGTGATGGTTTTGGGGGCTTTGACCCGAATCACTTTGGACAGCCTTTATAAAACTGCTGATAAAGATAATGTTTCTGTTTATTTAAATACTGGAGCAGTTCGCTCAAAGGTAAATCATACGAATACAAAAAGGGTTGCTTATTCTGTAACAAGTCCGGTAGCAACTGCTTCTGCTCGTGGAACTGATTTTACTGTAACGGCTTCTGGCAATATGTCTTGCAGTGAAGGTTCAATTGCGGTTTATCCAAATTATGATAAAAGTCGCAAAGCTTCGACAGTTGGGGCAGTTTCTGCTAAATCTGAAAAACAGAAAAGTCAAGAAGTTTCAGAAAGTTCAGAAACGTCTGACCGTAAGGAAAATCCTAATCAAGCTGCCGCTTCCGGTCAAACTGTTGTTTCCGCTAAAAGTCAGGGATGGACTAATCAACCTGGAACTATCATGGTAGGCAAAAACCAGGCTATAACAATGTCACCAACAAATAGAAATGAAACACCAATGGCTCACGCCATGAAGCAAAATAATTCTGTTGTTGGGGCAATGCAAACTCCGGCTGACAAAGAATCTGTTGTGATGGGTGTAGGCATCTCTATGACACCACCTCCTGTTGAATCTATTGATAAGGCAATTCCAGAACCTCTTCCTGATGAGCCAGATCCAACTCCTAGTCCAGCCCCGGTTGAACCTGCATCTGCGTCTATTTCTGCTAGCATTACTATTGAAAATTGAGTGTCATTACAGTAAAAAATCTGCAATTTAAATATCCTCAGTCCAGCAAAAATGCTGTTGATGACATTTCATTCGTTATTGAAAAAGGTTCTTACACGGCGATTGTTGGCTATAACGGCAGCGGAAAAAGTAGCCTGACAAGGTTGTTGTGTGGTTTGGAAAATCCTGATTCTGGTAAAATCGAAATAGAAAAAAATCAGCAGATTGGAATTGTTTTTCAGAGTCCAAAAGATCAGCTTGTGAGTGGAATTGTCTCTCGGGATACTGCTTTTGGCCCTCAAAATCTGGGCTTGTCTAAAAGTGAAGTTGAACTAAGAACGATTGAATCTTTGAATATTGTTGATATGTTGGATAGGGCTTCGTCATCTTCCACCGCCCTGTCTTTGGGCCAGACCCAGAAAGTTGCCCTTAGCGGTGTGATTGCCTTGCGTCCCGAAATCCTGATTTTGGATGAAGCAATTTCTATGCTGGATCCTTTTTCGCGGCAGGAAATCCTTGAATTTGTCCGTTACTGGCACAAGTGCGGAAATACCATAATCCAAATTACCCACGACATTGAAGTTGTAAATGAAGCGGATTCTGTGATTGGAATGGAAAATGGAAAAATCTTTTTTTACGGAACTAAGCGGGCTTTTTTGGAAAATCCTGAAAATGTAAAGAGGATAATGGGGCAGCCGCTTGCAAAAACTGATAAGACTCTTTTTAATGCGAAGAAAAATAAAGAAGTCAGCCTGAGTGTCCGAAATTTGTCTTTTTCGTATGATAGTGCTGAGAAAAAGAAGCGGGGAGTGGAGAAGATTTCTTTTGATTTGTACAAGGGAACTTTAACTGCTTTGACCGGGCCGTCTGGGGCTGGAAAATCAACGATTTTGGAATTGTGTTCCGGACTTTTGAATGGAGATGGAACGACGCAGAACACCGCGGGAGATCGAAACGGGGACGGGGCGGTTCTAGGCACCGAGAAAAAACGAAACTGTGATGAAATGACGGAGGTCACCGCGGGGGGGCTGGACACCGCCGGCTCCAGAAACGGTGGCGGAATGGCAATGGACACCGCGGGGGCGGCTTTTGCTGATCCGGGGGCCTTTGGTTCCACTGGGATTTTTTCAAAAAGTCGGCCGGTTTTGGCCCAGCAGAATGCTAAAGCCGCCCTGTTTGAAGCTTTTGCGGCTGATGACGTGGCTTTTGGACCTCGCAACCAGGGAAAATCTGGAGCAGAACTAAAAGAAATTGTAAAAAAGGCCATGAATGCAGCCTATCTTCCATTTGATGATTTTGCGGAGCGAAAAACTTTTGCCCTTTCTGGGGGCGAGCAGAGGCGGCTTTCGATTGCCGGGATTTTGGCTCTGAATTCTGATGTGCTTTTGTTTGATGAGCCGACGGCTGGGCTAGACAGCAAAGCCCGCTTTGAAGTTATGCAGATGTTTCGAAAACTGGCAGATGAGGGTAAAACGGTTTTGTTTTCGACCCACAAAGTTGATGAGGCGGATTTTGCAGACCGAGAAATTAAAATAGAAAAAGGAAAACTGGTTTTTGATTCGAACCGGGAATGTGGAAATGGCAGTAATGAGTTCGGAATGACAATGGACACCGAGGAGGGGCGAAAAACTGACGGAGTGACGTTGGTCGCCGAGAAGATGCTTCAAAATCCCGCTCTTCCACCGTTTGTCCCTTCTCATTCTTCGGGGCTTTTGGAAAATTTGCGAAATCTTTCGTTGGGATTATCGGGGGCAAATCATCATAAAAAATCGCTGGTAGAAAAATTGCCAGCCAGCCTGCGGATTTTGCTTTTTTTAGCACTTTTTGCAACTTCTCTTGCGGTTAGACCTACCTGGCTCTGCGGGCTGTTACTTTTGGCTGGCGTTTTTTATTGCATTTTTGCGGGATTTTCTTTCAAAAAACTTTGCATTGCCTGGCTGAAAATTCTGCCATTTTTGCTTATTTTTACGGTTTTTCAGTTGATATTCCATGCGCCTTTGCCAAATGAACCTCACTTTACCCCATGGAAATACTTTTTGATAACTCCATCAAAAATATTCTTTTGTCTATCGACACTTTTAAGGACTTATTCGGCTTTGGCTTGCATTTCGGCATTTTTTGTTTCGACCCCAGAGCACGATTTAATTGATGGTCTGAATATTTTACTGACGCCTTTACGCTTGATAAAAATTCCTGTTCGCTATTTAATTTTGATTATTGAAATAATTTTCAGATTTATTCCTTTGCTGGTGGACGAAGCTTCTTCCATCATAAAAACTCAGATAATTCGAGGTGGACTTGAAAAAGTTTCGGGAAAGATGGCAAAAATCAAGGCGATAATCCCTTTGATTGTTCCGTTGATTATTCAGACGATAAAAAAATCGGAAGCCCTGGCAGATGCAATAACGATGAGGTGTTTTAAATAATGGCTAATAATTTTAATATGTGTCCAATGTGTGGCAGTAAAAAAATCCAAAATCCTGAGGGGCGAAAATGGGTTTGTCCGGATTGTGGCTTTGATTTGTACAATAATGTGGCGGCGGCTGTCGGAATTATTATTTATGATAAGGATAATAATCTGCTTTTTGAAGTTCGGGCAAAAGAACCGCGAAAAGGTTTTATAGCCCTGCCGGGTGGCTTTGTAGATTTTGCCGAAAGTGCAGAAAAAGCGATCGTCCGGGAGTGCCGCGAAGAAATTGGTGTGGAAATTGACGAAAAAGACCTTGTTTTTTTGTGTTCTAATCCGAATGTTTACCCATATAAAGGGATAGAGTATAAAACCTGTGATATTTTTTTTATGATTCCCCTGCCAGGGCGGTTTAATTCTATTGAAGATTTTATAGGTTCTTTGAAGGCGGAAGAGTCGGAAGTGGCTGGTCTTTGTTCTTGCAAGGTTCAAAGTGAAGATGATGTTGAAAAATTGCCACTGGCTTTTGACAGTGCCAGGGCTACTTTGAAAAAGTTTGTAAAAATTGTAAAGCGATAGGGGGAAAATGATGTCTTATGCAAATAGAATTGTAGTTTTGATTGCTGCTGGACTGGTTGTTTTGGATATGCTTTGGTTTGTAATTCGGGGAAAAATGCATGGTTTTAGACCGGCTGAAAAAATTACAAAATATGATATTGTAAAAAAAGGCGTTACTTATCTGCTGGCTGCTGCGGTGATTGGGATTTCCTGGTTCAGGGAATATGGACTTGCCGGCGATATTGCAGTTTGTGGGGCTGGCGTTTTGGCTTTTGAAGTTACCAATCGGTATTTTTTGATGGACAAATAATTGACACAAAATATAGTTTCTGATATATTTTAACAACATTTTGGAGTGGTACCCAAGCGGTAAGGGACTGGTCTGCAAAACCATCATTGGTAGGTTCGACTCCTATCCACTCCTTGTAGAGGCTGAAATCTGGAAAGGTTTCAGCTTTTTTTTTTGCCCTGGTGGGGCATGCGGTGGCTGGAGCGATAGCTTATAGATTGGAATTGCGTTAAAAAAAATTGCGAAAACGTGGAGCAATTTTTTAGCAATATCCAACTTCTCTGGAATATAGCGACGGCGGGCGGAATGAGCGAAGCGAATGGAGCCTCCCGGACCGCCCAAAAAATTAAATATAACTTATTTTTTTTGCAAATTGAAATAGAATGAAGTAGAATATTTTGCATTAAGGTTCATGGGCAATATGTTTTGCTGAAGTGCTGTCTCCAAAATTAATCTAAATTAAAGTAATTAAAATAACTTACCGATAATAAAAAATCCAAAAAAGTAAAATCTGAAAAGTAAAACGGACGAGTTTTTCTTGCCCCCCCCCCACACTACACAAAAGAATAGTGGAGGTGGCAATAGTCCTTTGTAATAAAAAAAGGGGTTGGTGTCATGAAAAAACATTCTTTTTTATTAACAGTATTGGCTGTTTTTAGCCTTATTTTTGCAATTCTTATTTCTTGTGAAATTGGTTTGGGAGGGGCGGTAGATACTGAGCCTCCATCGGTTGAAATTACATATCCACAAAAGAACGTAATTATCAAAGACTCATTTTTAATTAGTGGTACTTGTGATGATGAAACTGGGGTTGCGTCTGTCACCCTCGTTTTTGAAAACAACACCACAAAGCAGCAATATACCTATCAGGCAATTCTTGGCGAGAACAAGAAGACTTGGTCTTGCGAGATAAATAAATTCGATGACACCGCGAAAAATTATCCCCTTCCTGATGGAAAATATAACGTTACTGCGACTGCCCAGGATACGGCTGAACGAACCAGCCAGACTAGTGTAACTTACACAATCGATAATACGGCTCCTCTTTTGGTTTTGGAAAATCCTAGTACTGTTTTAAATGAAGCTGGTACAAATCTTTCGGATGCCGGGGCTTTCGGTGCGACTATAAAAATTAAGGGTAAGGTTGTTGATGCCGGTACTGATGACGAAAACAACTTTGCCAACGGAAGCCGTCTTGTTTTTACGGTTTTTGATGAAAATAACAACTTTTTGGCAACAAGAACTTTGGATTATGTTCCTGATTCTTTGGGTGTTACTGTTGCTGAATATGCTGGTGACAATTCTTCATCTGATTTAACTGAAGCTCAGAAATTCTATAGTGATATTTATGGCGAAAAAACTGAGGGTGGTGAAACAAAATATCGTAAATTTAAGATTTCTGTTTCTGATGCGGCTCGTACTTATAAGGGCGAGGGGGCTGTAGGTACTGAGAGGGGAAATACTTCTGATTGTTATTATCTGCAGGATGAAATTTATGCAGATGTAAACTATAAATATACAAAAACTCTGGTTGATGTTTTTACTATTTTAAAAAAGGAAAATGCAAATTACGAAGCTCTTACATCTCACGAAAATGAGATTTTGACGGCTCTTAAAAAATATACACATTCAACTGATGATTTTAAAACAGAAAGTGAAGTAACTGCGGGATCTGTTTGGAATGTTCCTGTGGGAACTTTCTCTGTAAACCCAAGCGATAGCCCAACTTATGAAATAACAAGTTTGGAAGCTTTTGATTCTTCTGCCGAAAGCTTGTGGACTGGAAGAAAAGTTTCGTCAACAGGTTCTATCACTTTAATTGCAAAATCTGGGCCAAATGATGTTCCTTTGAAATCAACTTCTTTTGAACTTGCCGTTTATGAATTGGACGAAAAGGGCAATAAAATTTCTGAAAAAGATAAAACTATTCTTCCTTGCGAATGGACGAAAAACGGTTCCAGCTATTCTGGAAAAACAAGTCTTTCTAGTTCTCTTGTCGGGGTTACAAAACATTATGAAATTGTTCTTTCTGGTTCAGATGAAGCCGAAAATGCTTTCTACAACGGTTCAACCAGGTATTGTTTTGAAGTGCAGGCTGGGGTGACCCCACCTACTTTTGAAGTTTCAGATTTCTTGGTTTGGAAAAATGAAACCGTTACTTCTGAAGGACCTGTGGCAGCTCCAAAATCTGGGTCAAGTATTTTCTTGAAAAAGAGTACAAAAGACTCAAATAAGGGAATTGACTTAATTGTAAAGGGTAGTGCAAAAAATAATTCTGGTGCCGCAGGGGCTGGGGTGAAAGTTTTTGCCCAAATAAATGGCGAAATTGTTGACGAAAAAACTATTGGATCTAGTAGTTCTAGCAGCGGTGATAGTGATGATGACGAGTCCTGGACTCTGACCATTTCTGGTGAAAAATTAAAAAATGGAAATAATAACGTAGCTTTTGTTGCGGAAGATGATGTATTAAATCAGTCTACAAAAGAATACACCCTTGTTTTGGATACAGAAGATCCTACAATCTTAATTAGTAATGTAAATAATGTTGTAACTTTTGATAAAGATACAAAACTGACTGTTGGCAGTGAAACTTTTGATGTAAAAGCTGGTCGTGGTTATGTAAACGACATTGTAACTTTCAAGGGAAGTATCAGCGATAATGACGCCTTTAGCGATGGCAGCTGGAAAGCGACTTATGTTGATGCAAAAGGCGAAACAAAAGAACTTGCCAGGGGTAAGTTTACAAGTACAACTTTAAATATTTCGGTAAATACTGCAAAAGATAATTATGCTGCTGATGGAAGGGAATTAAAACTTGAAATTACAGCAAATGACAGAGCAGGAAATACTGCAACATATTCTTATTCTTATGATGACGGAAATCAGCTTATAATTAGCAAATTGACGGACTACCCGAGAATTAGCCTTTCAAATGCTGATACTTCAATCACAGAAAAAACAGGCGTAAAAGTTGGGCAGAATCTTTTTGACCAGACTGGAAATAATAAAATTTCTGGTTCGGTAATTGATGATGATGGTCTTGATTCTATAAAAATGCAGTATCAGGATAGCAGCAATGACTGGCGAACAATTGCAACTTTGTCTGCCGGCGGAAAATCCTCATATTCATTTAGCCAGACTCTCGTAGATAATGCCAGCAATGCTAAACTTGCCGAAGGTTTTTATAAAATCCGCTTGGTTGCAACAGATACTTCAAAAAATACTTTAACTACAGACGCTTTTGAAATTTGTATCAGTAATAGTGCTCCTTCAATCACATTTAAAAATCCTGTAAAAAAT
>CAVFQN010000205.1:0-2274 GCA_963624615.1 Treponemataceae bacterium | reverse complement strand
TTTTATAAAAGTCAAAATCCGACTTTTACTTTGTCCATGAAAAATATCCCAGCTTAATCCGATTTTCCCGTCATAACCTGCGTCATAAAGTTTTTGAAGCTTTTCCCGCAAATCTTCTTCATTTTTCCACCAGTCGCCATTTGTCATAATCTGGTCAAACATCAAATCCATCTGAACTGCAGCCTTTGTTACTTCAAGCATAAAATCCAGGTACAAAAAGGGTTCACCACCCGAAAATCCGACTTTTTCGATTTTGCAGGAATTTCCGGCGAATGTTTTTTGATATGTTATGGCAGATTGCAAAAACTTGACGGCGTCATCACTAGAAAGCCTGATATTTAGTCTGTTTACAAAACAATGAGGACAATGAAGATTGCAGGCTGTTGTAGCCGCAAAAATAATTTCTGTGGGATTAAACATAGGTGTATTCTATCAGATTTTCTTCTATTATTGAATTTACGATGGAAAGTTATTATATTTTAATCCGTACTTTTGTAATTTAAGGAGTTCTATATGATCAAAACAGTTAAAGACGTTGATTTGAAAGGGAAACGCATCATTATGCGTGTTGATTTCAACGTACCAATGAAGGATGGAGTTGTACAGGATGATACTCGTATCATGGCTGCTCTCCCAACAATCAAATATATTCTTGAACAGAATCCACGTTCTTTGGTTCTTATGAGCCACCTGGGAGATCCTAAAAAGGACGTTAAAAAAGCTAAGGAAAAGGCTGAAAAAGCTGGAAAAACCTGGACAGACGCTGATTCTGAAAAATTCATCAACGGTAAAAACCGCATGAAGCCAGTTGTTGATTATTTTGCTGCAAAACTTGGAAAAGATGTTACATTCCTGCCAGATGCACTTGGTCAGAAAGCTGCAATTGATGCTCTTCCAGAAGGAGCTGTTGCAATGCTCGAAAATGTTCGTTTCCATCCAGAAGAAACTTCTAAAGTTGATGCTGAACGCGAAACAATGGCAAAAGAATTGGCTACTTATGGTGATATTTTTGTAAACGATGCTTTCGGAACTGCTCATCGTGATCAGTCTTCTACTGCTACAATCGCTAAATTTATGGCTGAAAAACCAGTTGGCGGCTTCCTTATGGAAAAAGAAGTTAAATATATCCAGCCAATGGTAGAAAATCCTCCAAAACCTCAGGTTGCAATTATTGGCGGTGCAAAAGTTTCTTCTAAGATTGCAGTTTTGGAATCACTTTTGAAAAATGCATCTGCCCTTGTAATTGGTGGTGGTATGGCTTATACATTCCTTAAGGCTCAGGGACACAAGGTTGGTATTTCTCTGGTAGAAGATGATTTTATTGATACAGCAAAAAAATTGCTCTCTGATGCAGAAGCTAAAGGTGTAAAAATTGTTTTGCCAGTTGACCATGTTGCAGCTGATAAGTTTGATGCAAATGCTACTCCTGTAGCTGTTGATGGAGTTGATATTCCAGATAATCTTATGGCTATGGATGTTGGTCCTAAGACAATTGAACTTTATAAAGAAGTTCTTGCAACTGCTAAATCTGTTGTATGGAACGGACCTGTTGGAGTATTTGAATTTGATGCTTTTGCAAAGGGAACTGCAACTGTAGCTCAGTTGGTTGCAGATGCAACTGGTCGCGGAGCTATGACTGTAGTTGGTGGTGGTGATTCTGTTGCTGCCGTAAACAAATTCCATCTTGCTGACAAAATGAGCCACGTTTCAACTGGTGGCGGTGCTTCTTTGGAATTCCTGGAAGGAAAAACTCTCCCTGGTATAGCTATTTTGGCTACAAAATAGACAAAATGGTCTGCGGGTTTTCGGAAGAAAACTCGGTGAGCAAGGCACTTGTGTCTTGAGACAGAAAGCACCATCTTCCAAAAAGAAGATGGTGCTTTTTTTTTGGTCGATAAAATAGCTGACTTTAGAAGTTCTTTAATTTATATACTTTTAATGCTATAATCAAAGTATGAATACCCGAAAACTTCCAATCGGCGTGCAGTCTTTTGAATGGCTTAGAAATAATGATTACCTGTACGTTGACAAAACAGAATTTATTTATCGTCTTGCAAATGAAGGAAAGACTTACTTTTTAAGTCGTCCCCGCCGTTTTGGTAAAAGCCTTTTGCTTTCTACAATGCGGGCCTATTTTGAAGGTAAAAAGGAACTTTTTACAGGGCTTAAGATTGCAGAACTTGAAAAGGACTGGATTAAGTACCCGGTTTTTTATTTTGATTTTAATGGAAGTAAGTACACATCATCATTGGAGTTAGAAGCAGTTTTAAATGA
>CAVFQN010000204.1:0-5826 GCA_963624615.1 Treponemataceae bacterium | reverse complement strand
AACACTTAAAATTTACTTTTATTACTGGGGTTACCCATTTTTCAGGGTGGCAAGGGGGCAAGATTCGACGTTTACGTCAAAGACGGAAGTGGACGTTGATTTGACATCGAAATTCAGACATCGCATTTGACTGACTTAGCCAAGCGGGCTCGCTACTACCAGGGCGTCATGGACGTAGATAATTTGATGGCCGGCGAGGATTACAAAGATTTAAAAGATTCGTATGTAATTTTTCTGTGCTTAGGAGATTCTTTTTGCTTAGAATTGCTGGCTTACACAATCCGTAATCGGATAGATGAAGTTCCTGGCGAAGTGATAGACGATGGCAGACTTTCTGTCTTTTATAACACAAAACTCTATGCTAAAATGAAGTCACAAAAACTTCAGGCGTTTTTTAACTATTTGAGCCGGCAGAAATCTGACTCTGATTTAACTGACCGGCTTGCAGCACTTGTAAACCGCCTGAAATTTTCCCCACAAGAGAGGAAGGCCTATATGACACTTTCAGAGATGATTCAAGAAAACCGGGAAGAAGGCTGGGCGGAAGGTCGAGAAGAAAAAGCCCTTGAAACTGCGAAAAAGATGTACAAAAAACACTATGAGCCATCAGATATTGCTGAATGCTCTGGTCTGCCTTTGGAACAGGTGCTTGCATTGCAGAAGGAAATTTGTGTGACTGTATGTTAAAGGGAGCCCCTAAAAAAGAGATGACCATGATTTACACGAGCCAATATTCATCTCCACTTGGAAAAATGACCCTTGCCTGTGATGATCAGGCGATTGTCGGTCTGTGGTTCAATGAACAGAAATATTTTGGAAATATTTTACCGAGCGAAATGAAAATTGAGACCGAAGAAAAAAATCATCCGCTTTTTGATCAGACTTGTCGTTGGCTGGACATTTATTTTTCCGGACGGCAGCCGGATTTTCTTCCGCCAGTGAAATATGGTTCTACGCCTTTTCGAAAAATGGTTTGTGACATTATGATAGCCATTCCGTATGGAAAAACTATGACTTACGGTGAGATTGCGGCCCTGGTTGCAAAAAATCTTGGAATGAAAAAAATGTCTGCCCAGGCGGTCGGCGGGGCAGTGGGGCATAATCCGATTTCGCTTATGATTCCATGTCATCGGGTGGTAGGGGCGAATGGCAGTCTGACGGGGTATGCTGGTGGACTTGAAAGGAAGGTCTGGCTTTTAGAATTGGAAAAGAAAGGTGCAGGAATTTTGTAAATTTTTATGCTAGGTCCCTCTAAAAAATCGCTAGAAGTAGGACTATCACTGCCAGGGCAACCAGGGAATAATAGATAATTGTTCCAAAATGGCGGGGGCGGCTGTTGTAGCCGATTAATGGAATCCGCATTTCGTCTTTTGTGAGGCCAGAGTGGTGGGATTTAAATTGGCTTTGTGATTTGTTCCAGAGCAGAGTTCTAGGGGTGACGGCGAGGGCTATAAACTCACCGAGTTCCGGCAGATTTTCTTGGGGGCTGTCTGATCCAAATAATTCCAGGGTCAAAGCTTCTTCTTTTGTGAGTAAAATATAATCTTTATAAAATGTTCGTTTGAATTCTTCTGGGAAGGTTTGCAAAAATTCGGGTTTTACAAAAAAGCTGATGGCCCGGGCTTCCATGGAAGGCTGGCGAGAAAGCATTTTTGTGATGTTGGGATAATTTTCCTGGAGAAAATCGTTGCGGATGTCGGTGTGACCGTGGTCGGCGGTGATAAAAAACAGGGTGTGGGGAGTTTCTTCGCAAAGATAGGTCATTTTTTCGTTTAATTCTGCAACAATTTTTGCTATGTCGTTTGATTTTGTGCCTTTTTGGTGAAGTGTTATGTCTGGTTCCTGCCAAAATGCGTAAGTAAATGTCTTTTGTTCGCTTTTGCAGGTTTTTCTGATAGCTTCTATCCAATCTTTTAGTTCGGTGTGGGGATTTTCGCCAAAAGGTAAAACAGAATAGGCTTTTGCATTGCCACTTTCGTTGATTTTTTTGATTATGTTTTCGTAGTCCTGCAAGTCGTGTTCAAGCGGGGATTTTCCGTTTAAAACAGAAGAATAATCGGTAAGAAGATTGCGGCGTAAAAAATCTTTGTAGTAAAGATGTTTTTCAAGAATATTCATGCCGAGTCCGCTCAAAACTACGACAACGACGTGGGCAAAATTTTGGGAAAGCATTTCGTCGGCTGGTGGAAATGTTTCGTAGTCGGGTTTTATTCCAAAATGCTGGAGAATGGAAGCCGAAAGATTCAGACTACTTTTCTGATAATCTGGCAGGCAGATATTTTCGTTTTCGGCTTTTAAGTTTTCGACTAGGTTATTAAGTTCTTTCAAATTCATGGTGTTCTCCTTTTTTTTGGGGTGACTTGCAGTAGCGCTGGGAAGGGCGCCGAAGGCGGCCACCGCAAGCGAAGCACGCCTTTAGGCGGGCTGAGTGCGGAGGCTGGAGGCGAAGCCGGAACCCTGGACATAGCGACGGCAACCGGAATGAGCGAAGCGAATGGAGGTTGCCGGACTGCCCAAAATCCCGCCTTAAATCTTTTTTTCCAGCAAAACCAGATTTATATTTTCAAGCCCGTTGAAAGTGCAAGGGGCAACGCCGATTTCTTTAAAACCGAGTTTCTGATAAAGATGTCTGGCGGCGACATTTTTTACATTTGTGTCAATTCTGAGAAAATGGCAGCCATTTTGAAGGGCGTAATTTTCGTAAAAAGCTTCCATCGTTTTGCCAAGG
The DNA here is from genome assembly GCA_963624615.1 of Treponemataceae bacterium. Taxonomy (GTDB): domain Bacteria; phylum Spirochaetota; class Spirochaetia; order Treponematales; family Treponemataceae; genus Treponema_D. Next base: position 3,098 of record CAVFQN010000204.1, on the reverse strand, counting down.
CCTTTGCCTTTTTGGGCAGGATCGACAACAAGGGTGTGCATGACCATCACCTGGGCGTCGGGAGCGGGAAATTGCCAGCTTGCACCTGCGTAAACATCAACCTGAAGCTGGTTCAAGATTGCTGAAACGGTAATTTTTCCGCCAGTTTCTGCGACAAAAAGGTCATCGCGGGCCAGGGCGTCGGTAATGGTCGGTGCTTCGGGATAAATTCCACGAATCCAACCAGTTGTAGCACGCCCGTTTTCTTCTTCAGTATGTATTTTGTGATAAATTTCCAAAATTGCGTCAAAATCAGCTTTTGTTGCTTTTCTAATTTTTGTGTTCATAGTTTTAAAATACAATTATTGGGGGATTTTGCAAAGGGGGTATCAGGGAAGTCGAAATGAAAGATAGAAAATGTCGGCTTTTTAAATTATACTTTTTATAGACAATATCAGGAGGAGAAATGGCTATAGTATTTTTTCTTATTGTTTTGCTTATTATTATTGTCCTGAATCTTTCAAAGGACAATAATCAAAAAAAATCAAAAAGTCCAAAAAGGTCAAAAGATAGCGGTTATTTTTCTAGAAATTATTATATGGACGAAGACGAGTTTGAAGATGAAATCGAAGACGAAAGGCTATTTCGCAAAACAATGTCGGAAGACCGGGACGAAATGGAGGATAGTTTTTTGGATTATTCCAATCCTTATGACAAGTCTCCTGCGGATATGATGTATTTGGGTGAAGATGGAGATTTGTTGGAGGACTTGTAATTTGTAGAGGCTTTCCCTCAACCCCTGCCTGGAGGCAGCTGCTGAGGGGGGCATGTTCTGGGATTTGCTTCGCTTGCGTGGGGTGGTGAGGCACCCTGTGCTGTGCTAAGGGAAAAATGGGGTAAAAGTTGGTAGGCAGAGACAGTTTTTTATTTTAAAAAGGCTCCTTTAAAATTTACAATCGAGGCTCCAAATGAAACAGCATAATCAGTATCTTTCATTTTTGGGAGATAGAAGAAATGGCCTTCGCCATACAATGTAAAAAATGTTGAAAGAGGAATTTCAAGCCCTATAGTTGTATGCCAAGCGTAATTTTCGACAGATTCATCATCGTTTTCATCATCATTTTCAAAAGAATTATTGAAAGATGGGATTATTCCTTCTCGTATATATAAGGCAGGTGGGAAAAGCAGAATGAACGGGCGATAATTAAAGCCAAATCCAAAGTCAAGATAGGTAAATTTACCTTTAGTAAAATCATCAGAATTAGGGCTTATTGCAAAATAAATGAATGTATTAGGATAGATAGCTCTTTTTATATTCATATCTAAAAGAACTTTTCCATTTTTTAATCGTCCATACGACATATAAAATCCTGACATTCCGCCACCACCTGCACTTTGTTTAAAAGTTGCAACTTTTTCGTCATGTTTTTTCTGCTTTATGGCATCGGAAATCTGAACTTCTTCTGTACGGATATCATAAATTGGCGACATTGTTCTTTCTCGAACTTTGGTCATTACTTCTGGGGTCGAAATTACTTTATTTTTGATTGTGTCGTAAACCCTCAGTTCATCAAAGTAAAAGCGGTAAGTTGAAGGTTTTTTGTCTGCTTCTGGTTCAACGTGGTAGTCCATTTCAAATCGGAGGATTTGAGTTCCTCGGCTGAGCAAACTGTCGTAAATATCTACATTGTTTGCATATTCATCAATAGTTTTTTCTTTTGCTTTAGTTAAATCTGGAGCTTCTTTTCCTGCTATTTCATAATACGAAATCCAGATTTTTTCTTCGGTTAAGAGGATTTTATCGCAGTAAAGATAAAGTTGAATAGGCCAAGCTTGTTTTTCACCATCATAAAGACCATAACTTACTTTTAATTCTTCTCCCAGGGAAGATATAGTTTGTTTTCCCTGTATTTTTTTGTAATCTTTATGAATTTCTTTATAGAGTTTATCTTCCTGATTTTTTGTGGAAGATTTTCTTTTTGCAATTTCGACATCAGCATTTTTTTTGATTTTTGAGGTTTCTTCTTCGATTTCATTTTTACGACGTTGAATTGCTATTTCTGTAGGCTGCCCATCAGTTGACAAATCGATTTTTCTGTAAGGTTTTGCATTTATTTCATCAGTTTTTACCAAAATATCTTTTTCTGCTTGATCCGAAAGTTCCTTTACGCTTTCTTTTACAGTTTCCCGAATTTCGACTAAGGCTCGTTTTTTACTTTCGATTACAGAAATTTTTCCAAGAACATTTTCTTTTTCCAAACTAAGTTTTCTGACTTCTTCGGCTTTTTTCTCGGCTTTTTTTTCAATTTCGTCACGTTTGTTTTTTATTTCAAGGGAACGTTCTGCTTCTTTTTGAGCATCTTCCAGTTTTTTCTGATTTTGTTCGTTAAGTTCCTTCAAACGACGATCAGCGGCTGCCTGTATTTCTTCAAGAAGGGCTTTTTGTGCTTCAATTTTCTTTTTTAATCCACTAGCGTCTAAATTTGTAGACACAGAAAGGGATGAGATCTGTTTATCCAAATCTGCAAGCTGATTTTCGTAGTTCTGAGCATCTGCTTTTGCCATTGCAAGCTGCTGGTCGACGGTAAGTTCTGCCCGACCATGCTGCAAAACATATTTTTCAGTTCCGCTCAAATTGATTTTTAATTTTTCGCAAATTTTGAGAGTAAGTTCATCAATAGCACAACCTGCACTATCAAATAAATCTTCTGTATTTTTTCTACCACTACTTGTTACGGTTTCGTGAATACCAGTTCTCAAATCCATATAGTTTACACCAATTGTGTATACGGAGCCGGCTTTTCGGATTGTTGTAAAAACGGCAGAACTTGCACTTGTAAGATGCCCTGCTTCAATGGCGGTTGCTTCATCATACATAGAACTTTCGGATTTTCTCTGCAAGGCTTTTAACTGGCTTTCGTTTGAATCATCAACTACGGTAATAAATTTTGCATAGTCTTGAAGATTTTCTTTTAATTTATCTTGAATCTGTCCTTGAAGCCATTTTTCTTCGGCAGGAATATTTTCCAAATCTGGGGTTAAAACTTGAACTGTTGTAGTTTTGTTTTGAGCAAAAATTGTGGATGTAAAAAGCAAAGAAATTGCTAGAACATAAAAGG
>CAVFQN010000203.1:0-11272 GCA_963624615.1 Treponemataceae bacterium | reverse complement strand
CTACCCCTTCTACTCCAATTCAAAAGCGCCGGTGTAGAGCTGGTAATAGGCACCTTTCTGGTCAATCAGCTGCTGGTGGCTGCCGGATTCGATGATGCGGCCGTGGTCCAGTACGATGATTTCGTCGGAGTTGCGGACTGTGGAAAGGCGGTGGGCAATTACGAAAACTGTGCGGCCTTTCATCAGGTTGTCCATGCCGGCCTGAACTATGGCTTCGGTTCGGGTGTCGATTGATGATGTGGCTTCGTCCAAAATCATTACCGGCGGATTTGCAACTGCGGCGCGGGCGATTGAAAGTAACTGGCGCTGGCCCTGTGAAAGGTTTACTCCGTTGCCGGTCAGCATTGTCTTGTAGCCTTCCGGTAAACGGGTAATAAAACTGTCGGCGTTGGCGAGTTTTGCGGCGGCGATACATTCTTCGTCGGTGGCGTCCAGGCGGCCGTAGCGGATGTTGTCCATAACGGTTCCTGTAAAGAGGTTTACGTCCTGTAAAACAATTCCCAGCGAACGGCGGAGATCGGATTTGTGAATCTTATTGATATTGATGTTGTCGTAGCGGATTTTTCCGTCCTGAATGTCGTAAAAGCGGTTAATCAGATTTGTGATTGTCGTTTTTCCGGCTCCTGTTGCACCAACAAAGGCGATTTTCTGGCCTGGTTTTGCGTGGATTGAAATATCGTGCAAAACTGTTTTTTCCGGGACATAGCCAAAATCTACGTGGTCTAAAACTACATCGCCGGTGAGTTTTGTGTATGTGACTGTTCCGTCTGCAGAATGAGGATGTTTCCAGGCCCAAAGTCCTGTGATTTTTTCGGATTCTTCCACCTGGCCATTTTCGTCAATCTTTGCGTTTACAAGTTTTACGTAACCGTCATCAGTTTCAGGCTGCTGGTCCAAAAGTTCAAATACTCGGCTTGCACCTGCCCCTGCCATTGCGATTGTTCCAACCTGCATTGAAAGCTGGTTTACTGTTTGCGAAACCTGGCGGGACATACTCAAAAACGAAATGATAATTCCTGTTGATAAAAGCCCAAGACCTGTAATTGTGAGGTTCGGAGCTTTTACAAAATAGAGGACTGCTCCCACGATGGCAACTACAACGTACATGATGTTTCCCAGGTTACCAAGAATCGGGCCAGTTTCGTTTCCGTAGCGGTTGGCTTTCTGGCTGTCTGTAAAAAGCTGTTCATTCAATTTTACAAAATCTTTTTTGCTTTCTTCTTCGTGGCAGAAAACTTTTACAACTTTTAAGCCTTGCAGCATTTCTTCAATAAATCCTTCCTCTTTTGCAAGGGATTTTTGCTGGGCAACCATAAAGCGGGCACTGTTTCCACCGAATTTTTTTGTGACCAGGGTCATTATGAAAATAAAGCAGCAGACAACCAGGGTGAGCGGAATACTAAAGCGCAGCATCATCACGAACATAGAAACGATTGTCAAAGTAGACTGTATGATTGAAGGAATACTCTGTCCAATCAACATTCGGATGGCGTCTGTATCGTTTGTGTAGGTACTCATGATGTCGCCGTGAGAATTGGTATCAAAGTATTTGATTGGCAGGGTCTGCATTTTATTGAACATATCGTCACGCAGGTCTCGCAGGGTTCCCTGAGTTACGACCGCCATAATCCGCGGGTAGATAAAAGAACACACAAGTCCAACTATGTAAATGACCGCCATTGTGGCAAGAATGGTCAGCATATTTTTCCAGACTGCCTGCAATCCTGAATTGATTCCCGGAATAATACATTCGTCAATAAGCCGCTGCATGATTACAGTTGCAACTGTGCTGGCAAGGGCGCTGGCAACAATACAGATAATTACTACAATCAGGGCGAAAGTGTAATTTTTGAAAAGATATTTTATAAGACGGCCAAGCGAACCTTTTTTACCGCGAGGCATTTTTTTCATTTTATTTTCTTCCATAATTTTACCCCCTCTCCTTAGTTTTCTCTGGAATCAGAATTTTTAGTCTGAGTTTCGTAAATCTCACTGTAGATGCCGCCTTTTGCAACAAGTTCTGCGTGAGTTCCTTCTTCCGCAATTTTTCCGTCATCCAAAACGATGATGTAATCTGCATCTTCAACCGAAGAAATTCTCTGGGCAATGATGATTTTTGTAGTTTCAGGAATTTCTTCGCGGAAAGCCTTTCTGATTAAAGCATCAGTTTTTGTATCAACTGCCGAAGTTGAATCGTCCAAAATTAAAACTTTTGGCTTTTTCAAAAGTGCACGCGCAATACAAAGACGCTGTTTCTGACCGCCTGAAACGTTTGTTCCGCCCGCTTCAATGTAAGTGTCATATTTTTGTGGCAGTCCCTGGATAAATTCATCAGCCTGAGCAAGCTTACAAACCCGCATCAATTCTTCGTTACTGGCATTTTTATTTCCCCAGCGAAGATTTTCCCTAATCGTGCCGGAAAAAAGTACGTTCTTTTGCAAAACAACGGCCACCTCGTTACGAAGTGAATCCAAATCATACTTTCTGACATCCTCTCCGCCAACCGTAACGCTGCCTTCCGTCACATCATAAAGGCGGGAAATCAGCTGAATGAGGGTCGTTTTAGAAGCACCAGTTCCGCCAATAATTCCCAGAGTCGAACCAGAAGGGATTTTCAAATTGACACCGGACAAGGCAAATTTCTGGCTTTCCTTTTTGTATTTAAAACTTACCTTATCAAAAACAATTTCGCCGTTTTCAACTTTTGTAAGACCATTTTCCGGAGATTTCAAAGAAGAATCGTGTTCCAGAACTTCCGCAATACGGTTTGCACTTTCTTCGGCCATGCTTGTCATTACAAGGATAAAAGAAAGCATCATGAGCGAAGACAAAATCTGCACCCCGTAGTTGATGAGGGACGAAAGCTGGCCCGTCGTCAAATCCACGCCGGCAGTATTGATAATCATTTTTGCACCAAAAAAACTTACGCAGAAAATTGCAGCATAAATACAAAGCATCATGATTGGAGTGTTCCAGGCAAGCACTTTTTCTGCCCGGGTAAAATCCTTGCAGACTTCGGCACTGGTTTTTCCAAATTTTTTGATTTCATAATCTTCACGCACAAAAGATTTTACAACGCGGATACCGCTTAAATCTTCTTCAACGCTGGCATTCATAGCATCATACTTTTTGAAAATCTTGCGGAAAATCGGAGTAACAACCGCATTCACAGTAAAAAGCCCTGCCGCCAGAACCGGAATAATTGCCAGGAAAATCAGCGACATTTTTACGTTGATTCTAAGGCTCATCACTATAGAAAAAATCAACATAAGCGGAGTTCTTACCGCAATCCTTATAATCATCTGAAAAGCGTTCTGCACGTTGGTAACGTCGGTAGTCAGACGTGTAACCAGCGATGCCGGCGAAAATTTATCAATATCCGAAAAAGCAAAAGACTGAACTTTAAAATACAAATCCTGCCTCAAATTTTTTGCAAAACCGCAGGAAGCCGTAGCCCCAGTTCTTGCCGCAAGAGTTCCGCACAAAAGCGAAAGCATAGCCAGAATCAAAAGTTCCAGCCCGCAAAGCAAAATCGGACTCATTTTTTCGCCCGTAATCGAATCAATCAAGTTCGCCATCAAATAAGGAAGAATACATTCAAGTATAACTTCGCCGGTAATAAAAATTGGTGTCAGAATAGTCGGCTTTTTGTATTCCCTGACACTTTTAAGTAAAGATTTTACCATTTTTCAGTCATTCTCCTATTTTTCCACTGCCATCCGCAGATTTTTTATCATTTTTTTAGAAGCCTTCTTAAATTCCGCAATTTCTGCGTCCGGAATATCCTTTATAATCAGTTTTTCCATTTCCGAAAGCTTTTCCCCAATTTCCTCGTAAACCTCGTAAGCCTTAGCCGTAGGCACCAGCCTTTTTTTCCGACCATCTCCTTCTATACTTTCCCGAAGCAAAAGCCCTTTACCCTCCAGTTTTTTAATCATTTCCGAAGCCGTCGGTGGCCTAAGGTTAAATTCCTTTTCCAAATCCTTCTGCAAAAGCGGCTCATCGGGTTTATCCCTCGTCGCCCCGACAATAAAAGAAATACAGCCAGTTTCCGCCCCGCTGTAAGGATAATCCGCAAAAGTTTTATTAATCAGCCGCCTGACCATATTAGAAAGAAAGCCCGTAATTCTCCCCACCGGAAAATCTTCTTCGTCGTCCAAGTTCAGCCTCCTTTTTTTCAGGATATTTTGGGCGGTCCCCTCCGCTTCGTTCGGGCTTCGCCCTCGCTACGCTTCGGGGCGGCTGTTCCGCACTTCGGTAACCCTCAAAGTCCTCGGCACGCAAATTGCGTGCCTCCGGGCTTCTGCTTCGGCAGTTGAAACTGCCTTCGCAGGTGCTCCATAGCCTACCGCTCCACCACTAAACACTTAGTTTCCTAAGTAGTTACTTAGTTTCCTAACATTATTTAATTTCCCAAAAATTTGTCAATTAATTTTTAGGCTAAAATTTTGTTATGGGAGCCTCTAAAAATTGCAATTTTTAGAGATGCCCTTATGTTGACAGATTTTTCTTTCACCTTTACAATTTTAGAACACTTACAAAAACTTATCTTTTTTCACTTTAACTTGCAGATATGATAGATTTTTCCGCATTAAAAGTATGCGACCAGACAAGACAAGCCTTATCATCATTCGACGTCAACTTTGTTTTTCAGCCGATTTTCAATCGAAACCTGAAAGTCAACGCCTACGAAGCCTTAATGCGGCCTTTTGAAATGACTGTTTCTGAATTAATCCAATTTCGTCTCAAAAAAAACGCCCTCCACGAAATGGAATTAGCGACATTTTTTGGAGCAATGCTGGCCTTCCGCCAACGAAATTTTCCCAAAAACGTAAATCTTCATATCAATTCTTTTCCATCAGAATGTTTTTCGCCCCTGGAATCCAAAGAATACGCCGAGAATATCGGGCAAAACGAAAATCCAATCGTCATAGAAATTCTTGAATATATGTCAGCGGAGCCAGTTGTCTGGGAAAATAAAAAACGCCAGGCCCAGGAATACGACATGGACTTTGCTCTCGATGATTTTGGTTCTGGCTACAGCGGACTTGGTGCTGTCGATTTTTATAATCCCAAAATTATCAAAATTGACCGTTCCTTAATTTCCGAAATTGATAAAAAGCCGGCAAAACAAAAAAATCTGAACAAAATCCTAAAACTTTTCCATTCCCAAAACCGCCTGGTTCTAGCCGAAGGAATCGAAACTCAAAAAGAGTTTGACTATCTTTTCAATAGCGATATTGACCTTTTTCAGGGCTATTATTTGGGTATGCCGGAATAGGATTTTGTTTCAGCGTCTCAAGAAATCCCAAAACAAGTCCGGGAGAACGAGGCTGAAACTTCCGGTAAGGTCCGCGATGACGAAAAGTCAAACATCCCAGGGAAGCCCCAGAATGTCGGATACATTGTCGGGCTCTTATCCTCTTTTACTCATACTTTACAGTGTAGGTACTTACATTTTTTACCGTTTCACCGTCAATTTGCAAGGTTTTTGGTTCTTCAAATTCAACAGTAATTTCATGACCTGTCAGGCAGGCAAAATTTTTCTTGAATTTCAGGTGGGTTCCTTCAAAAACCTTAGGAAATTTTATTAAAGTGCCAATTCCCCCACCACCGTGCAAAACCACCAGGGAAACTGTATGTTCTTCGTTAAATCTGTCCTGATGAGGGGCTATCATCATTCCGCCACCATAAAATCTTCCAATCATAGTTGGAGCCAGCCAGATTTTGTTGAATCGCTTTTCAACTCCATCGACTGCCACAGTTCCGTTGCAAGGCTTGAATTTTCCCAATAAACCTTTAATGGCAATTGCAGAATAGTTGATAGAATCGGTAGAAGTTGCTCTCAGTTCATCACCAACTTCACAACAATAACCGTCAATTCCATAGCCAATTCCGTTGATAAACTTTTTTTCCATGCCATTTACATAAACAGTTGGCAGATGTCTTACGTAATCTTTCATTGGAATTAAAAAGTTCAGGATTTTTTTGCCATCTTTTACATCGCGGGCAAAATCATTTCCACTTCCAGCAGGATAGTAGTAGATGTTGTCCCATTTTACTTTGCCATAAAAACAGTTGATGACAAAGTTTAAAGTTCCATCGCCACCAACGATAATTATGGAATCGCCATCGGCAAGAGGCCTGAAATATTGTGTCAGATTTCCTTCTCTTGCAATGTCTTTTACGGTGAATTCTTTGCCAGAAAGAATTCCTTTTACATCTTCCGATGCACTGTCGCCAGTATTGTTGTTGGCGAGTAAGTTGTACAAAATGTAGATCATAAGTCAGCTCTCCTTTCAGTTGATTTTTTTTATTTCGGATTATTTGCCAGATAATCTTTCATTTCATTATGAATATAATCGCTAAGTTCTACTGTAGTTTTATCTTCGTATTGTTCAGGATAAATCACATCAATAATATCAAAATAAACCTGAGTCCTTTTCCAAGGCCAGTTTTTATGAATCCTTTCAGTTCCCTGAGTTACGCCCACTACAATCGGACATTTTGTTTTTTCTGCAATCTTAAAACAGCCTGGCTTGAATTCCAAAAGCGATGCATCTTTACTGCGCGTTCCTTCCGGGAAAACAGCGATGGAAGTTACCCCGGATTTTATCAAACTGATTGCTCGCAAAACTCCATTCAATCCGCTTTTTACACTTTTTTGATCAACCGAAATATAGCAGCTTCTCTGCATATAATGCTTGCCAAGTGGAATTTTAAAATTGGCAGTTTTTGAAATAAAAGCCAAAGGTTCTTTTATCATAGTTAAAGAATGAACCATGTTATCAAATTTTGAACGGTGATTTGAAACAAAAAGAAAACGTCCCTTGCCATAAGGAATTTTTTCAGTTCCGCTTGTGTGATATTTTACCCTCCCATGTTTACAGATGAGCCAATAACCAATATTAAAAAGTTTATAATAAAATTTGGAAGGTTTATCATAAACCTTGTTCATAGGCACAGTAAAACTGATTAGCAAAAGGATAATCCAACATAAAAGTGCAATCACAAGCCACAAAACAAAGATTGCAGCAATCGCTAAAAGTGCAAAAAGGACATATTTCATAAAGTAGATTGTAACTCCAAATTTGCAGAATTGCAAAATTTGGAAGTGAGATGACCTTTCCCGAAATAACCTTTACTGTAAAACAATCTGGTCATTTGTCATAGAATATTTTTTAATCTCCTTGAAACGCTGGGACAAATCGTCGAGGGTCAGATTTTCCTTTTCTTCGCCATTGACATCAAAAATTATTTCGCCGTCGTCCATCATCAAAAGGCGGTTGCCGTAATCCAGGGCTTGCTGCATATTGTGGGTTATCATCATAACTGTGAGATTGTAGTCTTTTGCAAATTTCCGCGTCAATTGCATAATCAGGGCGGCGTTTGTCGGGTCCAGGGCGGCGGTGTGTTCGTCCAAAAGGAGGATTGCAGGTTTTGAAAGAACTGCCATGAGCAGGGTCAGAGCCTGGCGTTGGCCACCAGAAAGTTGTTCCACGTTGTCATCCAGGCGGTTTTCCAGGCCCATATTCAGTTGTTTGAGGGCTTCAATAAATTCCTGGCGTTTCTTTTTGTTCAGGCTGATTTTTAAACCTTTCCAGCCTTTTTTACTGCAAATTGTCATATTATCCTGCAGAGACATTTTTCCGGCGGTTCCCAAAAGAGGATTTTGGAAAATACGACCAATGTAGGCAGCTCGTTTGTATTCTGGAATATTTGTGATGTCGATTTCGCGAGATGAATCTTCCATCGTCAAAAAAATCTTCCCTTTTGTCGGTTGCAAAGTCCCCGCAATTATATTGTAGAGAGTTGATTTTCCTGCTCCGTTTGAACCTATGACCGTAATAAAATCCCCTTGATTAATATCCAAATTAATATTTTTGAGGGCCTGATTTTCGTCCGGAGTGCCGGCATTAAAAGTAATTCCAATATTTTCCAGTCTAATCATTTTTTTGCCTCTTTTTTATTTTGTAAAGCCAGGGCGTTTTAGATGTTTTGAAAAATCCCCTTTCCCCTTAAAATTCGCAATCATCAGACAAATGATGATTAAAAGTCCAGTGATGAGTTTTAAATCATTAGCTGTAAGATGGATGTAATGGCCGTACCGTCTTGCAATCACCATTAAAGCCCGGTAAATTATCGAACCGATCAAAACCCGCAAAGTTTGCATTCCGATTTTATTCGATTTGATGATAAATTCACCAAGCATCAGAGAAGCCAATCCGCTCACAATTACTCCGGAACCACTTCCAACATCAGCAAAACCGTTGTACATGGAAGCAAAGGCTCCTGAAAGGGCTGCAAGACCATCAGCAAAACAAATCCCAATTCCGCGGACAATCTGAGGATTAACCCCCTGCGAAATTATCATCTGCTCGTTTGCTCCAAGAGCCCCCATAGTCAACCCCAAATCAGTGTGGAAAAACAAGTCCAAAAGTGCTTTCAGAAGGATGATAAAAATAACCAGGAAAATCAAAATCCCTGTTTCGGAAGAAATAGCCTGAAAATGTCCTTCAAAATAATTCGTGATTTTAGAAAAAGTCGTTTCCAGGCGGAGAAAAGAAATGTTTGCCCTGTTGGACATAATCCTGAGGTTTACTGAATAGAGCATTGTCATCATCAAAATTCCTGCTAAAAGGTCTGGGACGCGAAGTTTTGTGTAAAGCAAAGTTGTGATTAAGCCGGCCAGACACCCCCCTGCAAATGCAATAAAAATTCCGGCAACTGGCGTTAAACCCTTTGTCAGGCAGGCAGCTAAAATGCAGCCTCCCAGGGGAAATGCACCGTCTACGGTCATATCGCAAAAGTTCAAGGTTCGGTAGCTTACGAAAAGCCCCAGAACCATAATGCCGTATATCAAACCTTCTATCAGAATTGTTTCAATCATGACTATTTTCCTTCCCGGAGTTTTCCGTTTTCGATGATGTAGGTTGCCTGGTCCAGATATTTTTTTGGAATTGTGATTCCACAGTTTTTGGCAGCGTCCAGGTCAAACAAAAGGTCAGAATCCTCCGGCTTTGTCATAAAACGAACTGGGATTTCGGCAGGCTTTTTGCCATTTAAGATTTCTACAACCATCTGGCCAGTCGCATAACCAGCCTTGTAATAATTGAAGCCGGAAGCCATAAAACATCCTCCATCTTTTGCCCCGGTAACATCACCAGAAAAAATCGGCTTTTTGGCCTTGTTGAAAACCGAAACCAAACTTGGCAGGGCAGAAAAAACCGTATTATCAGTGGAAAGATAAATTCCGTCAACCCTGTCAACAATTGCTTCGGCCGCCTGCTTTACTTCCGAAGAATTTGAAATAGACTGAACAACCAATTTCAATCCAGCTTCCTGGCAGCCTTTTTCCACAAGATTTAAGGCCGAAACAGAATTATCTTCGCTGGCAGTGTAGATATAGCCCAGAGTCTTAATTTCTGCGATTTCCTTGAATAATTTGATATGCTCGTTGGAAGGCAATTCATCAGACATACCAGTTACATTTCCCTGACCATGATCCAAAGTCGTTACAAGACCGGCACCAAGAGGATCCGTTACAGTTCCAAAAACTACCGGCGTCGTTTTGAGAGTATTTGCCAGGGCAATAGCGATTGGAGTGGCAATTCCGACAGCAACATCAACTTTTTCATCTTTGAATTGATTTGCAATCTGGTTTGCAGTGTTTACATCGCCGTTGGCATTTTGCAAATCATAAGACACCTTGAAACCTGCATCGCTGATAGCATCCATAACGCCACGTTCAACATCGTCAAGGGCGACGTGCTGGGTAATTTTTGCAATTCCAATTTTAATTTTTTTAGATTTTGTTTTTTTAGCAGCAAAAACCGACGAAAGACAGAGAACTGCGGCCAAAGTAATAGTGATTATTTTTTTCATAAAAACTCCTTATTAAAGAGATTTGATTTTACAAAGCTCTGTTTCTATTTGTAGTAACAGATATACACTTAAGTTTTGTTTCTGTCAATAGAAACATAAAAAATTTTAAAAAAATAAAAAAAACTCCGAAAATTTTCATTTCCGGAGCCTTAAAGAATTTTTAGAGATGCACTAAAAAAAACGTCTTTTAATCATCATTAAAAAGCGGGGTAGAAAGATATTTATCACCATTATCCGGCAAAAGCACAACAATAGTTTTGCCATCACTTTCCGGTCGTTTAGCCACATCAATAGCCGCCTTTATAGCCGCCCCAGACGAAATTCCGACCAAAAAACCTTCCTTATGACCAGTCAACTTTCCAAATTCAAAAGCATCCTCATTTTCTACCGCGATAACTTCATCGTAAACCTTGATATCCAGAACTTCCGGCACAAAACCAGCCCCAATCCCCTGGATTTTATGGGCACCACCAGTTCCCTTAGAAAGAACTGGGGAAGTGGCAGGTTCAACCGCAACAATTTTTACTCCAGGATTTTTAGATTTAAGATATTTCCCAATTCCGGTGATTGTACCGCCAGTTCCAACCCCAGCAACAAAATAATCAACCTTACCGTCAGTATCCTCCCAAATCTCAGGCCCAGTCGTTGCAACGTGAGTAGCAGGATTATCAGGATTCACAAATTGACCGGCAATCCAGGAGCCAGGGATTTTCTTTGCCAGTTCATCAGCCTTGTCGATAGCCCCCTTCATCCCCTTTGAACCTTCAGTTAAAACAACTTCCGCACCATAACCCTTCATAATCTGCCGACGCTCAACAGACATAGTTTCCGGCATAACAATCACAATTTTATAGCCACGGGCAGCAGCCACAGAGGCAAGCCCAATTCCAGTATTTCCAGAAGTCGGCTCGATAATCGTAGCACCAGGCTTCAATTTTCCAGACTTTTCGGCCTGATCAATCATATTTTTGGCGATACGATCTTTTACACTTCCAGCCGGATTAAAATATTCCAACTTTGCTAGGATTTTTGCCTTAAGACCATATTCCTTTTCGATGTGAGTAAGCTCCAGCAGCGGAGTGTGACCAATCAATTGATCGATAGAAGTGTAAATTTTTGACATAAATTTGCCCCCAAAAATGTTTTACCTATTAAGTTTATAGGTATATATCTGTTATACCATGGGGCCGGTGGTGTGTCAATTGGTGGGAATTTTAGCAAAATTTTCGTTCCGACAAGCCTTCCGCCCTTCGCTAACGCTCATCGTCCTCGGCGAAAGGGCTTTTTGCCATACTGAATTTGGCTTAGTTCTCTGGGGGCGGGCTTCGCCCGCCCCCGGTGCCTGATTTTTCGCCCCGTCAAAAACGTCCCAGTTCTCCGCCTGCGG
>CAVFQN010000202.1:0-5957 GCA_963624615.1 Treponemataceae bacterium | reverse complement strand
CTCCATATCCTTCCGGAGCTTATCTTACAGCCTTTTTTAAAACTTTAGGCCATGATTGCCACTGGTATGATTTGAGTATTGAACTTGTTTATTCAATTTTTTCAAAAGAGGGACTGACAAAACTTTTTACCCTTTCCCAAAAAAATGCCGAAAAAATGGCTGGTCAGGCTTTGCAAAATGGAGATGAAAATACAGCTTTTAATATCCGTCGTTATATCAGCACAAAAAATAACTGGATAAATTGGATTGATGATATTCTTTTGATTCTTTGCGGAAAAGGTCGCGAAAAAGAGCACCAGTTTTTGTTTTCGCCCTTTGCCCCTCGAGGTGCCCGCATGGAAAATTTTCTTGCCAGCTTAAACCACGAGCCCACCGTTGACGACGTTCGTTTTCTCTCTTCCTATGCTCTTGCAGATTTAGCTGATTACATAACTTCAGTTTTTGATCCGGAATTTTCCCTTATTCGCTATGCGGAAAGTCTTACAGTTGATGACAGGGATTTTTCTCAAATTGAAAAAAATCTGGATTCTCCGATAATGCAGCATTTTTATCAGCCAGTCCTGGAAAAATTTTTTGATAAAAATCCTCCTCCTGATTTACTTTGTATTTCAATTCCCTTTGCTGGAACTTTTTTGCCAGCCCTTTATACCGCCCGTTATTTTAAACAGCATTTTGGAAAAAGAACTTATATTGCAATTGGTGGTGGTTTTGTGAATACAGAACTGCGGGATGCCTGCGATCTAGCTCTTGCAAAATATATTGACGCTATTTCTTATGATAGGGGATATGGTTCTTATAGAGAATTGTTTAAGATGATGGATTCTGGACCTGCTTCTGGTGATGAAAGTCCTGTTTTTGGTGGAAATCAGATTTTTGCTGATAAAATCCCCCTTTATAAACTCCGCCAGTTTTCTGATGAAAAAATTATCGAGCCGCTTTTTCAAAATAAAGAGGTGGAAAAATATGAATCCGAAATTACCGCCCAAATTATCCCTGATTATTCTGATATTGATTTTTCCCGCTATCCTCGGGTTTGTGATGATGAAAATCCAATGCACCGACTTTGGAATGATGGTGCCTGGATAAAAGCCTATCTGGCCCACGGCTGCTACTGGCACAAATGTGCTTTTTGCGATACCCAGTTGGATTATGTTTGCGGTTATCGGCCTGTGGATGTCAAAAATTTGTATGATGGTTTACTCAAAACTGCCAGGGAAAAAGGAATTTATGGAATCCATTTTGTGGACGAAGCTCTTCCTCCAAAATTTTTAAAAGAATTTGCTATTTTGAATGCGAAAAATGGAAATCCTCTTTACTACTGGGGAAATGTTCGTTTTGAAAAAGCCTTTACCAAGGATTTTGCAGCCCTGCTTTCTTATTGTGGATTTGGTGGGGCGTCTGCCGGGCTGGAAGTTGCAACAGGGGACGGTTTAAAAAACATAAACAAAGGGGTTGATGTTGAGTCCATTGTAGATGCTTGTGCAGCTTTTAAAGAAGCCGGGATTTTGGTTCATGCTTATATGATTTATGGATTTTGGAATGACACTCCGCAATCAATCATTAACTCTATGGAAACTTTGCGGCAATTTTTTGAGGCAGGACTTTTGGATTCTTCCTTCTGGCATAAATTTGTTTTGACCCGCAATTCCCAGGTTTTTTATGAATGGCAGCAAGGAAAATGCCCCGACCTCAATCCGATAATCCCAAAAAGTGGGAAATCTATTTTTGCAGACAATAATTTGCATTTCAAAGGGGAAGAAAAATTTGATAAATTCGGGCTTCCCCTGGCCAATGCTTTATCAGCCTGGATGCATGGACAAAAGCTGGAGATGAAAGTTCAAAAATGGTTTGATTTTCCTCTTCCAAATCCTACAATCCCAAAAGACTTTATGGAAAAAATTATTCAAAAATATGAAGATAAAAATTCAAAAACTTGTGATTTTACTGACGGTAAGGAAATTTACTGGCTGGCTTCTGTTCCGCAAGTGGTGAGCCAGAATAAGGCAGAAGGCGACTTATCATCAGAATTTGAAATAAAAAAACACTGGACCTGGCTGTATTTTCAGGAAGAATTTGACCTTACACTTTCGTGCGGATTAATCAAAATTTTACAGGACTTAAAACCCGAAAGTGAAAGTCAAAAAAGGCTGGATGCTATGGAAAAAATAAAAAAATCTGCAAAACTTCAAAGAGAATTGCAGATTTTACACAACAAAGGCTTGGTTTTAGTTTAGGGCATTTCTGGACATTTCTAAAAAACATTTTCGGGCTTTTTCAGAAATCACCGTCGCGGAGGCTGATTTCAGGTTGATTCCAGGCTTATTCCACCTCAACCCTTTCAATATGGGCACCCAATTTTTGCAGACGACCGACTAAATCTTCATATCCTCTTTCAATCTGATAGACATTGCTGATTCGGCTTTTTCCGTGGGCACACATAGCCGCAATCACCATTGCCATACCGGCACGAATATCAGGTGAAACAAGGTGGTCGCCATGCAGCATACAAGGCCCGCAAACGACTGCCCGGTGAGGGTCGCACAAAGTAATTTTTGCCCCCATGGAAATCAGCTTATCAACAAAAAACATTCGGCTTTCAAACATTTTTTCAAAAATCAAGACTGTGCCTTCAACCTGGGTTGCAACTACAGTCATAATCGAAGTCAAATCTGCAGGGAATCCCGGCCAAGGCATATCATCAATTTTCGGAATTGCATTTCCTAAATCATTATTAACTTTTAATTCCTGGGTGTTTGGAACCGTCAGCTGGTCGCCATCAATCCGCCAGGAAATCCCCAACTTTGCAAAACTGTACTTTAGCGGCCTCATCTCTTCAGATCGAATACCTTTAATCGTAATTTTGCCGTGGGTGGCTGCTGCCATTCCTATATAAGAACCAATTTCGATATAATCGGGGCCAATCGTGAATTCTGTGCCGTGAAGTTTTTTTACCCCTTCAATTTTCAGAATATTGCTGCCCACGCCCGAGATTTTTGCCCCCATCGAATTGAGCATATTACACAAATCCTGGATATGAGGTTCGCTTGCCGCATTTTTAATGCAGGTTGTACCTTCTGCAAGGGAAGCTGCCATAACTGCGTTTTCGGTAGCGGTTACTGAAGCTTCGTCCAGAAAAATGTCCGCCCCGACAAGTTTGTTTGCAGAAAAGGCAAAGTGGCCGTTTACAGCTATATTTGCTCCCAGTTGTTCAAGGGCCAGAAAGTGGGTGTCTACACGTCGCCGACCGATTACATCACCTCCAGGAGGCATCATCTCGCATTTTCCAGTTCTAGCCAGAAGAGGACCTGCAAAAACGATTGAGCCTCGCACTTTTTTGGTCATTTCGCGGGGAAGCTCAGAAGATTTCAGGTCTTTGCATTGAATTTTCCAGTTATTTTTACTGATTTTTTCAACGCTAGCCCCCAAAGATTTCAAAATTTCAATCATAACATTTGTATCCTGGATTTCAGGAATGTTATGGAGGATTACTGGTTCATTTGTTAAAAGTGTCGCTGTCAAACAAGGCAAAGCGGCGTTTTTGTTGCCGCTGGCTGTAACTGTCCCCTGAATTGGATACCCACCCTCAATTACGTATTCGTGCATAAATCTGTCCCATATCAGAAATCCCAGTTTTTTAGGCTAATATAGCCATGCGGAAGTCTGCTATTTTCTTTAATCTTTCAGAGTCAAAAGATTAATTAAAACATCGGCAGCTTTTGACATTTGGTTTAGAGAACACCATTCATTTCTTGAATGAAAATCGTGGGCACCGGTGAAAATGTTTGGAGTTGGAATGCCAAGTTCCGTAAGGCGAGAACCATCAGTTCCCCCTCGGATAGCCTTGTGGCGAATCTGGACGCCGGCCGCCTGGTAGGCTTTTTCGAGCCGAGCCACAACATCAGGATTTTTGTCCAGGTTTTCTTTCATATTCAGATATTGTTGTTTAAAGTTGATTTCAACGGAGCCGCTCCCTTGGGTGTGATTTTTTTCCGCCCCGGCAAGTTGTTCCACCCCCTGGGTGTTCAAATCCACCCCCTGGGTGTCAAATTTCCCAGCCCCGGTGTTCAAATCCGCCGTCTTGGTGTCAAAATCAACCACTTCTCCAGCCACCCTCCTGATAATCTCTTTCTCCTTTTCAATTTCTTCCATTGTAAAAGCCCGCAAAAGCAAATTCACCTGGGCCGATTCAATAGTCCCCGAAATTTCCATAGGAGCAATAAAGCCCTGGTAACCATCAGTCGTTTCCGGAGCCATATCCCGCGGAAGCCTTGAAACAAAATCCCCAGCCAGAGACACAGCATTCACCATACCACCAGCCTTAGCATCTCCAGTGTGACAAGCCTTGCCGGTAAATTTAACAGTGGCAGCCCAGGCATTAAAACATTCCGCCTCGAGTTCCCCCTCATCTCCGCCATCCACCGTATAAGCACATTTAGATTTGATGATATTTAGAGGAACTTTATCCATACCGTGGCCGGTTTCCTCATCAGGCGAAAACATAACTTCAATCGGACCGTGGGGCAGACTTTCATAATGATTCATCAGATATTCCACCGCCGTCATAATTGCAGCCACTCCGGCCTTATCATCCGCCCCCAGCAAAGTTTTCCCATCAGTTTTTATGATTGTATCCTCCTGGCCGGTCGGAGATTCCTTTGCAGAAGGCATAGAAATTACCGGGTGAACGTCTTTTCCGCTTACCTCATCCACAGTATCCATATGAGCCATAAGCAAAATCGAAGGATATTTTTTACGTTCCTCCGCGTCCACAATATTTGAATCAATTTTTCCGACAACATAACAGTTATCAGTCAGATAAACATTTCGAGTCCCCAGGTTCCTCAATTCCTTTACCAGAACCTTTGCAAAATCCCACTGCCTTTCCGTAGAAGGAAAAATTCCCTGATCAGCAGCTTTACCGTCACTTTCCGACCAGATTTTTACATAGCGACAAAAACGCTCCAGCAATTTATCCATTTCTTCTTTGTTATTGTAAATATAATTCATACTTATAAGGATAATGACGGACAAATTTCTTTGCAAGGAGGGGAAAATATTAGAATTTTTGGGGAAATCCAGCCACCTAGTCGCCTTCCGCAGCTCGCTAACGCTCGGCCTCCTCGGCGGAGCCTGCCTGCCTGTGGTGACCTGCAAAAATCCCCAGTTGACTGCCAATTTTCCAGCCTGCCAGGAATTTTCCTGGTTCTCCAGTCTCCGCCTGCGGTGGCTAAACTGCTACACGCTCCGCCCGCCTTTACCTTCCGGGGCAAATGTTTACGAAAGAGAGTTTTCCTTTTTTTTAGCTTTTACAATCATAAAAATTCCCACTATATTGGAACCGATTGTTGCAAGGTCAAAAGCCATGGTCGAAAAATTCTTAAAATACAAATCATAAATAGCCCACATAACCTGGGCCAGAATTATCAGCAGTTTCAAAAGAATTTCGTTTTTTGTGTCCACACACCAGGTAAAAATGCAGGCGGCTAGGGGAGGCAGCCAGCCTATAAAGCCGGCATTATTAAAAATTGCGGTCAAGGCAACTTGCAGACCTATAAAAAGCACTTTTAAAAGCCAGTTAAATTCAATTTTGAGCGAAAGAAGATTGCGGACAATGCTGACACCATCAGCAATTGCCCCACTAATTCCCCCCAGAACCAGATTTCCACTCCCCAAAATCAGATACTGAATGCACTGACTGGCAAGAATTTTTTTCCGCCCCTTCAAAAATCCCACAAGAACCATAACAGCCGAGCCGGCAAGACAAATAATATTTCCAACAATAATTCGATTCACCAGGATAGTTTAGCGAATTTTCGGGAGAGTGGCAAAACAACTCCCATAAAACTTTTGGGGTGCCTTTACCAGGTTACGAAAGTCCATGCTCTTCCATATAAAGACGCCACACCCAGTCGCCTTCCGCGGCTCGCTAACGCTCGGCCTCCTCGGCAGAGCCGGCT
>CAVFQN010000201.1:0-4438 GCA_963624615.1 Treponemataceae bacterium | reverse complement strand
CCCTTTGACAGTCTGCCGGCAGAGAATATGGATTATTTTTTTGAGATATAGTCCAATAATCACCATTTTTTTCCAAAGAGATAAAATTGCAGTCGCCCTGGTTCTGTTTTTTTTCAAGATTATCCCTTTCCCCCTGGTAAATTTCGATTTTTGATATGGTGGTCTGATATTTCGGATTTACAAGGGCAGTTTTTACAGCTTCCCTTTTATCGTTTTTGCAGGTCTTTACAAATGAAAAGGCAAACAAAATGGCCAGAAGCAAGTCTGCCAGGTAGAGGATTTTTTTTGACAGATTTTTTTTTGACAGGATTTTACTTTTTTTTGCTGACATTAAAAATTATCCCTCCTGCAATTATAAAAAGCGGAATTATGATAAAAAGACAGAGAATTGTAATCATCTGCAATTTTGCGAACTGCAGCAGGTCTGTCACTTTATACAAAGAAGAATCTCTTGAAGCCCGGCTGTTTAATTCTGCCAGATCATTTTCGCCATTAAGTTTCAGTAAAGATGTGGTCAAAAACTCAAAATTACGATAATCACCATAATCTCCACCAATATAACCGGTCATAAGGGAATTTACAAAATACTGGTCTGGAATAACTATGATGTGGGATTTCTGGCAGGCTGCAAGATTGTAAAGTCCCGTCAGCGGGCCGGTAATTTCTGCTGCCAGAATCTGGGTGGATTTTTCCAAATCAGAAGTATTTACCGTATCCAGAACAAAAGGATTTGTTTCTATCAGTTTATCCGGGGAATTTTTATCAATTTCGTAAGAAAAACTCATTGGAGAAGAATATAAATATGGACTTGCGTTTTTGCTCAATTCAAGAGGTGTCGGCCAGAAAAGTGTGACGCCAGTTTTTGAGTTTGACTGCTGTAAAATATTTATCCAGAGGGGATAATTTATAACCTGGGTCTGGCTCTGGTCTTCGCTGTACATTGTAATTCTTGCATTTGAAATATCGCCTGCAATTTTTGGTGAAAATCCTACCCCCCAGTTCTCAAGCATTTCAACTAAATTTGTCCGCGAATTTTGGGTAATATACCAGTTATCAGAAATATTTGCAGAATAAGGGCTGAGGGCAAAAAATCCATTTCCTTTATTTGAAAGAAGATAATTTTCAATCGCAATGGCGGCTTCAATATTAATCTGGCTATCACCAATCACAAGAAGCGGCCCCTGAGATGCAGAAATTTTATTTGCAAAATCTTTATCTACCGGATTCAGAGGATTACAGATAAATCCCTGGGAATTCAGCCATGGAAGTAAATATGAATAATCCTGGTCCAAAGAAAGTCCGTTTCCAATAATAATATTTACATTTCGACTTTGGCCTGTAATCAGATGTCTGAGCCTGCCGTCCAAATCATATTCCAAAGTATTTGCAGTCATGGTAAAAGGAATTGTTTCCGCATTTCCCTGATATTCTATGACAATTGCCGAATAAACATTTACATATTCTGTAGAAGTATTTGTCGCAATTCTCATTTGCTGGGATTGAATATCATAATTTTGCAGCAAAGTTTTTACAGAAGAATCTTTATCAGGATCTTTGATTAAAAGGCTGATTTTTTTGTTTTGGCCTGCATATTCCGAAAGAAAATCACTTACATCGCGGATTTGAGGATAAAGTTTTGAAAGAGCGGATGACCTGTAATAAGTAATTTTTACAGTTTGATTTTGATCCAAAGTTTTTAAAAGATTTTTTGTATATGATGATAGTGAATATGTCTTGTTCTGAGAAAAATCCAGCCTTGTGTAATAGCGGTTTGAATTCAGCATAATCAAAAGGGAAAAGAGAATTTTTGCAGAAAAAACTAAAGCTTTAGGTTTTTGAATTTTCTGTCCGGCTTTTTTTCCGGCGGTAAAATCTGCAAGAAAAATAAAAAGCAAAGTTGAGCCGCAAAACCAGAAAATATCGCGGGTGTCCAAAATGCCCTTGCCGGCTGCATCAAAATGCCAGGCAAAACTCAGTTCTTTGCACAAGGTGACTAAAAATACAGGCAGATTTACGTAAAGGGCAAAGAGGTGGGCGGAATTGAAAATGGCCAGAAGCAGGGCCGAAATCACAAAGACTAAAACCCGGTTATTAATCAGTTTTTCTATAAAGGTACAGACAGAAATTACCGCTGCCCCATAAAATAAAAGGCAGATAAATGATGTAAAAAGCTGGCCGGGGTCAATTGAGCCGTAAAGATTTACAAAAAGTGTTGCGGGGAGTTGCAAAATGCAGAGAATTGCAAAAAGAACTAAGCGAGTGAAAAATGTCATGGTGATTTTTTCCAGTTTTGACAGGGGGATAAAATCATCATAAATCGAAAAAGAATGTTTGTAGCAAAGGGCTGGCAGGGCAATTATACTGATGTAAGGAATTGCCGAAAAAAACAAAAGCAGATCGCTGGTGCCATTTCCTGTAAAAAACTGCTGGCGGATATAATAATTTCCGGCAAGAAAAAGCGTAAAAATTACCGCAACAACGTAAAAAGCCGGCCCTTTCAGATTGTTGAGAAGATTGTATTTAAAAAAAGCTTTTTTGATATTTTGGTGATTTTGCATTATTCATCGCTCGTTGACGTTAATTTGATAAAAGCCTCTTCCAGACTTTTTACTTTATTTTGTTTTATGATTTCTTCTTCGCTTCCCTGGGCTACAAGCTGCCCTTCGTTCAAAATATAAAGATTTGAACAAAGAGAATAAATTTCCTGCAAAATATGGGTAGACATCAAAATTGCCTTGTTTTTGGAAAGTTCCTGAATGAGATTTCGCATCTGAATGATTTGGGCAGGATCTAGTCCGCTGATCGGCTCGTCTAAAATCAGGTTTGGCGGATCGTAAATCAGGGCCTGGGCAAAAGAAACCCTCTGTTTTTGTCCTTTTGACAAACTTTTGATTTTTTTTTGAAGAAATTTTTCCAGAGAACACTGTTTTGTTACTTTTTCCAGGGATTTTTCGGCCTGGTCTGGGGAAAGTCCGTGGCAGGCGGCTGCATAATTTAGAAATGTGGAAACTGGCATTTCGGGGGGAAGGGCCGGGAGTTCTGGGACATAGCCGACTAAATTCATAGCTTTTTCGGGATTTTCGGTAAGGTCAACCATCGATTCGGCGTATGCTGACCTGGTTTTCTCAGACAGACCTTTCTCGGACAGATTTTTCTCAGACAGATTTCCCTCAGCAGCGTTTGATTGTTTTTCCCCTTCACCAGCCTCCCCTGTCAGAATAATTTTCCCGCTGGTCGGATAATGAAAACCGCAAATAGCTTTCATTATCGTAGTTTTGCCGGACCCATTTGGGCCAATAAGACCTGTGATTGTCCCTTTTGGCACTTTCAGAGAAATATTTTTGACAGAGAAATCATCTTTTTTAGATGAATATTTTGATGAATAAGATTTTGAAAAAGCTTCCAGTTCAATCATTTTACTTGAGTTTTTAGAAATTTAATCAACATAAGGAATTTCTATGTGCATACGGTCTTTTGAAAGTTCAGCTTTTGGCCAGACAGACTTGGCTTCTTCCAAAAGAATCTGCAATTCCTTATCAGTGTAACGTGGGCTGTAATGAATCAGAACCATTCGTTTGACATCAGCTTCTTTTGCGATAGTGGCTGCCTGTTTTGCGGTCATGTGTTTTTTTTCTTTTGCCTGATCAATTAAAGCATCTTCAAACATTCCTTCACACACCAGGAAGTCTGAACCACGCACCTCATCAATAATAGAAGGCTTGAAAAGAGTATCGGTTACAAAAGAAAATTTTCTTCCGCTTCTTTTTTCTCCCAAAACCTGTTCAGGTTTGACAATTTCGCCATCAGTATTTTGAACTTCAAATCCATTTTGCAGTTGGGACCAGAGAGGCCCCACCGGAACTTTAAGTTCGCGGGCTTTCTGGGGATTAAATTCACCAGGTCGATCCATTTCTTCGAGAGTGTAACCAACACAAGTTTTTGTATGTTCCAAAGGAAAAGCCCTGACATAAAAATCTGGCCCTGAATGAACAATACAAGGGGCTGTGATTTCTTTTACAACAATAGGATAATTTATGTACATATCCAGAACCCGGCGACTGGTTTCAATATATTCTTTGATTTTTGGAGGTCCGTAAATGTACAAAGGCTCGGTTCTATCGACCTGGGCAGACAGCATCAAAAGCCCTGGAAGGCCGGTGATGTGGTCAGCATGTGTATGAGAAATAAAAATGGCAGATATTTTTTTCCATTTGAGATTTAATCTACGTAAGCTTACTTGAGTACCTTCTCCACCGTCAAATAAAAACAAATCTCCATCACGACGAAGTAAAACCGAAGTAAGGTGACGATAAGGCAGTGGCATCATACCGCCACAACCAAGAATAAAAGCTTCCATATTCATAGTGAGTTGAATATAACAGAAAAACGGGGATTTAGTAAGGGGGTGGAGATTTGGGCGGTCCGGCAACCTCCATTC
>CAVFQN010000200.1:0-2021 GCA_963624615.1 Treponemataceae bacterium | reverse complement strand
CAGAAGCAACTACAAATGCACAGGAACTTGAGTGGTGGAAAAATTATCACGAAAGATTGCTGAAGGTTCAAAGTTAAGGAAGCCTCTAAAATTTGCAATTTTTAGAGATGCCCTTAATTTTTAGGGTTTCCATAATCCAATTATAAACCTTTCAACATTCTCAAAATAGGCATATAATACAATTTGCTTATCTATATCATTTTTTAAGGACGAGAAAATGCCTATCACAAAATACCTGGAGCGCAATGCTGAACAGTTTGGAAACGACTGTGCTCTTGTTGAATTAAATCCTGAAGTTAGAGATACCCGGCGCATTACCTGGAAGGAATTTGACCTTACTCAACCGGAACCTAATTTGCCTTACCGTCGCGAAATCAGCTGGCGGATTTTTAACGAAAAAGCCAACCGTTGTGCTCACTTTTTGATGGAAAGGGGCGTTCGTAAGGGCGATAAAGTTGGAATCCTGATGATGAACTGCCTGGAATGGCTTCCGATTTATTTTGGAATTTTGAAAACCGGAGCTTTGGCTGTTCCTCTGAATTTCCGCTACGCTTCTGACGAAATTGAATATTGTTTAAATCTTGCTGATATTGATGTGCTTTTCTTTGGACCGGAATTTATTGGTCGTTTGGAAGCTATTTCCGAAAAAATTATGGCCCACCGCCTTTTGATTTATGTTGGTGAAGGTCTGCAGCCGTCTTTTTCTGAAAGTTACGTTATGTCGGTTATGAATTATTCGTCAGAAAATCCTAATATCGAAATTTCTGATGATGATTTGGGGGCGGTTTATTTTAGTTCTGGAACTACGGGGTTCCCAAAAGCTATTTTGCACAAGCATAGGGCTTTGATGCATGCGGCTGCTGTAGAGCAAAATCACCATGGGCAGACAAAAGATGATGTTTTCCTCTGTATTCCTCCTCTTTATCACACCGGGGCAAAAATGCACTGGATGGGGTCTTTGATTACTGGTGGAAAGGCGGTCCTTTTGCGGGGTACTAAGCCTGATACTATTCTTAAGGCTGTGAGCGATGAGCATTGTACAATCGTTTGGCTGCTTGTTCCTTGGGCTCAGGAT
Source organism: Treponemataceae bacterium (assembly GCA_963624615.1). Classification (GTDB taxonomy): domain Bacteria; phylum Spirochaetota; class Spirochaetia; order Treponematales; family Treponemataceae; genus Treponema_D. The sequence goes on along the minus strand of CAVFQN010000200.1, from coordinate 946 downwards.
ATTTTGGTTGCAATTGAACGTGGGGATATTTCCCTCAAAAATTATAAACTTGACCAGTGGCGGCTTATGCACATTGGGGCTCAGCCTGTTCCTAAAAAACTGATTGAAGACTGGAAAAAATATTTCCCTCATCATGATTATGACACCAACTACGGTTTGTCTGAATCTATTGGGCCTGGTTGTGTCCACTTGGGTGTCGGCCACGACAACAAAATTGGTGCAATTGGGGTGCCGGGCTATGGCTGGGAAGTTCGTATTGTTGATGACAAGCGTAATGATGTAAAAGATGGGGATGTCGGCGAACTGGCTGTAAAAGGGCCTGGCGTCATGGTCGAATATTACAAAAATCCGGAAGCTACTGCCGAAGTTTTGGACGATAAAGGCTGGCTCTACACTGGCGATATGGCTATGAAGGATTCTGATGGTTTTATCTACCTTGTTGACCGCAAAAAGGATGTAATTATCACTGGTGGCGAAAATCTTTACCCTGTCCAAATAGAAGATTTTCTTAGTAAAATGCCTCAGATTAAGGATGTGGCTGTTATTGGCCTTGCCGACCAGCGTCTTGGCGAAATTGCGGCTGCAATTATTGAATTGAAACCTGGCGTAACTTGCACTGAAGATGACGTAAACCTTTTCTGTATGGAATTGCCAAAATATAAAAGACCTAGAAAAATTATTTTTGCGCCAGTTCCTCGTAACGCGACTGGAAAAATTGAAAAGCCGAAATTGCGGGAAATGTACAGAAAAGTTGACCCATTTGCGTCGATGCGTCAAGAGTAGGGAACGTTTCGCCAGTTTATTTTTATGGGCACCCCGGTCTGCTCCGCTGCGCTACGCAGCCCGGCCGGGCTATTCGTGGTTCGCCGTCTTGCGCGGCTCATCCACTCGCTTCGCTCGGGACTGCTTCGCAGCCACTACTATCCCTGGTGCAGACACACCAGGG
>CAVFQN010000199.1:0-6466 GCA_963624615.1 Treponemataceae bacterium | reverse complement strand
GCTGCCGCTAACGCGGAGTTTATAAGGAACATGAATATATGACTTGGGAACAGGAGATAAAACGTATGGAAAGAATAACCAGGGAAGAAGCGCTTGAAGAAGGAAGAGAAGAAGGGGAACAAAAAAAAAGCCCTTGAAACTGCGAAAAACTTACTTGATATGCAGTTGTTACCTGAGCAAATTGCAAAAGCGACAGGCTTGCCACTGGAGCAGGTGCTTGCTTTGCAGAAAAAAATTTGCGTGACAGTATGTTAAAATGAAGGCACAAAAACTTCAGGCGTTTTTTTGGTTATTTGAGCAGGCAGAAGTCGGAATTCTGACTTAACTGACAGACTTGTAGCATTGGTAAACCGCCTGAAAATCTCCCAAAAAGAGAGGAAGGTCTATATGACACTTTCAGAGATGATTCAGGAGTGTACAGGTCTGTCATTGGAACAGGTACTTGCTTTGTAAAAGTGAACCTAAAAATTGTAATTCTTAGAGAATCACAAAATAAAATTCCGCTCGAATTCATCAAATTCTACCTGAATACCTATTGAATTTATCATAAATAAAGTCTAAATTCTAAGGCGAACGGGACACTAGATATAGCGTTTTTAAATTCCAAAAATCTTTTAAAACACTATTGACAAATTTTATAATGTATGTTCCTAGGTGGAAAAAATGAAAATCATCAAACGCAACGGCGAAGAAGCAATTTTCGACGTTCAAAAAATCATCAACGCTATTACAAAGGCAAATGCAGCCGTACCAGAAACTGACCGAATCAGCGATGCCTATATTCAGGCCGTTTCGTCAAAAGTAAAAGATGCCTGCTATGCCAGCAAAGTTGAAATGAATGTTGAAGCAATTCAGGACTTGGTAGAAACCGAATTGATGCGTATTGGGGCTTTTCATATTGCCAGAGTCTATATCACATACCGCTATCGACACGCCCTTATGCGTAAGCAGAATTCTACAGACCAGCAAATTTTGTCTTTGCTGGAATGTGCCAACGAGGAAGTAAAGCAGGAAAATTCCAATAAAAATGCTACTGTTGTTTCTGTTCAGCGTGATTATATGGCTGGCGAAGTTTCTAAAGATATTACCCGCCGTTTTCTTTTGGATGATGATATTGTCCAGGCTCACAACGAAGGAATTATTCACTTCCACGACGCAGATTATTTTGCCCAGCATATGCACAATTGCGATCTGGTAAATCTGGAAGATATGCTGCAGAACGGAACTGTCATCAGTGGAACAAAAATCGACACTCCTCATTCTTTTTCTACAGCCTGCAATATTGCAACTCAGATTATTGCCCAGGTTGCTTCATCACAATACGGCGGTCAGTCAATTTCCCTTACTCATCTTGCTCCATTTGTTGATGTTAGCCGTAAAAAGTTGATTAAGGAATTAAATCAGACGGTCGAAGAAACTGGGGTAGTTTTCACAAAAGAACAGTTTGACACGATTGTTGAACGTCGTCTTGCCGATGAAATTACTCGTGGCGTTCAAACAATTCAATATCAGGTTGTAACACTGATGACGACAAACGGACAGAGTCCTTTTGTAACAGTTTTTATGTATTTGAACGAAGCCCGCAACGAACAGGAAAAAGCTGATTTAGCCCTCATCATTGAAGAAGTTTTGAAACAGCGTTACAAGGGGGTTAGAAATGAAGCCGGCTATTGGGTAACTCCGGCTTTCCCAAAACTTATTTACGTTCTGGAGCCTGATAATATTGAAGAAGGTTCAAAATATTATTATCTTACTGAACTTGCTGCAAAATGTACTGCAAAACGCCTTGTCCCGGATTATATTTCTGAAAAGAAGATGTTTGAACTCAAAGAAGGAAATTGCTATCCATGTATGGGCTGCCGTTCTTTTTTGACAGTTTATCGTGATGAAACCGGACGTCCAAAATTCTATGGGCGTTTTAACCAGGGAGTTGTAACTCTGAACCTTGTTGATATTGCCTGTTCTTCTGGTCGTGATACAGAAAAATTCTGGCAGATTTTTGATGAAAGACTTGAAATTTGTTTCCGTGCCCTTATGGCTCGTCACAAGCGTTTACTTGGAACTCCATCCGATGTTGCCCCAATCCTCTGGCAAAACGGAGCTCTTGCCAGACTGGAAAAAGGCGAAAAAATCGACAAACTTTTGTTCAACGGATATTCTACAATTTCTTTGGGATATGCAGGACTTTGTGAATGTGTCCGCTATATGACAGGAAAACCTCACACCGATCCAGAAGCAACCCCTTTTGCTCTGGAAATTATGAAGAAGATGAATCAGGCTTGTGCAAAGTGGAAGGAAGAAACTACAATCGCATTCAGTTTGTACGGAACTCCCCTTGAATCAACAACTTACAAATTTGCAAAATGCCTGAAACGTCGTTTCGGAATTATTCCTGGAGTAACTGATAAGAACTACATCACAAATTCTTACCATATACACGTAACCGAGCCGGTGGACGCTTTTACAAAACTTTCGTTCGAATCTCAGTTCCAGGAATTGAGCCCTGGAGGGGCAGTGTCTTATGTTGAAGTTCCAAATATGGAACAGAATATCCCTGCTGTTTTGGCTCTGCTCAAGCATATTTACAATAATATTATGTATGCAGAGTTGAACACCAAATCTGATTGCTGCCAGGTTTGTGGTTATACTGGCGAAATTCAAGTAGTTGAAGATAGTGATGGAAAATTGGTGTGGAAATGCCCTCAGTGCGGAAACACCGATCAGACAAAAATGAATGTAGCCCGCCGAACCTGCGGATATATTGGAACTCAGTATTGGAATCAGGGGCGAACCCAGGAAATCAAAGAAAGGGTTTTGCATCTCTAGGATATTTTCTTGGGATGAGGATTTACCTCGTAGGTTGAAAATTTACCTTGCAGGTCGGGGAATTGCCCGGCAAGTGCTGTTTTTTTAGTAGGCTTTTATGCATTATGGTGCTATAAAAAATTTTGATGTCGCAGATGGACTTGGGGTGCGGGTATCGCTTTTTGTGAGCGGCTGCCGTAACTGTTGCCCCGGCTGTTTTAACGAAGCAACCTGGGATTTTTCTTACGGTCAGGAATTCACCAAAGAAACCGAAAAGCAGATTATTGAAGCATTAAGACCTTCCCATATCCAGGGATTTTCCCTGTTGGGTGGAGAACCTTTTGAAGAAGAAAATCAGGAAGTTTTAGCCCCTTTTTTGGAACTCATAAAATCAACATATCCCGAAAAAGACATCTGGTGCTGGACCGGCTACGTCCTGGAAAAAGACCTCCTGGAAGGCGGCCGCAAGCATACAGAATTTACCGACAGAATGTTGACCTGCATTGACACCCTGGTGGACGGTCCTTTTATCCTGGAACAGAAAAATCTTATGCTGGAATTCCGAGGATCGGAAAACCAGCGGATTATCCAACTGGGAAAACGTTAGAGGCTTTTCCACAGCTAATGTCACTGCCTACTTTTTTTTCGACGCATTCGGCAGAACTGGCAGATAAGACAAAATCATATCCTTTAATTCCTTGTAATGAGTTCTTTCATCACCAGAACCTAAGTCATTTTGATGTTTTACCTGGGCAATTCCCCGCATTTCTGCCAGATTGTGATAACCATGACTTTTCATAAAATCCTTTAAGCCATTTTGTACATCTATTGCGACATTAGGATTAGTAAATTTAGCTTGACCAATTTCTATCGCACTACAACCAGCCATGATAAATTCGACAGCATCCTTCCAGTTTTGAATTCCTCCAATTCCGATGACTGGAACTCGTTCTTCCGGTGGCAATTTGTTGATTTCTTCTATTACATCATAAACAATTCGGAGGGCAAGAGGTTTAAGACCGGGACCAGAATAGCCTGCATGCACGTTGTTGAAAAAAGGCTTCCCCTTGTCAATGTCGATTGCAACTCCATGAATCATATTGATTAAACTGATTGCGTCTGCACCGGCTTTTATACAGGCCAGGGCGATTGGCCGATTGTCGGGAGCATTAGGACTCAGTTTTACCATCAGAGGTTTTGAAGTAACATTGCGGACAGAACTTACACAGTAGTAGGCAGTCTCGGCACTCATTCCCCAGGCAAGCCCAGCCGCTTTTATATTCGGACAGGAGATATTCAACTCAATCATATCACACTCAGTTTTATCCAAAAGTTTTGCCCCTTCTACGTAAGATTCAATATCACTACCAGCCAGGTTTGCAATAACAACAGGCCCCAGACCAATCATTCCAGGCAAAAGATTTTCGATAAAGTAGGGGATTCCAGGATTTTGCAGCCCAATCGAATTCATATTTCCGCCGGCAACTTCCAGGCTTCTCTCACCCTTGTTTCCAGCCCTTGGCTCAAAAGTCAGACCTTTAGAGCAAATTCCGCCCCAGGCAGCAACATCAGAAAGACCCCGAAAATTTTGGCCATAAGCAAAAGTTCCTGCAGAAGCGATAAGAGGATTTTTGAATTTTACTCCACAAATTTCTGTGGAAATGTCCGGTTCTTCGTCTTTTTCCAGAGGTTTACGGCGGATATTTGCAGACGGTTTTGGAAATTCCAGGATTTTTGCGTCAAAAACCGGGCCGTCTTTGCAGCAGCGTTTTAAACCTTCCGTCGTTTCGACCATACAGCCCAGACAGGCTCCCAAACCGCAAAGCATTCTGTGTTCCATGCTGATCCAGCATTTGATGTTGAGTTCCTGGGCAAGCTGCTTTACGTATGCAAGGGCAGGATTTGGTCCACAGGCGTAAATTACCTCATACCCTGCAGCCAAAATTGCTTCTTTGGAAAAAGCAGCCGGCAACATTCCATGAATACCGACCGAGCCGTCATCAGTTGTGATGATAAGATTTGCCGCTTTGACATTTTCCAGGCCATAAGAGCCAGATTTGAATGAAGCGTAAAAGTCGTAAGAACCGGCGGGCAGGGAAGATGCCAGATTTGCGACAGGTGCAACGCCAATTCCGCCACCAACAATGGCGATTTTTGGGGAGCGAGGGAAATTGCTAGCTTCACCAGCTCCACCAGGGCAAATGTCCGCCCCCCAAGGTGCATCGCCAGACCTCAGAAGCGAATTGCCCGACCAGCGAGATGAACCGCCAGCCCTGCCAGGTGCATCGTATGCCCCGCCAGGTGCATTGCTCTCTCCTCCAGGTGCATCGCCAGCCACATCCCCAGTTCCTGGGCAATTTTCTTCAAGAAGTCCCGCTTCCGCTTTTGGCCAGGCAGTCCCCAAAGGCCCGATAACTACGATTTTTTCACCAACGCCCATGTGGCATAGTTCTTTAGTCCCATCTCCTTTTTCCAAAATCATAAACTGGACTGTCAGTTCTTTTTTGCCATTATCATTAATCCTTTCTTCTGAATGATAAACGCTGATCGGGCGGTTGTAATTTACATTCGATTTTTTACTTTTTATCAGATAAAACTGACCCGGCTTGGGAGAAAGCTGGCTTTTTCGTTCAAGCTCAAAAGTTGTCTGCAAAAGATAAACGTTGTTTTGCCCTTCAACAGTTTTGCAAAGGTCAACAGGTGCGTCGCCATAAAATAAAAGCCCTTTTCCATTTTCATCGATTTCTGCCAAGTCCATAAAAAACTCCTTTTTGTAAAGGGAGCCTCTAAAAATTGCAATTTTTAGAGGCAAATTTGCCCTAAAATTCAGTAAAAGTGTTAGGTATGACTAACTATTACAAAATTAGCCGCACCTACTATAGCAGATTAAGCCTTCTTGTTCTAGTTTTAGAGCTACTTCCTTCATTTTAGGGGCATTATTTTTAGAGTTTCCATTTGTATTTTCACCTAAAACTGGTGAAATTTTTCATCAAATTTCGGTTAACTTTTTCTAACTACAAAAAGAAAAACTTCTGTTATGATTACAGTCATACTGTTGCTAACGCGGAGTTTATAAGGAGGTGTGATAAAAATTACATCCGTGTAATTTTTATCACTGCTATTTTCCAAACGTTGTTTGAAAAATAGCTTATTCAGCACCTCCTGTGCTGCCGCTAACGCAGAGTTTACAAGGAGTTTTTTATGAAAAAATTGCCAAAATTGACAGCTATACTGTCTTTTGTTTTTGTGTTGCTTGCTTGTTCAAATCCAAGCACAAAAGATTTAATACCTCCAACCCTGGAAATTGTTGGAGGTACAATAAAAATTACCCCACCCGGTGGAGATTACCTGGAGGACTTAAAAGCAAAAGGTTGTGATGGCTATATTATTGGAGTTGCCTCAGGTCTAGACGAAAACGGTTATGATAAATGGCTGGCTGGTAAAACCTTTCTTTTTACAGATGAAAATGCTTTTAAGAATGTAGATTTTACTATGGATATTTTACGGAATTATAAGCAAATAGAAGATGGAAAAATAAAAGCAATAATTGACTTTTATAAAAATGTTGATAATAAAAGTAATAAGGAATGGTTAGCCCAAGAGAAAAGCCCGGAAGTTACATATGACCCAAGTATAGACCATTCAGAACTTGAAGTCCTGG
>CAVFQN010000198.1:0-4089 GCA_963624615.1 Treponemataceae bacterium | reverse complement strand
GAAGAGGTAGAAGCCAGCAGCAATGACGCTGAATGGAGGAAAGGACTTATGACTTTTGAAATGCTGATGGAAGAAAAGTTCGAAGATGGAATGAAAAAGGGAATAGCACAGGGAATTTACAACAATAAGCTGGAAACAGCGAAAAACGCAATTTCTATGAAGTTATCTCCAGAAGATATTTCAAAACTTACCGGATTACCTTTGAAAACTGTTATGGATCTAAAAGACAGGGCATAACCCCACGTCCCGGATAGTGCTTTTATGGAGACTCTAAAAATTGCAATTTTTAGAAGTTCCATTTAGCCACCGCAGGGCTCCGACAGGAGCCCGAGGAGGCCGAGCGTTAGCGAGCCACGGAAGGCGACTAGGTGGCTAAAATTCCCTGAATTTGTTAAAATATCCTTATGAATTCAGACAATAAATTTGACGATAAAACAGTTTATATTTTGGACAGTTACGGACTTATTTTCCGCTGCTATTTTGCTTTTATTAATCGGCCGCTTACGAATTTCAGGGGCGAAAATATTTCGGGGCTTTTCGGATTTTTCAGAAATCTTCACTATATTTTTCAGCATTATAAACCTAGCTGTCTGCTTGCCGCTATGGATTCCAAAACTAAAACATTCCGCCATCAGATGTATGAGGATTACAAGGCTACCCGCAACAAAACTCCGGACGATTTGCACGCTCAAATTCCCTGGATTTGTGATATTTTGACTGCTCTGGGCGTTCCTGTTTTGCAGTGTGATGGTTATGAAGCCGATGACATTATCGCGACTGTTGCAAAAAAATGTCAGGAGGAGGGGCGGACTTGCCGTATTCTTTCTGGTGATAAGGATTTGATGCAGCTTGTGAACGAGTCTACCCAGATTTTAAAGCCTGAAGCTGGGGCTTCTACCTGGAGAGTTACTGGTTCTGATGGGGTGAAGGCTGAATGGGGGGTTGAACCGGCCCAGCTTTTGGATTTGCTTTCGCTTTGTGGTGATACGGCTGATAATATCCCTGGGGTCGCTGGAATTGGTGCGAAAACTGGGGCTAAGCTTCTGGGGGATTATGGGGATTTGGACGGAATTTACGCCCATATTGATGAAATAAAAGGTGCTCTGCAGAAAAAACTGATTGACGGCAAGGAAAATGCTTATTTTAGCCAGAAACTTGTTCGTCTTTGCGATTCTGTTCCCTGCCAGGAAATTGATTTTGCCCTTAATTCCAGCAAGGCAGATAAGTGCCTTTACAACTTTTCTGCCGCCGCCGATTTACTCAAAGGCTTTGAAGCCTTTGCTGTTGCGAAATCTTATGCGGAACTGGGGCTTGCGAGCTCTGGCAATTCTGGCAAGGCTTCGAGCGAAGATGGTGGGGGCTTTGATTTGTCTTCCGGTGACCTTGCTTCCGCTGGGGCTTCTACTTCTGCCGGGGGGGCTACAGCTGCTACATCTGCTGCTTTTACTGCCGGAGAAAATCCTGCCACCGACCATCCCCTTCTCGAAATCAAAGAAAACGACCGGTCTAAGTACCTCCCAATCACAAATCTCCCGGAACTCAAAACTTACATTGACCAGGCTATTGCGGCAAAAACTGTCGCTTACGATTCCGAAACGGACGGTCTGGATACAATTTCTGCAAATATTCTTGGTTTTAGTCTTTGTTATGAAGATGGAAAGGCGGTTTATGTACCGATTCAAAAAGAGGCGACCGATCTCTTTAATCAGACTAACTTTATAGAAGAAGATGACGCTTTATCTGAACTTATCAGGCTTTTTACTGCCCCGGATGTCAAAATCATCATGCACAATGCAAAGTTCGATTTAAAGATTTTCTTAAATCAGCTTAAAAAAATCCGCCATAGTCAGGATTTTGATTATTCACTTTTAAATCTTAATCTGGTAGATACGATGATTTTTGCCTGGCTTTTAAATCCTGAATGGCAGGGCAAAAAATCTTACAGCCTGGAATATCTTGGCGAAACTTTGCTGGGGCTAAAAGGTCTTGAATTTAAGGATATTGTTCCAAAAGGTCAGACTTTTGCTGATATTCCGCTTGAAACTGCCTATCCTTATGCGGCTGAAGATGCTGATTTTACCTTCCAGCTTTACAAAAAATTGCAGGAAAAATGGGATGCGGAAGCTCAAAATCGCGATAAGGGTCAGATGGAAAATCTTTTGGCCCTTGAAATGAAGATTTTGCCAATTTTGACGAAAATGGAACTTACAGGAATCCACCTGGATACCGCAGATTTGCAGGCCTATAGCAAAGAACTTAGCCAGGGGCTGGAAGCAGCTGAAAAAGCCATTTACCAGGAAGTTGGTCACGAATTCAATATTGATTCTCCTAAACAGCTGCAGACAGTTTTATTTGAAGAAAGAGGATTAAAGCCCGGCAAAAAAACAAAGACCGGCTATTCGACAGATACTTCGGTGCTGGAAGAACTTTCGCTTTTGGATGCTGTTCCAAAAATGATTCTGGAATATCGGGAAATGGCAAAGCTTCAGTCAACTTATGTAGAAAGTCTGCCAAAAATGGTTGATTCTCAGGGACGAATCCACACAGATTTTGTCCAGACTGGCACTGCAACCGGCCGTCTTTCCTGCCGGGAGCCAAATCTGCAAAATATCCCTGTCCGGTCGGAAGCTGGTCGTCGCATTCGCGGGGCTTTTACCGCCCCTCAAGGTAAAGTTTTGATTTCTGCCGACTATTCCCAGATTGAACTTGTAGTTCTGGCCCATTTATCTGGAGATCAGAATATGTGCCAGGCCTTTATTGATGGCCGAGATGTTCACAAGGCTACGGCAGCTCTGATTTACGGAGTTGCCCCTGAAGCTGTTACTGCGGAAATGAGGCGAACCGCCAAAACAATAAATTTTGGGGTAATTTACGGAATGTCGGCTTTCAGTCTTGCAAAAGACCTGGGGATTTCCAGAACTCAGGCTCAAAATTTTATAGAAATGTATTTTAAGACCTATTCTTCGGTGTCGGTTTTTATGACAGGAATTATTACAAAGGCGGAAGAAAGTGGCTACGCCCAGACAATTTTGGGGCGCCGTCGTCCAATTTTGAATATCAACAGCAGGAATAAGATTGAAAAATCGGCCGCAGAAAGGGTTGCAAAAAATACTCCTATTCAAGGTTCTGCTGCAGACATTGTAAAAATGGCTATGGTTGGCGTTGCCGAAGAACTAAAGGCCAAAAACAGCCCTGCAAAACTTTTGCTCCAGGTTCACGATGAACTGATTTTTGAGTGCCCGGATGATGACTCCGTAATAGAAGAAAACATCGCCTTGATTAAGGATAAAATGGAAAATGCGGTAAAACTCATCGTACCTCTCAGGGTCAGCGTAGAATACGGCAAAAATTGGGGAGAATTTCATTAAAAAATGAACAAGGTGATTTCAAAAATCCAGGATATTTCTTCCAGTCAGCATCTTGATGATTTGAATGTTATTGCCGTTACTGGCAAAATGGCTTCCGGCAAAAATTATGTCTGTTCCCAGTTTGAAAAACTTGGCTGGGCTTCTGTTGACGCCGACCTCCTGGTCCACGTTGCCATAGACCGAGCCGCCGAAAAAATTATTCAGACCTTCTTAGATTTTGCGGTGGCGGAGGGGATTTCGCTCATAAATTCCCAGGGCAAAATTGACCGCCGGGCATTGGGCCAGCTTCTTTTTGCCCGCCCGGATTTAATGAAAAAGCAGGAAGAAATTGTCTATCCTATCATCACAAAAATGGTAGATGATTTTATTTCGAAAAATGAAAAAGTCATCATAAATGCGACCGTTCTTTACAAAACTCCGAAAATTCTGGCCAGATGTCAGAAAATCATTTATGTAAAAGCTCCGACTTTAAAACGATTTTTCAGGGCAAAAAAAAGAGATGGGCTGCCGGTAAAGCAAATCATCCGCCGTTTTATGAGTCAAAAAAATCTTTACCATGAGTATAAAATCACAAAAATCCCCATTATCATCATCAAAAACTGACTTATTTTCGAGCATATCTAAAAAAATCATCTTGATGTAATTTTTAGAGCCTTTCTTTCAAAGTTACCCCTAAAAACTGCAATTTTTAAAAGTTTTTAGAAGTTTTATAAAAAAATAC
>CAVFQN010000197.1:0-4114 GCA_963624615.1 Treponemataceae bacterium | reverse complement strand
TTCCTCCGCTCGTTTCACTCGCTCCGGAACGCCTTCGGCGCCCTTCCCAGCGCTCACGCAGAAATCCCCCTTCAAAAATTCCTTTATCAAAAATATTTAACAAAGATTTAACATAAACTTCATATTCAAAAATCCAAGTAACCGTCATACTACAGACATATGATTTTGAATATAATTGCCCAGATTTGTGGTTTTATCGGTGCACTTTGTCTTTTATTATTTGGAATGAATATGCTTTCCAACGGTATCCAAAAAGGTGCCGGCAGCGGATTACAGAAGCTTTTGGGAAAAATTACCGGAAACCGCTTCAAGGCCGTTTTGACAGGACTTGGCATTACCGCCATCATCCAGTCCTCCGGAGCTACAACCGTAATGGTAGTCAGCTTTGTAAATGCCGAAATTATGACCCTGCAGCAGGCCATCGGCGTAATTTTTGGGGCAAACATAGGAACAACCGTTACCGCCTGGATTGTTTCCCTCTTCGGCTTCAGTTTTTCAATCTCAGCCATTGCCATTCCAATTTTCGGATTCGGTTACATCATCAGACATTTTAAGCAGTTCAAAATCCACAACTTTGCAGACTGTTTTATGGGTTTTGCCCTCCTTTTTATGGGCCTGGATTTACTCAAAGAAAGCCTTGACCTGGGCGAAATTGCCACCACCGCCATGATGAAAATTGCCAACCTGGGAGTTTGGGGGCTTTTACTTGGAGTTCTTATCGGCATTATAATCACCGCTTTAATCCATTCTTCATCAGCTATGACAGCAATCGTCCTTACCATGGCGGCCAACGGTTCTTTAAGCTGGGAACTCAGTGCAGCCATCGTTCTGGGCAGCAACATTGGTTCTACAATCGACGCCGTAATGTCGGCATTCGGAGCCTCTGCGAACGCCCGCCGCACCGCCCTTGTCCATGTTATGTTTAATGTCACCGGAACTTTACTGGCCCTCCTCTGCTTCCATCCATTCTTGAACCTCATAGATTTAATCGTTCCAGGAACCCCAGCTGAAGATCCAACTACCCATATTTCCATGCTCCACACAGTTTTTAACTTGTGTGCAACAATAATCTTCCTGCCATTTATCAATCAGATTGCAGCTTTAACTACAAAAATCATCAAAAATAATGATAAAGATACAGAACACTACACCCTGCCAGCCATTCTTCCAAATTCCCACGTTTCTGCCGATGTTTACATTTTCCAGATTCAAAAAGAAATTTCCAAAATGTCTGCCAAGGTTATGGAAATGATGGACGATATTTGTAATTCCATTATCAACACAAAAGAAAAAGTTGTTGATGACGCCATGCAAAATACTCAAAAAACTGAATCCTACATTGACGAAATGAATATCGCAATCACCCACTTTTTGCAGCATTGTTACCGCCTGCCAACCGCCAACCAGCAGGACCGCCACACATTTTTAAAACTTACAAATATCACAGACTCTCTGGAAAACCTCAGCGATGAATGTTGTTCCCTCATGCACACACTGAAAAAATACGTTAGCGACGAAAATTTGAGCCAAAAACGCCTTAAAGAAATTTCTGATTATGTTGAGTCGGTTAGAATTTTCTATGAACAGGTTTGCACTTTCTTTGCTTTGGGCATTTCAAACAACCAGAAAGAACAAAGTGAACTTCTGGAACAGCAGATTGATTCAAAAAAGAAGGAACTCAAAAAAGCGTCGCGAAAACGACTGGAAAATGGTGGGGACGCAAAAGCCGAACTCCAGTACATCGATATGGTTCGCAAAATCGAACGTGCCGGCGATTGCGTTTATGATATTGTTCAGGCAGAAATCAGTTCGTAGACACGCCACCCCGGGACTTGCCCCGAGAGATTTCGATTTACCGTCACCCCAGAACTTGGTTCCGAGCTTCCTTAGTTTTCCTCAGCGGAAATTAAGGAAGCTTAAGAGCAAAGTTGCCACTAAAAATTGCAATTTTAGCGCCTCACTTAATAATTTTCTGCCGAAATTTCAAAATAACTTTTTGGGTGGGCACAAACAGGACAAACTTCCGGCGCCTTTGTTCCCACAACAATGTGGCCACAGTTGCGGCATTCCCAAACTTTCACTTCACTCTTTTCAAAAACCGCCTGCATTTCAACGTTTTTTAAAAGAGCCCGATAACGTTCTTCGTGGCGTTTTTCAATAGCCCCGACAGCCTTGAATTTTGCAGCCAAAGCCTTAAATCCTTCTTCTTCAGCAATTTTTGCAAATTCCTCGTACATATCAGTCCATTCGTAATTTTCGCCATCAGCTGCTGCCCCAAGATTAGCCTTGGTATCGCCAATTCCGTCCAATTCTTTGAACCACATTTTTGCGTGTTCTTTTTCATTATCAGCCGTCTTCAAAAAGATTTCTGCAATCTGCTCAAATCCTTCCTTTTTGGCGACGGATGCAAAATAAGTGTATTTGTTTCTGGCCTGACTTTCACCAGCGAAAGCCGTCTGTAAATTTTTCTCAGTTTTAGTTCCTGCATACTTGTTTGCCATAGTTTTCCTCCTTAGGCATTTAGGATTTTAGATTTGTGATTTTGAGATTTCCCCAAAAAAACACGCTCTATTATTACTTAACAATGGTATTTTGTAAAAAGAAAAAAGCAGGTATGATAAAAAAAATTAGGAAAAAAATATGACTGATTGTAACACTACAAAAAAAATTCACACTATAAATAAGGAAGAAGCTTACACCTACGATGAACTAGATTTTATCCATAAAATAATTTCTACAACCAACAAGCTAAACTCCTCTTATGATGTCATCTCCAAAAAAATCGAAACATTAAAATCTGCTATAGTTCAAAACAAAACTTCGCAAGCTATTTTTTTTATGCCAAAAAATACATTCGATATTTTTTCTCTGATTCAAGGGCAAAAAGCAATCTGTCAGATTGAATTGAAGGATGTAGAAACACTGGAAAAACTTTGTAATTCAATGGACGGCAAAACATTCGCCCCGGAGGGAGACCTTTTCTCTCACATCCCAAAAAAAATCCACACCCTATTAAATTTTCTTAAATCTGGAAATACCGCCTACCCGGTCACAATTCAAGTTGATATGTAGATTTTCCCCTCAGTTTTCTCAAGTCGCGGGCTGCCGTCACCTTGACCTGGGGCAAAGCCACTCGCCAGCCCGCCTTCAAAACTCCCCAAAGCCAAAAAAACTCTCCCCGACCTAATCACAAATCTTCCTAAAATTTCATTTTATACTGCCAAGACAGAGGGATTGAAAGGCCTGCAAAACCGTCATTATCAAAACCTACTCTCACACCAGTTGAAACAGTTCCAAATCCTGTATTCAAATCAAAAGCAGGATAAACTTCTGCTTCCAAAGAGCCCTGCCCTTCTGGGAGCATTTTAATTGAACCTGAAAGACTTGCCGAAATTGCATCAGAAAAATCATAAGAAGCAGAAATTCCGGCATAGAGAGGGATTGGGAGAGCTCTTGCATCATCATCAAGAAGATATTCGGCCTTAGAGCCATTACCCAAAACCTTGTTCAAACCAAGTTGGAGATCAGCATAAAGGGCTAAACCTGCATCTGAAAAATTGTAGCCACCAGAAAGTTGAACTTCGTGCTGGGTAGAACCAAGATAAGATGTATTTGCATAATTGTAAGTATAACCAGCATCCAAAGAAAGATTTTCAACAGCCAAAAGTGAAGCAAAAATTGATAAACTTCTGCTATCTTCTGTAACGTCCTGGGCTGTAGCACCAAAAGCAGCAAGATCCTTAATTTCGTAAGAAGCCCCAAAGTTCAAGTTCACACGACTATCAGAAGCAAGAGCCGCAGCTACCTTTAAGCCAGAAAAATTAAAAATCAGACCAGCACCATCAGTATCTGTGAGTTTTCCATACTGAGTGTAGTCACCAGCAGCAAAAAGCTGGGCAGAGGAAATAGCATACTTTGCAAAAAAGTTATTTCCTGCGGCAATTGTCAAAAAATCAAAAGGCTTGTAACCAAAATAACCGCGCAAACGAACGCTGGCATTTTTACCATCAACTTTGGGAATTGCAAAATCAAAACGAATTCTAGAATCCACCTTGTCGGAAGAAAAATCAAACTGAACCTTATCGGCAACATTCATTTCTGCCCTATTAAAGTC
>CAVFQN010000196.1:0-2357 GCA_963624615.1 Treponemataceae bacterium | reverse complement strand
CACTTCTAAGTCTTGCTATTTCCAAGACTTAGAATGCGCAGGCATCTCTGAAAAAGCATTGAAAATGATTTTTCAGAGATGCCCATAAGAGCAGAATATGAACAAATATAGAAAGGATTTTCCCTTTTTTAAGGCAATCGACGAGCACAATTCCAAGGAAAATGCTCAATTAGTTTATTTTGACACTTCGGCAACAGCCCAGCGGCCTTTTATTGTTTTGGACGCTATGAAGCATTTTTATGCGACGGCCAATGCAAATCCTCTTCGTGGGCTTTATGATTTGAGTGAACGAGCCACCCAGGCTTATGAACATTCCCGAGAAACTGTTGCAAATTTTCTCAACGCAAAAGACTCTTGCGAAATTATTTTTACCAGAAATGCAAGCGAAAGCCTGAACCTCATCGCCTATTCCTACGGCATGAGCAAAATCCAGGCCGGTGACGAAATTGTGATTACGGGAATGGAACACCATTCAAATATGCTGCCCTGGAGAATGGTAGCTCAAGCAAAAGGGGCAAAAATTGTTTATCTGGATTGTGATAAAAAAACTGGAATTATCCCCGACTCTGAATATCAGGCAAAAATCACAAATAAAACAAAAATCGTAGCTATGACCCAGGTAAGCAACGTGCTGGGAGTTGAAAATCCTGTAAAAAAAGTTGCAAAAATGGCTCATGCAGTTGGGGCTGTTATGGTTGTGGACGGAGCGCAATCGGTTCCCCACATGAAAGTTGATGTCCAGGATTTGGATTGTGATTTTTTGGCTTTTTCCGGTCATAAACTTGGCGGACCTATGGGAATTGGCGTTTTGTATGGCAAAAAAGATTTGCTTGAAGAAATGCCACCATTTTTGCAGGGTGGCGAAATGATTGAGTACGTCACCAGAGACAGCGTTACTTACGCAGAACTTCCCCACAAATTTGAAGCAGGAACTGTGAGTGCAGGAGACGCCGTAGGGCTTGCAGCAGCAATCCGCTATATTCAGTCTGTTGGATTTGGTTTTATAGAAGAACACGAGCAAAAATTATCCAAAATCATGATGGACGGAATGAAAAAAATCCCTCATGTTCATTTTGTTGGCTCTGACAATCCTTTAGATCGCCATGGAATTGTAACCTTCACAATTGATGGCGTTCATCCCCACGATATTGCAACCCTGCTCAGTGATGAACATATTGCAATTCGGGCAGGACACCATTGTGCCCAGCCTTTAGGACAATATTTGGGAGTTCAGTCTAGTGCAAGAGCCAGCCTCTATCTTTACAATACAGAAGAAGAAGTTGAATATTTTGTAGAAAAATTATCCCATCTCCGCGAATGGAGCGGATACAAGGATTAAGGCTGAAATTACAAGAACAGGAAGTAAAGGATAGATTAAAAATCTTGCCAGCAACAAGAAATTTTCAACAGGAAATTTTATAGAGAGCAGAATTATGGATACAAAAGAATTATACAGAGAAATCTTAAATGAACATAACGTAAATCCTACCCACAAGCAAAATATGGAAAACCCTACATTTTGCCTGGAAGGTGTAAACCCAAGTTGTGGCGACCAAATCACCTTGAAACTCAAAGTTGGCCCAGACGGCAAAATTGTTGACGCCTCCTACACTGGCAGTGGCTGTGCAATCAGTCAGGCTTCTGTTGATATGATGGCTGATGTCGTAATCGGAAAAACAAAAGATGAAGCCCTCCGCCTGGCAGATATTTTTGACAGAATGATAAAAGGCAAAGTTACCGATGAAGAATTGGAAGAACTGGATGAGGCCGCTTCCCTCCAGGATATTTCCCATATGCCTGCCAGAGTAAAATGTGCAATGTTAGGCTGGAGAACAATGAAGCAAATGTTAGGGGTTGAAGGAACTTCTAAAAAATAAGGAATCTCTAAAAATTGCAATTTTTTAGACACAATTTTTTAGAACCCTTGAATAAATCCACTGATTTTGATATATTATACGCCACTGGTGCTTTAGCTCAGCTGGATAGAGCAACTGCCTTCTAAGCAGTAGGTCGACAGTTCGATTCTGCCAAGCATCAAAAAAAAAGACTGCCTTTTATGGAAATACAAATCCGTAAAGCAGTCTTTTTTTTATTCCAAGTAATACCTAGTTGTCGTAAGCCTCTGAATCAATAGTTACAGATCCCAAATATAAAATATTACTGTAATAGTTCGTATAAGTTGCATCATAACCAACTGCAACGGCAAACATGGCGATGTACCATTTACCCTCATCAGTCGAACTCGAAGAATATTTTACATCTTCATCTACAGAATCCGGAATTTTAGCTAAATCACCAGAGCGGCCAAAATTAAAAGTTTTCCTATCACTGGTATTTCTGACAGGAATTACCTTTGT
>CAVFQN010000195.1:0-5223 GCA_963624615.1 Treponemataceae bacterium | reverse complement strand
TTTTTATACAACCTTTTTCACTTTTTTCTTTATATTTTCCATACTATAATTTTGAGTATGAACAAACTTTTTAACGATGGTTGGGAATTTTCCGAAATTCCACTCGACTACAATTCTATGTTTAAGGATAAAAATCCTGTAATTTTTAATCCTGATGATTTTTTGAATGCTGCAAATAAAGCAGAATACAAGCCTGTTAGACTTCCTCACGACTGGATGATTCACAACACAAAAGACCTTTACAAAAACTCTGTGGGCTGCTACAAAAAAGCATTTATAATGGAAGAAACAGAAGTTTCGGGCCGCCACACTGCCATCCGCTTTGAAGGTGTTTATATGAATTCTGCGGTTTGGGTAAACGGCAAAAAAGCCGGTCAGTGGCCTTACGGATACGGAACTTTTGAATTTGATATTTCAAATCTGGTAAAAGCCGGGAATAACGAAATCCAGGTGCTCGCAGTTTATCAAAGTCCAAACACCCGCTGGTATTCCGGGGCTGGAATTTTCAGGGATGTTACTTTTATCAACACGCCGGCAACATATCTTGCTTCTGACGGAACATATTTTGTAAACCGTCCGGCAGATTGTTCAAAACTTGACGGAGAATGGACGATTAAGGCTTCTGTGGAAGTTGCAGGAGTTTTAAATGGTCATAAGGTTGTAAATACAATCTTCGACCAGGAAGGAAAAATCTTTGCAAAATCAGAATTTCCGGTTACCCCTCTTCCTTTAAATGAGGACCAGGAAAATTATTACCATCAGGTTATCCCGGGCCTTGCATTTGCCCCGATTTGTAAAACTACAGAAGAAATTCGAGTTACGGCTCCTCGCCTTTGGGATATTGACAATCCATATTTCTATATTGTAAAAACTGAGCTTTTGGATGCCGATGGCAAGCGTGTAGATTCTTACAGTCAGCATTTGGGATTTAAATATTTTGAATTTACCAACAACGAAGGATTTTTCCTGAACGGTCGCCATGTAAAAATTAACGGAGCCTGCCATCACCATGACCACGGAGCTTTGGGGTCTGCATTCGATAAAAATGCCCTGAAACGCCAATTTACAAAGCTCAAGGAAATGGGCGTCAACTCAGTCCGCTGTTCTCACAATCCACCTCCAAAAGCCTGGATGGATTTAGCAGATGAAATGGGAATTATGGTTGATGACGAAGCATTTGATATGTGGGAAAAATCGAAAACAACATTCGACTACGGCAACTTTTTTAATGACTGGTGCGAAAAAGACACTGTAAGTTGGGTTCGCAAAGACAGAAATCATCCAAGTTTGATTATGTGGTCAATCGGAAACGAGATTTACGACACCCACGTTGGAAATGGTCTTGAAATCACAAAAAAACTATCTGCAATTGTAAGACGTCACGACCCGGAAAGTGTCGCTCCAATCACCATTGCTTCAAATTATATGATGACGGCTGGAGCCCAGAATTGTGGCAAAGAAATTGAAACTGTTGGCTACAACTATCTGGAAAGACTGTATGATGAACATCACACAAAATATCCGGATTGGAAGATTTATGGCTCTGAAACTGGCTCTACAGTTCAAACCCGCGGTATTTACCACTTCCCGGAAAGTCTCAAGCTGGTGACTTTTAGCGACGGCCAGTGTTCAACTTTGGGAAATT
The DNA here is from genome assembly GCA_963624615.1 of Treponemataceae bacterium. Taxonomy (GTDB): domain Bacteria; phylum Spirochaetota; class Spirochaetia; order Treponematales; family Treponemataceae; genus Treponema_D. The sequence goes on along the minus strand of CAVFQN010000195.1, from coordinate 3,578 downwards.
GTACTGCACCATGGGGGGCTGCAAATTCACAAACCCTCATCACTTTTGAACGCGATTGCAAATATTCGGCCGGTCAATATATCTGGACAGGTTGGGATTACATTGGTGAGCCAACTCCTTATCACACAAAATCCTCATATTTTGGTCAGATTGACACAGCCGGTTTTCCGAAAGACACTTTCTTCCTGTATAAATCAGAATGGGCAGGCAAAAAAACTCAGCCATTTGTTCACCTTTTGCCGTATTGGGATTGGAACGAAGGCCAGTTAATTGATGTAAAAGCTTACACAAATGCTGATGCAGTAGAACTCTTCTTTAACGGAAAATCTCTGGGCAAGCATGAAATCAATCACGAAAAAGACGCAGAACCTTTTGGACGCTGGCAGCTTGTGTATCACAAAGGAGAAATAAAAGCCCTAGCTTATGATAAAGCTGGAAAAGTCGTAGCAGAAGACGTAAAACGCTCTTTTGAAGACCCTGCAAAAATCATTTTGCAGCCGGAAAATGAAGATTATGGAGATCTTTTCTTTATTGATATTATGACGGCTGATAAAAATGGAGAACTTGTCGAAAATGCCCGCAATTACATCACTTTTAACGTAACTGGTGATGCAGAACTTGTGGGAATGGATAACGGCGATTCCACAGATTATGATGAATACACTTCAGACAACGGCAGGTCTTTGAGCAGAAAACTTTTTGCAAACAGACTTGTAGCAATTGTCAGAATGAAGGCTGGGGCAAAATCCAGCAAGGCCTCTTTTGTGATTACTGCCGCAAGTAAAGATTTGCCGACCGTTTCCCTAAAATACAATGGCGAAAAGTGGGAAGAAGCCGCCCCTTACCTTGCAATAAAAGCCGAAAAAGATTTTATTCCGTCTAGAAAAATTGAAATTATCACTCAAGGTTCAACAAAACTGGATAAAAATAACCGGGAACTCAAAGTTACCTGCAAAGTCTTGCCGGAAAATGCCAGCATCAAAGAAATCAACTGGAATCCTGTTTTAAAAGAATGTGTTCCAAGTGATTATATCGAAGTGCTGGACAAAGAAGGTCAAGGAACTGGAAAGGAAACTGCCACAATTAAGGCAATGTGTGACGGCGAATGTATTTTGCGATGTACAGCCAGAAATGGTTCTAATTTAGATGAAGTTTTGAGTGATTTAGGATTTACGGTGAGCGGAGTTGGAAATCCTAAATTGAATCCTTACAAGATGATTGAAGCCTGCCGTCAAAACCGTTGGGATTCTACTCGGGCAAAAAGTCCAGTCTGTCTGGAATCTGGTATTTCAAACAGAAATATTGGACCTACCTGGATTGCTTTTGATAAGGTGGATTTTGGAGATGACGGTGGAGACCAGATTCATATCCCGATTTTCACTTTTGAAAGAACCGCTCCAGTTGAAGTGTGGGATGGAACTCCAGGTGATGGTACGACCTACGAGGGAACCCAACCTTCAACAACAGGCGGCCAATGTCTTGGAAAGTTCACTTACGACCACGAATCTGTTTACAACACATACAACGAAAATGTATTTACCTTGGAAAAACGACTTTTCGGCGTTCATACAATTTCGATTGCCTTCCCACATGAACTTTATTTCCATGGCTTCTATTTCGACAAAACCCCAAAAGCAACTGCAAAATTGCGGGCTTTGGATGCAGATGTAATTTCTGGTGATACATTCACCAAAACAGAAAATTGCGTTGAAGGAATTGGAAATAACGTTAGTTTGGACTTTAGTAAAATGAATTTTGGCGAAATTAAAGCCAAAAAACTCACAATCTGCGGAAAATCCAACACAGAAAACAACACAATCAACGTAAAATTCTTTGGTGAAGACGGCAAAAACTCAACCCAGGTTATAGAATTTGCCCACACAAATGATTACGAAGAAAAAACTTTTGATATTGCCGAGATAAGCGGAAATCAAAAAATAAGTTTTGTCTTTCTGCCGGGCTGCAACTTTGACTTTAAGTGGTTTAAGTTTGAATAGAGGAAACCTCTGAAAAATGCAATTTTTAGAGGTTCCCTTATACCAAACCTTGTGCAATCATTGCGTCGGCAACTTTTACGAAACCAGCGATGTTAGCGCCTGTGCACAATCGGAAATCCGTTAAAAAAAAGCCTGCGACAGCAGACTTTTTTAGGATTATCCTTAAAACCGCACTCGCCACGAGACTAGCTCGTGGCGGCCAGGCAGGCGCAAGATTTATATAAATCTTATTATACCAAACCTTGTGCAATCATTGCGTCGGCAACTTTTACGAAACCAGCGATATTAGCGCCTGCCACGTAGTTTACCCACTTGCCTTCAGTCTGATTGAACTTAACGGCTGTGTTGTAGCAGTTGTCGTGAATGTTAATCATGATGCTGTGGAGTTTTTCGTCAACTTCTGCAGCAGACCAAGAAAGTCTTTCTGAATTCTGGCTCATTTCGAGACCAGATGTTGCTACACCACCTGCATTTGAAGCTTTTCCTGGTGCGTAAAGGATTTTTGCAGCCTGGAACTTATTAACAGCGTCCAGGTTAGAAGGCATATTTGCACCTTCTGCAACCAATTTTACGCCGTTATCCAAAAGTTTCTGAGCATCTTCGCCAAGAAGTTCGTTCTGAGTTGCACATGGGAATGCACAATCACACTTAACTTCCCAAACTTTTTTGCCTTCAAAATATTTTGCTGATGGGAACTGCTTTGCATATTCTGCAATACGACCACGACGAACACATTTAAGTTCCTTAACCCAGTCCAATTTTTCCTGAGTAATGCCGTCTGCATCGTAAATATATCCGTTTGAATCAGAAAGAGTAACAACTTTTGCACCAAGCTGAATCAATTTTTCTGCAGCATACTGAGCAACGTTTCCTGAACCAGAAACTACGCAAGTCTTACCCTTGAAATCTTCTCCAACTTTTTTGAGCATTTCCTGAGCAAAGTAAATCAAACCATAACCAGTAGCTTCTGTACGGATTAAAGAACCACCGAATGTAAGACCTTTTCCAGTCAAAACTCCAGTATATTCATCGCGGATTCTCTTGTACTGACCGAAAAGATAACCAATTTCGCGTCCGCCAACATTTTTGTCACCAGCAGGAACGTCAACATCAGCACCAATATGACGATAAAGTTCTGTCATAAATGACTGACAGAATCTCATAACTTCTTTATCAGATTTTCCGTGTGGATCAAAATCAGAACCACCTTTACCACCGCCCATTGGAAGTGTTGTCAAAGAATTTTTCAAAACCTGTTCAAAACCAAGGAATTTCAATACAGAAAGGTTAACTTCTTTAGAGAAGCGGAGTCCTCCTTTGTAAGGTCCAATAGCAGAGTTGAACTGAACACGGTAACCACGATTTACGTGATAATTTCCAGCGTCGTCCATCCAAGGTACACGGAACATAATTACGCGTTCTGGTTCTACCATTCTTTCAAGAACGGCATTTGGTTCCAACTGTGGCATCTGATCTACAGCAGGTTCCAGAGTTGTCAAAACTTCTTCAACTGCCTGAAGAAATTCTGGTTCGTTAGCATTTTTTGCCTTTATATCATCCCAGATTCGTTTAACGTAAGCG
>CAVFQN010000194.1:0-2817 GCA_963624615.1 Treponemataceae bacterium | reverse complement strand
TAAAATCCATCACCGATATAAAAAATTCTTTTTCATATATTTCCTTTAAGCCGAATGTTCCCCTGCTTACCCTTTCGCCTGCAACTTCAAAAGAAAATCTTATAGTTACAGAGGCAAATGTCGAGGATTTTAGAAAAACAAAAGCCCAGATTTCTTACGAACTAGTTCCAGAAAGAATAAAATCCCTATTAAAAGGATTTTCCAGCAATCTGCCTTTTACTATTGAAGTGAAAACTGCCGGCGGAACTTCTCCACGGATTTATCAAAATGCAATCCCAAATTCTAGCGAAAAAGAATTGCAGGCCAAGGCGATTTTGGCTCAGAGCTGGGCGGCTGCCCTTTTTGAGGATGGAACACTTTTTATTGAAGGCGCCCTTCCGGGTAAACATATTTTGCGAGGGGGGAAGGCGGTTGCAATCCGTCTGCCAAAACTGCCGGCAAATTTTGTCTATTCTGATTTTGTGATTTCTGGGACAACCCTTTACGCAGCCTGGGAAGAATCATTTTTTTACAAAACTGGACGTTCTGGCTTTCTGCAAGTAAACTTAGACAAGACTTTGTACTCAAGGATTTTGTGAGTTTTCGCACTGTGGGGTATTTTTGCAGGCTGATGGGGTGATTTTTCCACCAAGGAGTCTAAATTTTGAAACGAAAACTTTTTTTTCTGACAATTTGTATTTTCTCTCTAGCTCTGCCATCTCACAAATTATATGCTGATAAGAAAATTTCAATTTTTGGAAGCCATTTTCAGCCTGCAAAATCTTTTTCGGAATTCATACATTCCCTGGATTTCGTTTTTCAGATGGAAGGTGGACCTTATATCAATTCTGATACAAAAAACTCGGAGGGCAAAATTGTCAGTGCCCCATCCCCTGTCATTTATCCCCTGAGCATAGGACTTATCTGGCCAAACACAACTTTTATTTCCGTTCAGCCAACTCTGTCATTTTCTATGATGCCCCATCTCTGGTACGACGGAAAAGCCCTGCCAGCCGAAATTGAAAACCGCACATCAACGACATTATCATTTATGATAAATATTCCTGCCGTAATTTCCCTTTATTTTGGAAAATCCCGCCTGCAACTTATGCCAGGAGCAGCTGTAAATATCCGCTATGCAATGTTAGCCAACAACCTTTCAGCAGATGACTCCGGCTACTCTGGAACAGCCGGTCAGGATATCGAAAAAATAAATTCCTGGTTTTGGGCCGATGGAAGATTTTTGTATCTGACAGTTGGGATTTCCTGGATCTACAATCCATACGCAAATGTAAAAATCGGACCTGTAATCAGCATGTACCTGCCAATAATTCCCATCACAATGGGCCAGGGATTTCAGGGAACAATTATTTCGTTGGGACTAAAAATTTCTTTGTAAAGGGCATTTCTAAAAATTGCAATTTTTAGAGATGCCATAAAATATTTTTTTTGGAAGTGTGATAAAAATGAAAAATCTTAAAGATTTAAATTATGGAATTGTTGGACTTGGAATTATGGGAGGGTCAATCGCAAAGGCAATCCGTCAGCATATTTTGAGCCAGATTGAAGCGACCGGAAAAATTTACGCCTGCAACCGTAGCACAGCCAGCCTTTCAATGGCCATGTCTGAAGGTGTTGTGGATTACACTTTTACCAGCGACCAGGTCAGCCTGATGCTCCCCCACTGCGACTTGCTTTTTATCTGCCTTTATCCTCACGCAACCCTGGATTTTTTACTGGAACATCGTGATGAATTCAAAAGCGGAGCAATTGTAACCGACATTTCCGGGGTCAAAGGGATTTTTGAAAAATCCTTACCTTCGATTTTACGGCCGGACATTGATTTTATAATCGGACACCCAATGGCAGGCGGCGAAAAAGAAGGTTACGCAAACTCCGACGCCAAATTTTTTATAAATCATAATTATATTCTCTGCCCCCAGCCCTTCAACAAAGACGAAAACCTGGAACTTATGCGGAATTTTATAACCGAAATCGAATTTTCCAGAATTACAGAAACAGATTGCGACACCCACGACTACAAAATCGGATTTACATCCCAACTTTGCCACGTAATTGCGAGCGCCCTGGTAGAATCTGCCCAAGACCCGGAAATTACCGCTTTTGGAGGCGGCTCTTTTGAAGATTTAACCAGAATTGCTATGATAAACGCCCCTCTTTGGACCGAACTTTTTATTAGCAACAAAGAAAAACTAGTAGCACACATAGAAAATTTTGAAAAAATGATGGAAGAGTTCAAAAAAGACATTTTGAATGAAGATTCCGTCGCCCTCAAAGCCTTGCTGGAAGACACCCGCGAAAAACGAATGAGGATGGGTGCAATTCGTACGGTAAAAAAAGGATAGAGTAAAAAGATGGGCGGTCCGGCAACCTTCACTCGCTTCGCTCGTTCAGTCCGCCGTCGCTATGTCCGCACTTCGGTAACCCTCAAACCAAATAGCCACGCAAATGGCGTGTCTATTTGCTTCGACTTCGTTTGCTGAAGCAAACTTCGCCGGTGCTCCCAGCGCTACCGCAAGTCACCACCTGCCAGACATTCTGCAAGCAAAAAAAAATCCCGGAACAGGTCGCCCCATTCCAGGATTTTCAATTTTCCCAGTTCCCAGTCAAAAACGGCTCAGAAACTAGGCTTTAATTAAGGGAGCCTCTAAAAATTGCAATTTTTAGAGGCTCTTTTTATTAATACATTCCGCCCATATCTGGCTGAGCTGGAGCTGCAGTTTTTGGTTCAGGAATATCTGTAATTGCACATTCTGTTGTCAAAAGTGTTCCTGCAACAGAAGCGGCATTTTTCAAAGCTGAACAAGTAACTTTTGC
>CAVFQN010000193.1:0-4848 GCA_963624615.1 Treponemataceae bacterium | reverse complement strand
TGGAAAAACTGTGCGGGCTTATCAGATTGGTTCTCCAGATATTGAACGAAAAGGTGTTTCATCTTATAAAATCGAAAGAATTTTCTGTGATAAATCTGAAAAAAACTTGATTTTTGTAATTGAAAAAATGATTGAAGATGATACAGGAACTTCAATTCGCTATATGGTTGAAGCCGCAAAATTCTAAAAAAAAATCTTAAAAAATTGGTAAAAAAAGAAAACCTCCGCGTATATTAACTATAGACGTGGAGGTTTTATGATTTTAAACGCGAAAGTAAAGGAAATTGGTTTTATTGTTTTGGAAAGCCTTGTGATTGTGGGGATTACACTCTTCGGGGTCTTTCCATTTTCCTGCAAGGTTACAACCGAGGGAATTGAAATAATTGGTGGGGATTATACTCCGCCGACTATAGAAAATCTTTCTGTGGTTGATGAAAAAACTGTAACTATGGAATTTTCTGACCAGGTGAATTTGCGGTCTGTTGTGATTTCGCCTGTAATTTCTGGGGTGTCAGATTCTAGCCAACATTCAGAGACTGAAGACCTTTCCCCAGCCATTGCAGCGGCGACTGGCCAGTATGGAAAAATTGATGCAGAAATTAATTCTTCTGAGAATGGGAAAATCATCACTTTTAATCTGCAGGAAGCCACGACCATTGGAAAATCTTACGAAATTTATGGACTGGTGGAAGATAAAATCGGAAACACTTTGACATTTTGTATGCCTTTTATCGGCTATAATTCAAAATTTCCAAAATTGATTATGACTGAAGTCCAGATAAAATACGGAAAAGGATCAAAGAGAGGCGAAACTGTCTACAGGGGAGAATTCGTAGAATTTTTGGTTCTGGAAGGGGGAAACCTTGCTGGACTAGAACTTCTTAGTGCGGCTGATGGCGAAAATAAAAAATATAGTTTTCCGGCGATTGAAGTTTCAAAAGGGGAAATTTTCCTGGTTCACTTGAGGACTGTCGGGGATGGTTGTGTAAATGAAGATGGGGATAATCTGGATTTGGCGACTGCTCCACATTCTAAAAATGGGGTGAGGGATTTGTGGGTGGAAACTACAACCTCGCATTTTAATGATTCGACAGATATTATTTTTGTAAAAAATAGCGTGAATAATTCTATTTTGGATGGTTTTATGTATGCGGCAGATGATGCTACAGAATGGAAAAGTTCGGTTGCGGACTTCGCCATAAAAATGGTTGAATGCGGATTCTATGAAGAAGCGGACATCTCCTTGGCATCGTCCTCGAAAGGTTGTAGCCCGTTAAAGTCTTTAACTAGGATTGATGGGGCGGAAATCTATCAGAAAGTTTTAGCTGGGGAAGAAGTGGAATTGCCTTTGGTCAATAATGCAGAGACCTGGGCTGTGATGGCGGCTAGTCCTGGGCTGGTGGAGGAGTAAGAAGAGGGGGAACAGGGGAAAAAAACTTGTTCTCCTAAATAAGTATGGTATAATGTGACAAGTGAGGGGAAGAATTTTGCAGCTCCAATATGTACAAGTCACATTTAATTTACATTTTTTAGAAAAAACTTACATCGATACAAATCCGCTTTTTGTGCTTCGCAGTATGCTTGGAAAAAACTTGCGGTCAATGTGCTGCATTTCAAAAACTTCTGTTTGCGGAGAGTGTCTTTACAACAAAACCTGCGTTTATTCTTACATCTTTGAAACTTGTCTTCCGGTGGAAAATCAGACTTTGCCGGGGCGGAACAGGGGCTCTCATCCTTTTTCGCTTAGTGTAGAAAAATTGCAGAAGGAAAATCCGGTAGACGATTATTTTTTTGTTTTGACGCTTTTTGGAAAGGCGGTGGATTATCTTCCGTATATTTACGCCTCTTTTGTTCGTGCAGGGCAGAGCGGAATTTTTAAGGCTCGAAACAGGTTTGAAATTTTGAGCGTGATTGCAAATAAGAAAAATCTTTTGATTGACCAGAATCATTTAGATAGGGTCAATACCCCCCCCTACATTTGTATAGCAGATAATAAAGAGCCTCCACGCTCTGGCGAAATCCTAGTTGAATTAAAATCTCCTCTTCGTTTTAAGGTTCAGGGAAAATTTACTCTTGATTTTACCGCCCAGGACTTTTTTAACTGCCTTTACCGCAGGGCAAAAACGCTTTGCTCTCTTTACGGGGAAATTTCGGAAACTGAAATAACTCAAAAGTACCTTCCGTCGCCATCATTAAAAATCACAGAAAAAAAACTCAAATGGATTGATTTTAAGCATTACTCTGCAAGGCAAAAAACTCAGATGGAGTTAGGCGGAATTGTGGGCTCATTTAAGATTGAAGGGGAATTTTCGGAGTTCGAAATGGGGCTTTTGAAGATGAACAGGATTGCCGGGGCAGGAAAGAATACGAATTTCGGACTCGGGCAGATTGATTTTTGGGAAAAAATGGAAAGATAGATGACAGGAGGAGAAATGGAAGAGAAGATTTCTAAGGAAGAAATTGTCATTGCGGCCTGGCTGCATGATGTTGGCAAAATGGTTCAGAGGGCGGATGTAAAAGACCTCTATAATAGAGACCTTGAAGGTCAGTATTGTAAAACTACAAAAGATGGACGCTATACCCACCAGCATGTTGTTTATACAGAAGGATTTTTAGATGCTTTTAAGGATTGCCTTCCGGATTCTGTAAATTTTGAGCATGTTAAAAAACTTGCGGCAAATCATCATAATCCTTCAAGTTATTATGACTGGATTATAAGTCAGGCGGACTGTTTGAGCAGCGGTTCGGACAGATGCAATATTTTAGGTCTTGAAAAATGCGAAGATGAAAATGCTTTTGATGAAGAAAAATTGAAATTTTACGAAAAACCGATGATTCATCTTCTTTCTACAATAAAGCTTGAAGAAATGGCTGCCCCTGTTCAGTCTTACTGTAAAATGCAGCCACTTACAGATGATAATTTGATTCCGGATTCAAATTATAAAACTTCAAAAGAAGAATACCGGAGACTTTACGATCAGTTTGCAAAAGATTTCAAAAAACTTGAAGGCTTAAAATATGACGATTTTCTGCTTTCGCTTGATTCTTTGCTTGAGCGTTATTGGTGGTGTATTCCTTCGGCAACAAATGCGGACGCTGATATAAGTTTGTATCAGCATGCAAAAACTACGGCTGCTTTTGCTTCTGCCTTGTACGAATGGCACAAACAGAATAATTGCGAAGATGAAGTGTCACTTAGAAAAGATGATAAAAAATTCCTTTTTATAAATGGTGATATTTCGGGAATTCAAAAATACATCTTTGATTTAAAAACGACGAGCGACAATGCAAAACTTTTGAGGGCAAAGAGTTTCCAGCTCTGGGCTTTATCAGAAATAATTTGTCAGCACATTGTAAAAAAGTTTGGCGTAACTTATGCAAACATCATGACTAGTGCCGGTGGAAAATTCATTATTCTTTTGCCGAATACAGCGGACTCAAAAACAAAATTAAAGAATTTCCAGATTGAAATTGAAGAATATTTTTTGCGTGAATTTGCCGGGAAGTTGAGTTTTATAATCAGCAATGGAACGGAAAGTTCTTACCAGGATTTGCAGAAAGGAAACGTAATTTCTTTAATCAACAGAATTGGTGATGATGCTGACAGGGCAAAATCTAAAAAAATGCAGAATGTGCTTTTTAAGCACGGAGCGATTTTGCATGAATTTTATGATGATTTACAGAAAAACGGTGAATGTCCCAAATGCGGAATCTTTGCTGCAAGTTCGCCAAAAGGAAATGATGATGGGGCAGAAGACAATCGCCAGTGCAAAAATTGTGAAAAATTGATTGAGATTGGAAGCAAACTTGTAAAGAACGAAAAAATTGTTCTTAAAACAGATAAACTCGACCACTTTGGAAAAATGATTGAACTTTGGGACAAGGATTTAGACACAAAATCTTTCTATTATGTAAATAATTTTCATGCCGGAAATCCGCTGATGAATCTTCCTTATGTCGCTCCAAAAGATGAAGAAGAAAATCTTTTAACATTTGAAGAAATTGCAAAAAAATCTAAGGGCGTGCAAAAACTTGCAATGTTTAAGGCGGATATTGATAATCTTGGTTTGATTTTCAGTCAGTCGCTTGGAAAAAGAATGAGTTTTTCGCGTTATGCAGATTTAAGTCATCTTTTGCATTATTTCTTTTCGAGTTTCTATGCCTGGTTTGTAAAAAATCACAAAGACCAGAACGGAGATTCTTACGAAAATAAAATCTATACAGTTTTTTCTGGCGGGGATGATTTGTGCGTTCTTGGTGCCTGGGACAGCGTTTTACAGTTTGCCCTTGATTTTCAAAAAGAACTCAAAAAGTTTACGAACAGCAATCCGTCTGTAACTATAAGTGGTGGAATTGTGCTCTCTTCTTCTAACGTGCCTGTCCGAGCGATTGCAGAAAGTGCAGAAGAAAATCTTGAAAAATCAAAATCCTACACTAACGGAAAAAATCAAAAAAATGCGATTACACTTTTTGGAACGACTGTCAGCTGGGAAGAATACGAAAAGTGTTTGGAAGATGGAAAACTTCTTGAATCGCTTTTGGAAAACAAAAAGCTTTCCACCGGCGTAATTTATAAATTCTTAGATTTTGCAAATCGTGCTGAAAAAACTCTCGGTAAAAAAGAGGATCAGGATGGCGTTGCTGATGTAAGTGAACTTATAAATCCAAAAGACAGAATCTGGAAAAGTAACCTGATTTATATAATTTCGCGGAATGTAAAAGATTCTGAAATAAAAGCGAAATTGACTAAGTTCGGTGAAAGCCCGGAATCAATGATTAATTCACGCATAGCGGTAAGTTATGCTTTATATAGGCAAAGATAATAGGAGGAAAATGATGGGAAACGAT
>CAVFQN010000192.1:0-9292 GCA_963624615.1 Treponemataceae bacterium | reverse complement strand
GTACTGGCACTCTCATTGACTGGTTGTCCAAAAGCAGGTTCTGCTAAAAAGGCTGCAAAAAATGCACCTACTTATCAGACTTATACTGCAGAAATCAATCCTGACACAGGAAAAGTTTGGGATTTTGAAGGAATGGAAGTAACTATTTACGACTATTGGTCAGATCCTACAAGACCTGCTTCTTCAAAAACAGAAGAAGATTCAAGAGCTTTCAGAGCTTGGCTTGAAGAAACATACAACTATAAGTGTGTTCAGAAAGACCTTGCTGGTTGGTCAAACCACCCAAGTGAAATCAACAACTTCATCATGGATGGAGATACATCTAAGAGTGTTGTATTTATTGTAGACGGACGTTCTGCAATTTCTGGTGTTGTAAACAATTTCTGGTATGACCTTTCAACACTCAAATCAATCAATCTTAAAGATCCAAAATGGAATCAGGCTGTAGGTGCTCGTCTTACACTTGGTGATTCTCAGTATGGTTTTCGCGAGGGAATTTCTGAACCACGTGAAGGTATCTTCTTTAATAAGAGAATTCTTGAAGAAAACGGATATGACCCAGATTATATCTATGACCTCCAGAAAGAAGGAAAATGGACTTGGGATGCATTCGAAGAAATGTGTGCTAAAATCACAAAAGATACAGATAACGATGGTGTAATCGATCAGTATGCTATGTCTTCTTTCTATACATGTTTCGGTATTGCTTGTATCGTATCTAACGGAGATCAGCCAGTTGTAGTTGAAGATGGAAAATATGTTGAACACTTTGGAACAGACAAATCTATGGAAGCTTTGAACTGGGGTTACAACATTTATAACAAATATCAGTTGCCACAGGGTGATGGACAGTGGGATTACTTCCGTACTGCATTCAAGAATGGTGAAACAGCATTTATGTGCGACCAGCACTATCATGCACAGCCAAACGGAACTCTTGCTGATATGAAAGATGACTGGGGATGGGCTTGTTTCCCACTCGGACCAAAATCTGATGGAAAACTCTTCGGTATCGGTGATACACAGATGATGGTTATTCCTTCAATCTACGAAGAAGAACAGGCTGAAAAAATTGCCAAGATTGTTGACATCTACACAACAACTTGTCCAGGATATGATGGCCCAGATGCTTGGAAACAGAATGGTATTTTCCAGGGCTTCCGTGATGAAAGAGCTTTGGAAGAAACATCTTACTATATGCTTTCAAATACAACAGAACGTATCGACAACCTTATTCCTGGTTGGCAGGGTGACTGGATGTACAACTATGTATTCCACTCATGGGGTTCTACACCTGCTGAAACTTATGAAGCACAGAAAGGTGAAATCCAGGCTTGCTTGGATGAAATCAACGAATAGTTTCATAGTTTAAGCTAACTTAAAGGCTGCTGGTATTTTACCTTTGGTAATTTACCAACAGCCTTTTTTTTTATATAATTTTGACCATGTCAGAACACGGAACTATTACTACAGATAATCATGCAGCACTTTGGCATGGACGTTTTCTTGAAGGTCCAGATGCAGCCGCTGTAACTTTTAAAACTTCCATTCAGGACGATATGCGAATGGCCATGGTTGATATTGAAGGAAGTATTAATCATGCAAAAATGCTTTCAAAAACAGGTCTTATTTCTAAAGATGAAGAAAAGCAAATAATTGACGGTTTAATTTCAATCAAAAATGACTTGCTCGCCACAAAAGATAAAGACGGAAATGACTTTAAGGTTGATATGTCGGCCGAAGATATTCATTCTTTTATAGAAGCAACTCTGACAGACAGAATTGGCGAGGCTGGTAAGAAAGTTCATACAGGACGTAGTCGAAATGATCAGATTGCCCTGGATGAACGACTTTTTCTCCGTCATCAAATCAATATGCTTAAAAAAGAAATCAACAATATGATTTCGGTTCTTGTAAAAATTGCTGGGGAAAATAAAGAAAATCTTATTCCGGGCTATACTCATATGCAACATGCCCAGCCTGTAACTTTGGCTCACCATCTTCTGGCCTGGGCCTGGATGTTTTACCGCGATTATGACCGTCTGTCTGATGCTTATAAAAGAGTAAATTTTTCTCCGATTGGGGCTGGGGCTTTGGCTGGCTCAGGGCTTCCTTTGGACCGGACTTATGAAGCGGACTTGAATGGTTTTCCTTGTCCTACAGAAAATTCTTTGGACACAGTTGCTGACAGGGATTATTATCTTGAAGTTTCTTCTGATTTGTCTCTTATCCAAATGCACCTTTCGCGAGCTTGTGAAGAAATTGTTTACTGGGCGACGGTTGAATTTGGTTTTGTTGATTTGAGCGAAAAATGGTCAACGGGGTCATCAATTATGCCTCAGAAAAAAAATCCTGATTTTGCTGAACTTATTCGTGGGAAAACAGGCCGGGTTTATGGTGATATGATTGCCCTTTTTACTATGATGAAGGGGCTACCACTTTCTTATGATCGGGATTTGCAGGAAGATAAATCATCATTTTTTGATGCTTATGATACAGTTATTTCTAGTGTAAAGATTTTTACCGAGATGGTAAAAACTGCAAAATGGAATACCAAAAAAATGGCTGAAGGTTGCCTGGGCGGATATTTGAATGCGACAGATGTTGCTGATTATCTTGTTCGCAAAGGTTTGCCCTTTAGAACTGCTCACGGAGTTTCTGCCAGATTGGTTAGATCTGCAATCGAAAAAAATTGTAAACTCGAAGATTTAGATTTTTCTTATTATCAGAAAGAATCTGAATTATTTGAAAAAGATATTTATGATTTGATTAGACCTGAAAAATGTGTTGAAATCAGAAAAACAATTGGTGGACCTGCAGCCCAAGCGGTTCAAAAACAGATTGATAAGTTGTCTGATTTTGTTGAAAAAAATAACAGGACTCAGACGACGGACGCCCAGGAAAGTGACTGGGATTTAATTTTTGAAAATTATTATAAGTGAGCCCCTAAAAATTGCAATTTTTAGCGTGCCCATAAAAATAATTTATAGAAAATTTTTTCGTAGGAGAAAAAAATGAAAAAGTTTGTATGTGCAGTTTTGGCTGTAGCTTCAATTTTTACTTTTGTTGCTTGCAAAAAAACACAGAAAGCAGAAAAGGCTTCAGATGCAGTTGCTGATTTGAAATCTCGTGGAACATTTGTTCTTGGTTTGGATGATTCTTTTCCACCACTTGGTTATCGTGATGATAACAATGAAATTGTGGGATATGATATTGACCTTGCAAAAGAAGTCGCAAAACGTCTTGGCGTTGAATTCAAGGCTCAGCCAATTGACTGGGATGCTAAGGAAATGGAATTGGAAACTGGAAAAATCGACTGTATTTGGAACGGTTTTACAATCACTGACGAAAGAAAAGAGGCTCTTTCTTTTACAGAAGCATATTTGAATAATGATCAGGTTCTGGTAGTTCGTGCAGACAGTGGAATCACAAAACTTGCAGATATGGCAGGTAAAACAGTTGGTATTCAGACTGGTTCTAGTGCCCAGGAAGCTGTTGACGATAATCCTGATTTTGCATCATCAATCGGAAATACAGTTATGTTCAAAGACAATATCACTGCTTTGAATGATTTGGACATTGGCGGCGTTGATGGCGTTGTTATGGATAGCGTAGTTGCAAATTATTCTATTGCACAGACAAAAAAGCCTTTTATCGTAATTGATGAACCATTGGCAGCTGAAGGATATGGAATTGGATTTAGAAAATCTGAACCAGAACTTCGTGATGCAGTTTGGCAGACTCTCAAAGAAATGCAGTCTGATGGAACTGTTGCTGCAATTGGCCAGAAATGGTTTGGTAAAGATATTTCCGCAATTAAATAGAGACTAGATAAGATTAAAATATGAGTGATAAATACATCAAAATGCTAAAAGCGATGTTGAACGGTTCTGTTACATCGCTGGAAGTTTTCTTCCTGACTTTACTTTTCGCAGTTCCTCTTGCTCTCCCGATTGCAATGGGGAGAATGTCCAAAAAAAAGGTTCTTTCCGGGGTAACAAATGTTTTTCTTTTGATTATCCGGGGAACTCCTTTGATGTTGCAGCTTTTAGTTGTTTATTTTGGACCTGGATTGTTTATAAGATGGTTGAAAACTAATGGTTTTGATGTTTCATTCAAATGGAATCGTTTTGTTGCCGCTATTGTCGCTCTTGTGATTAATTATGCTGCTTATTTTGCAGAAATTTATCGCGGTGGAATTGAATCTATTCCAAGGGGGCAATATGAGGCTTCAAAAGTTTTGGGATACACATCACCTCAAACATTTTTTAGAATTATTTTGCCCCAGGTAATAAAAAGAATTGTTCCTGCAATGGGAAACGAAGTCATTACCCTGGTAAAAGATACCGCCCTAGTTTCTGTAATTGGGGTTTCGGAACTTTTGATGGTTGCAAAGGAAAGACAGGGGGCTTTGTTCTCTTTTGTTCCTTTGTTTATCGCAGGTATTTTCTATTTTCTGATGAACTGGGTAGTTTCGCTTTGTTTCCAGAAGCTTGAAAAAAAACTTGGTTATTATAACTAGGAGGGCTTTTATGGAAGAAATTATCAAAGTTGAAAATCTGAAAAAAACATTTAATGATAATGTTGAAATCATAAAAGGCATTTCTTTTTCGGTGGAAAAGGGGGAGGTTCTTTCGATTATCGGACCTAGCGGATCTGGAAAATCGACTATGCTCCGCTGTATTTCGCAGCTTGAAAAAGTGACTGACGGTTCAATCACAATTTGTGGCAAGACACTTGTAAAAAATGGTTTGTATGTTGATAAAAAGGAAAAACATGAAATTATTCTGAAAAGCGGATTGGTTTTTCAGAATTTTAACCTTTTTCCTCATTATTCTGTGTTGAAAAATATTGTTGAGCCACAGATTAGGGTTTTAGGAAAATCAAGGGACGAAGCGGAAACTGTTGCTTTAGATTTGCTAAAAAGAATGGGGCTTTCTGATAAGGTAAAAAATTATCCTTGTGAATTGAGTGGTGGCCAGCAGCAGCGAGTTTCGATTGCCAGAGCTTTGGCATTAAAACCTGAAGTTTTGCTTTTTGATGAGCCAACATCTGCCCTGGATCCAGAATTAACCGGCGAAATCCTTGCTGTAATCAAGGAATTGGCTGCCGAAAAAATGACAATGGTTGTCGTAACCCACGAAATGGCTTTTGCTCGTGATATTTCAAGCAAAGTAATTTTTATGGACGGCGGTGTGATTGTAGAGCAGGGAAATCCTGTCGAAATTATCAACAATCCTAAAACTGAAAGAATGAAGGCTTTTTTGTCTAGATTTGCAAATAATTAGCCTTGAATAAAAATCAGAATTTATATAGTATAGTATCTCAACTATCAAAAATAGCCTTATAGTGCTTAAATAATTTTTTAGAAAAAAAATTGGTGCTGGAAACAGTGCCATGGAGGATATAAATGGTCAAAATCAGACTTAAGAGATTTGGTACTCAGAAACGTCCATGCTACCGTGTAGTTGTTCAGGACTCACAGAAGCCACGCGACGGCGTATGTATCGAAGAAATTGGAACTTATCAGCCAATCGCAAAAGAAGATGCTCAGGTTTCAATTAACTTGGATCGTGCTAAGTACTGGATCAGTGTTGGTGCACAGCCTACTGACATGGTAAAAAAGTTGATGAACATTCAGTCTGCTAAACAGGCAAAGTAGTTTACGGGAGCAGAATATGGAAAAAGACCTGATTGAATACATCGCAAAATCATTGGTCGATGATCCGTCAGCTGTTACTGTAAATGAAACTGAAGGCGAAAAAGGAATGGTGCTTCAGCTTAAAGTTGCAGAAGGTGACATTGGTAAGGTAATCGGCAAATATGGTCGTATTGCTAAAGCAATGAGAACTGTTCTGAGCGCTTCGGCAGTAAAAGACGGCAAACGCTACAGTCTTGATATTCTTGATAACTAATTAGGAATATTGCTGATGGAAAAAGCACAACTTGTGGTTGGATTCATTCGCGGATCTCATGGATTTGAGGGTGAATGTAAGGTGGAGAGTACTTCTGGAGAGTATGAGCATTTGCTCAAATTGAAGGATGTTACTTTACGACAGGGTGATTTGCAAAAAGAAACAAAGGTTGAATCGGTTTCTTTGGGAAATGCAGTTGCTTATGTTAAATTTGCTGGAATTAATTCCGATGCGGATGTACAAAAGTACAACAAATGGGAGATTTTAGTTCCGCGAAAATACTGCAAACCTTTGAAAAAAGACGAGTGGTACATTGAAGATTTACGAAATTGTTCCCTTATTTATGAAGGGAAGGACGATCCGGCAACGTTGGATGCACCTAAAGATTTGGGTAAAATCACAGACGTATTGGAAGGCGGAGGTGGTTACTTGTTAGAAGTCGCTCTCTCCGATAGTTGTGACCGAAAAGTTCTTGTGCCTTTTAATAAAGAATTTATTGGAAAGGTGGATATAAAGAACGGTACGGTGCAATTGATGCACCTCTGGATTCTGGAGTAATTCCATGAAATTTACTGTGCTGACCTTATTTCCAGATATCGTTAAGGCTTTTTTTGAAAACTCAATCATGGCCAAGGCGGTAGAAAAGGGAATTATTGCTTACGATCTGGTGAACATCAGAGATTTTGCTCTTGATAAACACCATACCTGTGATGACGGAACGTACGGAGGCGGAGCTGGCCAGTTAATGTTGCCTGACCCCCTCTCAAAAGCACTTGATAGTGTTAATGCCCGCAAGAAATACGTTATTTATGT
Organism: Treponemataceae bacterium; assembly: GCA_963624615.1. GTDB lineage: Bacteria > Spirochaetota > Spirochaetia > Treponematales > Treponemataceae > Treponema_D. The sequence goes on along the minus strand of CAVFQN010000192.1, from coordinate 2,564 downwards.
TACGCCAAGCGGAAAACAGTTGACACAGAAAGTTGCTGAAGATTTAAGTCACAAAGACGAACTTGTTTTTATCTGTGGTCGTTACGAAGGTATTGATCAGAGAATTATTGATTCTTATGTTGACGCAGAAATCTCTATTGGGGATTATGTGATGTCATCTGGGGAAATTGCCGCAACGGTTGTAATTGATACTGTTTACCGTTTAGTTGACGGAGTAATTTCTCACGAATCTTTGGAAGAAGAAAGTTATTGTGACGGACTTTTGGAATATCCCCAGTATACTCATCCGGAAGAATGGAAGGGTATGAAAGTTCCACCAGTTTTATTGAGTGGTAATCACGAGGAAATCCGAAAGTGGCGGCTTAAAAAGAGAATTGAAAAAACTCTTGCCAACAGGCCTGATTTAATCTGTACGGCAAGAATGAAGGGACAATTATCTGATGAAGCTGAAAAGATGATTGAGGAAATAACTGAAGGAACGTCTCTTAAAAACAAAAAAAAGAAACGGTCTAAAAATTAAAAGGAGATCATTATGGATCTTATTAAAACTATTGAAGAAACACAGAAACGTCCTGGAGCTCAGGATTTCAATGTTGGTGATACAGTAAAAGTATTCTTCAAGATTATTGAAGGTAAAACAGAACGTATCCAGGTTTACGAAGGTCTGGTTCTTTGCAAGAAGAACGAAGGTGCCCGCAAAACATTTACAGTTCGTAAGATTTCTTACGGAGTTGGTGTTGAACGTGTATTCCCTTATAACAGCCCACGTATCCAGAAGGTAGAAGTTGTTCGCCCTGGTAAAGTACGCCGTGCAAAACTTTACTACTTACGCGATAAGATTGGTAAGGATGCTAAAGTTAAGACTTTGGTTGGTGCAAAAGTTGCTGCTGCTATGGCTGCTCGTAATGCTGCTGCTACCGAAGGTGCTAAAGCTAAGGAAGCTGCTGTTGCTGAAACTCCGGCTCAGGAGTAATTTTCGGTTAATTTCCGTTGATTTCTATTAGTGAGGCTCTGAAAATTGCAATTTTTAGAGATACCCATTAATTGACAATTGATTATCGAAAATTGATAATAAAGGTGTTCGTTTTTGGACGGACACCTTTTTTTATGGACGCAAATGCTCTTTTAATTCATTCAAATCAAATTTCTCGGGCGGGACTTAATCACCAGGTTTTAAAAAATGGTTCTTCGGTACTGGTTAGAGTGATTGATGATAAGGGAAATGGAAAATATACTGGCTCTGTCGCCGGCGTTCGCGTAAATCTATCATCAGAAAAACAACTGAAGGTCGGTTCTACTTTTGTGGCAAGCGTGACTGCTAAAGATAGGACTATTTTTATAACGCCAAAAAATCAATCTTTTATAAATCAAAATTCTATAAAATTAGAGATTTTGAATAATCAGCAGGTATTTACACTTTTGCAAAATTTGGGCTTGCCTGCGGATGGGGTGGCTTTGAGCCTTTTTCAGATGTCCAAACAGCTTGAGATGAAAATTGAGCCTCAATTGTTGGGAAAACTTTATCATCTTGCTTTGAAATTCAAGGGAAAAGAAAAACTTGTGGCGGAAATCCTTCTTCTCTTGGCTAAAAAAGGGATAAATGCCGAGGCTGATGAAATTCTGGAACTGCTGTTTTTTTTGGAGGCGGAGGATAATCATAATAATCCTTCTGGAGATGGGGCTGGAGATTTTTCCAATGGGAAAAATCTCCTTAATCGAATAAATCAAAAGGAAGGTGCCTGGTTTATTTTCCCTTTTGAAATGCTTGGGCTGGCTAATGGGGCTGAATTTGAGTCTGAGGTTAATGCTGAGTCTGATGAAAGGGAGAGGCTTGGCTGGGGGTGTATAAAAATCCTCCTTGATAAGGCGAATTCTATCAAAATGCTGAATTTTAATTGTGACTATCAGGGGCGAAAATATTTTTTTAATTTGAATTACGAAAATAAAAAATGCAAAAAAATAAAATGCTTTGTGAGTGATGTTTTACTGGAAAATGTGGATTCAGTTTTGTTATTTTTAAGAAAGCGGTTCTTGAAAATTTGTGACGGAATTGAAATTGACTGGGCTGATAAAAGCGAAATTGAAGGTTTTGCCAGTGGTAGTGAAAATTTTTACGGTTTTGATGGGAGTGTTTGATGCGGTTAATGGCAGAAAAAAAAGCGGTTGCATTGAAATATTCTCAAGGACTTGAAGCTCCAATCATAGTGGCGAAGGGAAAGGGAAAAATTGCTGATAAAATCCTGGCAGAGGCTGCAAAAAATGAAATTCCAATAAAAGAAGATACAGTTTTGGTTGATATGCTGGGAATAAGTGAAATTGGAAATGTTGTTCCAGAAGAAACCTGGGAAATATTGGCTCAGATTTTTGCTTTTGTGATGGAAGAAAAGAACTAAGAGAGGTATAGTGAACAAAAAACGTGTCGGAGACCTGGGAGAAGACAGGGCTGCAAAATATTTGCAAGAGAAGGGATATGAAATTATAGCAAGAAATTGGCGGACAAGAACTGGGGAAATTGATATAATTGCATATAAAAACGAAACTATTGTGTTTGTGGAGGTTAAAAC
>CAVFQN010000191.1:0-18028 GCA_963624615.1 Treponemataceae bacterium | reverse complement strand
GTGAAATGCCTGAAAAGAAAAGACTTTCTCCAGCAGAGAAATGGGAACGATTAACGTTTGCAGACGATTTTATTTTTTGCAGAGTTCTTGAAAAGAATTTGGATATTACAAAAGAAATTTTGGAACTTCTGCTAGAGATTCGAATTGACAGGGTTGAACTGTCATCAGCACAAAAAGACTGCAAAACAGACTTCCTGAGCAAAGGGGCAAGATTTGACGTTTACGTTAAAGATGGAAGTGGACGTTGTTTTGACATCGAAATCCAGACGTCGCATTTGACTGACCTGGCAAAAAGAGCCCGCTACTACCAGGGCGTCATGGACGTAGACAATTTGATGGCCGGTGAGGATTATAAAGACCTGAAAGATTCGTATGTAATTTTTTTGTGCTTGGGAGATCCATTTGGCCTGGGCCTGCCAGTTTACACAATCCGCAACCGGATAGATGAAGTTCCAAGCGAAGTGATAAATGACGGCAGACTTTCTGTCTTTTACAACGCAAAACTCTATGCTAAAATGAAGTCAGAAAAACTTCAGGCGTTTTTTGGTTATTTGAGCAGGCAAAAATCTGATTCTGACTTAACGGATCGTCTTGCAGCACTTGTAGATCGCCTGAAAATCTCACCCAAAGAGAGGAAGGATTATATGACACTTTCAGAGATGATTCAGGAGAACCGGGAAGAAGGAATTGAAGAAGGGCTTGCTCAAGGGCGAATTGAAACAGCGAAAAACTTACTTTCAAAAGAAATTGCACCTACTATTATTGCTGAATGTACTGGTTTGCCACTGGAGCAGGTGCTTGCATTACAGAAAGAAATTTGCGTGGTGGTATAAGCTTCCCGCTTGAATGTGTACTGGGGGGGCGTTTCGAGGTACCCCCGCTAGAAGGCTCAAAAATCAATAAATTGATTTTTGAGCCTTTTTTTTTGTTGTAGATGGGGGTCTTAGGGGGCTTGCCCCCTAGGAGAAGGGGTAGCGAGCAACGAAGTGCGAGCGAGGGGAAGGCTTTCCCCTCCTGAATTTTCTAATTAAATCTTCTATCTTCAATTCGTTTTGTTTTCTTTTCTGAACGTGGGAGTTCGCCGATTCCTACAACTTCTACTTTTGGGGTCATGTTGTACTTTTGTTTGAAGTTGTACTGGATGTCCAGTGTGACTTCGGTACGGTCGGTGCCTCCTTCAACTTCTACCATGAGGGTCATCTGGTCGCGACCGTCTACGTGTTCGATGATGGCACGATATTCGCTGGAAGCTCCTGGTACGGCTTTGATGACGTCTTCGATGGTGCTTGGGAAGATGATATTTCCTTTGACTTTGACCATGTCGTCGCTGCGGCCCATAATCTGGGAGATGCGTGGGTAGCTTCGTCCGCATGGGCATTTTTCGGTGATGAAGGCTGCCAGGTCATGGGTGCGGAAGCGGAAGAGAGGGGCACCTTCTTTTACCAGGGTTGTGAGGCAGATTTCGCCCATTTCGCCTTCTGGAACTGGTTTGCCGGTCTGTGGATCCAGGATTTCGACGTAAATGAAGTCGTCAAAAATGTGCATTCCGGCGTTTGATTTGTCGCAATTGATTCCGATTCCAGGTCCGTAACATTCTGTGAGCCCGTAAATATCGTAAAGTTCTATTCCGAGTATGCTTTGGATGCGGTCGCGCATTTTGGCTCCCCAGCGTTCCGAACCGATTACTCCTTTTTTGAGTTTGATGTTTTTGCCGATTCCTCTGGCTTCTACTTGTTCTGCCAAAAGCAGGGCGTATGATGATGTACCACAGATGACTGTTGAGCCTAAATCTTGCATCATCTGGAGTTGTTTTTCTGTGTTTCCAGGTCCCATTGGAATGGCCATGGCTCCGAGTTTTTCGCAGCCTGCCTGGAAGCCTATTCCTGCTGTCCAAAGTCCGTAGCCCGGTGTGATTTGGATACGGTCTTTGTTTGTGATTCCTGCCAGTTCGTAGCAGCGGGCAAACATGGTTGCCCAATCGTCAACGTCTTTTTTTGTGTATGGGATGATTACAGGGGCACCGGTTGTTCCTGATGATGAGTGGATTCGGACGATTTCTTCTTCTGGGACTGCGGCGAGGCCTAGGGGGTATGCGTCGCGGAGGTCTTGTTTGGTGCAGAATGGCACGAGGTTTTCAAAATCTTCCTGGGTTTTAATGTCTTCTGGATTTATGTTTTTGAAGCGTTCTGTGTAAAAAGGATTTCCACAGGCTTTTACTCTTTTGATTTGAGCACGTATTTGTTCGAGTTGTTTTTCAGATAATTTCATAAAGGTTTCTCCTTTTGGGGTAATGTTACTATATATAGTAACAAAGGGCGGGAGAACAGTCAAGGGAAATTTATCAGATTTAAGGGGTTTTAGCCAATTTGATTTTAGAGATGCCTGCGCATTCTAAGTCTTGGAAATAGCAAGACTTAGAATGCGCATTTTCAAAGTTGTCTCTAAAAATTGCAATTTTTAGAGGCTCCCTTTATTTTTTACACGTAGTCCACCGCTCGGAGATTTAATTCGTAAAATGCAGGTTTTACCAGTAGTTTGATGGCAGCTTTGAGTTCATCTTTTGAAATTAAACCTGTTTTGCAGGCTGCTCCCAAAAGTACCATATTCACTACTTTTGATGAGCCTAGATCCTGGCAGGCCTGGTCGGTATCTACTGCAATTACTTTGCCGGCGGATTTTTCCAGGTAGTCAATCATTGTGGCCTGGCTGAAAGTTGTGCCTGTGAGACTGGCTGTGGTTGGCTGGACGATTTTTTTGTTTACGATTACCATTCCGTCTTTTTTAAGATAGGAGATGTTGCGGACAGCTTCGGATGCTTCAAAGGCGATGATTATATCTGCCTGGCCCTTTGGAATGAGTGGGGAAAAAATATCATTGCCAATTCTAACGTGACTGGTGACTGAGCCGCCCCGCTGGGCCATCCCGATCGTTTCGGCAGAAAGTACGTGCTGATCAGAAGAAATGGCTGCCTGGGATAAAACTTTGGCGGCAAGAACTGTTCCCTGTCCGCCTACTCCACAAATCAAAATATTTTTACTCATTTTTGTCACGCCTCCTTAAAAAATTGCCTTGAATGGGCAGACTTCTGCACAAAGTCCACAGCCGGTGCAAAGTGATTTGTCAATTTCGACAATTTGTTTGCCTTTTGCATTTTTTTGACTGCTGATGCTGAGGGCTGGACAGCCCAGTTCTTTTATACATTTCTGGCAGCCTGTACATTTTCCTGGGTCTACAGTTTTTGCACCAGGGAATTTGTAGCCGACTTTTGCCGCAATTGAAATGCAAGGTGATTTAAAGATGATTGCGGAAACTCCTGGGGCTGCAACTGCTGTTTTTACGGCTTCTACGGCGGATTTTTGGTCAAAAGGATCAACTTCGATAATTGGTTTTACCCCGATTGCTTCCAGAATTTTTGGAATGCTGATTTTATCGACGAATTGTCCCATCATCGTCATGCCGGTTCCTGGATGTGGCTGGTGACCGGTCATGGCGGTGGTTGAATTATCCAAAATACAGATTGTCTGATGACTCTGATTATAAACTGCGTTTACGACGCCTGTAATTCCGCTGGCAAAAAATGTTGAATCTCCAATAAAACTGAAACAGTGGCGGTCTTTTTCGTTGTGATAAAAGCCCTGGGCCATTGTGATGTCTGCACCCATGCAAAGGCAGGTGTCGGTCATGTCGAGTGGCTGGGCGTTTCCCAGGGTGTAGCAGCCTATGTCGCCACAGTAGGCGGTTTTTTGCCCTTTCATGGCCTGTTTTACGGCGTAGAATGAACCTCGGTGAGGGCAACCTGCACAGAGAACTGGTGGGCGAACTGGGAGGGCAGGAGGATTTGCCTGGACGGTGTCGGAAGGCTGGGCTTGCAGGAGGAATTTTTCCAGGATGGATTTTATGATTTCTACGGAAAGTTCGCCGGCTTCTGGGACAGTTTTGTCGATTTTTCCGTGGATTTTGCAAGTGATGTTTTGTTTGCCGCAAAGATATATCAAATTTTGTTCGATAACCGGGTCAAGTTCTTCAAAAACTGTGATTTCCGGGTGATTTTTCATAAAATCTGCGGCTAGAGGGGCTGGAAATGGGTAGGGTGTGCCGATTTTGAGGAGGGCGACCTGGGCCAAATCTTTGTTCTGAGGATTTTCGGATTTGAGGATTTGCAGGGCTTCCTGCAGGTAGCAGTAACTGATTCCTCCGGCAGCAAAGGCTGGGGCAGGTGATGCGGATTGGGTGTCTGGGGTGCCAGGTGCCGTCATCAGATTGTAAGGTGATGATGAAAATTCCTGAGGCAAAATCTCTTCGTTTCTTTCAAAAATTCTTTTGTGGTTTAAATATGATGCTCGTGGGAAAATTACCCAACGCTGGCTGTCTTTTTCAAAAGTTCCGGCAGGTCGGCAGGCCGACAGTTCTGGAAAATCCATGCTTTCGTAGGCGTGGTCGACGCGGGTTGTCGGACGGAGCAAAACCGGAGTCTTGTATTTTTCGGAAAGTTCAAATGCGGCTTGAACCATTTCGTAGGCTTCGAGGGGAGTGGAAGGGTCAAAACAAGGAATTTTTGAGAACTGGGCAAAATTTCGGGTATCTTGTTCGGTCTGGCTGGAAATTGGGCCCGGATCATCGGCAGAAACTATGACCATGCCGCCTTTTACTCCAACGTAAGAAAGGCACATAACCGGGTCGGAAGCAACATTCAGTCCGACTTGTTTCATGGTGATTAAAGTTCGGCTTCCGGCGTATGAGGCTCCGGCGGCAACTTCTACGGCTGCTTTTTCGTTTACAGACCATTCTACATAAGTGCCGGTTTTTTCTTTATATTTGCTGATAAATTCTATGATTTCGCTGGAAGGGGTTCCTGGATAGCCTGCGACGAGGTTTACTCCGGCTTTTAAAGCACCGAGGGCAATTGCCTGGTTGCCCATTATCATTTGTTTTGACATTTTTTTTTGCTCCTGAGCGGATATTTTAGCTAATATGGGGATTTGGCTCAAGGTAGGGAAAATTTGAACAGAACTTCCGCATTATGATTAAATCTAAAAACCTAACAGAATATATTCCCGAAAAAGCGCGTCAATTCGGCATGGCTGAACGTAAGAGGAATCGGACTGCGCGTTTTTTTTACAAAAAAACGCTTGCCAACGTTCAGAATGCCTCGGTTGCTGCTGGCTTTTTCTCCCGTATATTCTGTTACATCACTCACTTTATTATAATGCAGATTTTCTGGATAAATAAAACAATAAGCTATCTTTCAACTTCCCCCTCCTAAAATCCCTACAATTGACAAAAAACCTGCTACTTAGTTAAATCTATTCATTATATTGCCCAAAACTCAGGAGATTTAAATGAAAATTAATAAAAACTTTTTAGACCTTGATGCTAACTATCTTTTTTCTACGGTTGGCAAAAAACAGAGGGAATATCAGGCTGCACATCCCGATGCCGATGTGATTAAGCTTTCGATTGGTGATGTTACTAAGCCACTTTGCCCTGCTGTAATTGAGGCTATGCACAAGGCTGTTGACGAAATGGCTGATGAAAAAACTTTCCGAGGGTATCCGCCTGAGCAGGGTTATGATTTTATTTTGGAAAAAATCTTGAAACACGATTATCTGGATCGCGGAATTGAAATGCAGAAGGACGAAATTTTCCTTTCTGATGGGGCTAAATCTGATTGTGGAAATATAGGTGATATTTTTGATGTGGATAATAAGGTTGCAATTTGTGATCCTGTTTATCCGGTTTATATGGATACGAATATCATGTATGGCCGCAAAAAAAATATTATCATCATGCCTTGTACTGAAGAAAACGGTTTTATGCCAAAAATCCCTGATTCTGGCGACTCTGTTCCTGACATTATTTATTTGTGTTTTCCAAATAATCCGACTGGTTCGGTGGCTAGTCGTGACCAGCTCAAGGCCTGGGTTGATTATGCAAACGCCCACCACTCTCTGATTTTGTTTGATTCTGCTTACGAAGCTTTTGTTACTGATGACAGTGTTCCAAAGTCGATTTATGAAATTGAAGGGGCTAAAACTTGTGCCATTGAGATGCGGTCTTTTTCTAAAACTGCTGGTTTTACTGGCGTTCGTTGTGGCTATACGGTTGTGCCTCATGCTTTGGTTTTTGATGGAACTGAACTTAATCATATGTGGAACCGCCGTCAGTCTACAAAATTTAACGGTGTTTCTTACATCACTCAGCGGGCTGCCGAGGCTGTTTATTCTGATGAAGGTCAAAAGCAGATTCAGGATAATTTGAATTACTACCGGGCAAATGCAAAAATCATTTTTGATGGGCTTACAGAAGCTGGATTTAAATGCTACGGCGGTATTTATTCTCCTTACATTTGGCTCAAGGTGCCTGCCGGTTATACTTCATGGTCATTTTTTGATGAACTTTTGGATAAGTGTCACGTTGTTGGAACTCCTGGCAGCGGTTTTGGTGCTGCCGGTGAAGGATTTTTCCGCCTGACTGCTTTCGGAAATAAAGAAAAGACGATTGAAGCGGTGGAAAGAATCAAAAAAGTTTACGGTAAAAAATAGACTGAAAATTTATGCCTTGTATGTCTTGTTTTAGTAATTTTGTAACAACTCCCTGTAATCCTCATGCCAGTCCTGCTGCTAAAAATTTGATGGCGGAAATTGGCCGATCTTATGGCAAAAAAATTATTTCGGGCCAGATGGATTTGACCTGGAATGATTCTGTCGATATGACTGCCAGGATTTTTAAGGACACTGGCAAGCGTCCCAAGCTGATGGGCTATGATTTTATGAATTACACTGGAAAGTGGGGGGATGGCCATCATCAGACGGAAGAAGCTATAAGATGGGCTAAAAAAGGCGGATACGTTCAGTTCTGCTGGCACTGGTATGTTAAAGGGTCGAATGGAAATTGGGCTTTTTATTCTTACAGTGATGCGCCAGAGGCTTCTGAAGGGGCCAGGCGGGGAACTGATTTTAAGATTCCTTATGATGATTTGTCTGAAACCTGGAAAACTGACACTCCTGAGTACAAACTTTTGGTAAATCAGATGAACAGGATTGCTGATGAACTGGAACGTCTGCAGAAAAAAAATATTCCGGTTTTGTGGCGGCCTTTGCACGAAGCCAGTGGACGCTGGTTTTGGTGGGGCAACAGCGGGGCAAAATCTTTTATAGCCCTCTGGCGGCTGATGTATGATTATTTTACAAATACCCGCTCTTTGAATAACCTTTTGTGGGTTTGGAACGGCCAGGCCAAGGAATTTTATCCTGGTGATGCTTTTGTTGATTTTATAGGCCAGGATATTTACGACGCACCCAAAAATTATACTTCCCAAATCCGAAAATTTACCGAAGCGGTGAATTTTTGTGATAATCCTGAAACTGCTACAAAAATGGTCGCCCTCACCGAAAATGGAACTATTCCATCTCCGGAAGCCTGCAAAAAAGATGGGGCAATGTGGGCCTGGTTTATGACCTGGAACGATGTTACCCGAAAATCTGGCGTCACTCGTGAAGGGAATTTCTGGACCGGGGAGTTTTACAACGAAAATTCCCACAAAAAAGCCGTTTATTTGAGTGATGACGTGATTACCATGGAGTGGAAGAGCCTCTGGGAGAAAATTTTTCACAGAAGCAGGTAGGGCGTTCCGGCAACAAGTTGCCGTCGCTATGTTCCAGGTTGCGCTGTCGCTTCAGCCTCCGCACTCAGCCCGCCTGAAAGGTGGGCTTCGTTTGCGGTGGCCGCCTTCGGCGCCTTTCACAGCGCTAACGCAAGCCTTGAACGTAGTATTTTCTTCTCCACTCTCATTAAAAAACTTAAATCCTATTAAAGTTCGTATTGACAATTGGTCTAAAATCCGGTTACTATTGTCCAATAATTATGAAATCTATGAATACAAACACATTTGCATTCTTCTCTTTTGAGGCTTTCTCCTTTTATTACTATAAAAATGGGAACGCCCGATAAAGCGTAGGCTGGCAGATTGCTTGTAGATTAAACTGAATGTTTAGATACAAAAAACGGTTCTATTCTTTATCGAATGGAACCGTTTTTTTTTGCAGGAGATTATGATGACAGAACTGGAAGAAGCTCGCAGTAAAATCAATGAGATTGACGAAAAAATGGCCCAACTTTTTGAAGACCGCATGAATCTTGTTGTTCAGGTTGCGAATTACAAAAAAAAGAACGGTATTCAGGTTTTTGATTCGACCCGCGAAAAACAGGTAATTGACCGCTGCGTTCAGTTTATCAAAAATATTGACCTGCAGCCTTATTATGTTCTGTTTATTCAGGGGCTGATGGATATTTCAAAAAAATATCAGCATAAACTTTTGGAAGGGGCAAAAATTGCTTACAGTGGGATTGAAGGGGCTTTTGCAAATATTGCGGCAAAAAAAATCTTCCCGGACGGCGTTTTAATTCCTTATGCCGATTTTGAGTCTGCCTACCAGGCTGTCGAAAACGGTCAGTGTGATCTGGCCGTCCTTCCAATCGAAAATTCTTTTGCCGGTGAAGTCGGCCAGGTAAATGATTTGATGTTCACAGGAAAACTTTATGTAAATGGTATTTACGGTCTTCCTGTCACTCAAAATCTTCTGGCAGTAAAAGGGGCAAATCTTTCTGATATTAAAACTGTAATCAGTCATCCGCAGGCTTTGGATCAGTGTGCAAAATATATCAGCGACCATGGCTGGGAAATTAAAACGGCAAGTAATACTGCTCGGGCTGCCAAACAAGTTGCAGACCTTGGTGACAAGTCCCTGGCTGCAATCGCTAGTGCCGAAACTGCTGATTTGTATGATTTGCAGGTTTTAGCTCCAAATATCAACGAAAATTCGACAAATACGACTCGTTTTGCGGTTTTTTCAAAAGTGAAGGAAGAAATTGTCAATGCGGAAGATTTCAGCACTTTTATCATGATGTTTGTTGTAAAAAATGAGTCTGGTTCGCTGGTAAAAGTTTTGAATATTATTTCGGAATTTGGTTTTAATATGAGGGTTGTCCGAAGTCGTCCGCTAAAAGATTCTCAGTGGGAATATTATTTTTATGTGGAGGCGGAAGGCAAACTTTCGTCGGCAGAAACGCAGAAAATGTTGGATAAAGTGTCGGAAAAATGTCAGATGCTGAAGGTTTTGGGATCCTATACTTTGAATAAAAAGTTGTAAAAAAAACTTCCGGGGCGGAAATGCCTGGGTGGTGTGAAATTTCTTGGGTAGTGGAAATCTTCTGGTTGGTTGTGAAATTTCCTGGGTAGGTGTGAAATCTTCTAGGAGGTGTGAAATCTCCTGGGAGCGACGAATCCCCTGGTGGGTGTCAGTTTTTTTGATAGAGGTGTGAAAAATGATAATTCCTGTGAATTTAGGCGAAAAATCTTATGATGTAGTGATTGAAAAAGGCGTTTTTGCTCGTGCCGAAAAAGAACTCAAACTTGACCGTAAGGTTTTAATTGTTTCTGATGATGGCGTTCCCCCTCAATACGCAAAATCTCTGGCCGAAAAATGTAAATTCCCTGTCATTTCTGTGATAAAAAGTGGCGAAAATCACAAAAATCTTGAAACTATGCAGGAACTTTTCCAGCTGATGATAGACAACAATTTTACCCGAAAAGACTGCGTCGTTGCTGTGGGAGGGGGCATGGTTGGCGATTTGTGCGGATTTACCGCCGCCTGCTATATGCGTGGAATTGATTTTTACAATATCCCGACTACGGTTTTGTCTGCTGTGGATTCATCAGTCGGGGGAAAAACTGCCGTAAATTTTGGTAATGTAAAAAATATCATCGGTTCTTTCTGGCAGCCAAAAAAAGTTTTGATTGATGTCGATTTGCTCAAAACTCTGCCTGCCCGCCAGGTTTCAAACGGTCTGGCAGAAGCTTTAAAAATGGCCCTGACTTTTGATAATTCTCTTGTGGAAGTTTTCCAAAAGGGCGATCCTTTTGATCCTGTCGAAATGGAAAAAATCATACAGAGGTCGGTACAACTCAAGGCAAATGTTGTTGAGCAGGACGAAAAAGAGGCCGGGCTTCGTAAAGTTTTGAATTTTGGCCACACGATTGGACATGGAATTGAAATCACGTCGGGCGGGCAGCTTTATCATGGTGAATGTGTGGGGCTTGGAATGATTTGTCTTTGTTCTGAAAATGTCCGCAATCTTCTTATTCCGATTTTGAAAAAGCTGAATCTGCCTGTAAGTTATAAAGTTGATGTTGAAAAAGCCTGCCAGGCAATCAAACACGACAAAAAAGCCGGCGAAAATGCAATTTCGACAATTCACGTAAATCAGGTGGGAACTTTTGAAATGCAGGATATGACGCTGGAGAAGCTGAAAGAAAGGCTAGCCCTGGTGGTGGAAAAATAGGTTGTTGGGAGAGGCTCGCTGGTGGAAAAATGACGCTGGTGAGAAAAATGGAAATGGCGCTGGTGGAGGCGGAGCTTCCGCGGGCGAACCTGGAATGACGTAGAGGAGTAAAAATATGAAAAATTCACTTGGAGAAAATCTTACAGTCACGATTTTTGGCGAAAGTCATGGGCCTTACATTGGTGTGGTTTTGGACGGCCTGGCACCAGGAATTCCTGTTAACAAGGATTTTATCAATCATCAGCTGGATTTGCGTCGGCCTGCTGGAAAAATTTCCACAGCCCGCGTCGAAAAAGACGAATATATTTTTGCTTCCGGCGTTTTTAATGACAAAACAACCGGTACTCCTCTCACAATCCTCATTCCAAATACTGTTCAGCACAGCAAAGATTACGAAAAAACTGCCATGTTGCCTCGTCCTGGCCATGCCGACTATACCGCAAATGTAAAATATCATGGTTTTCAGGATTATCGTGGGGGCGGTCATTTTTCTGGTCGGATTACGGCTGCCCTGGTGGCTGCCGGTGGCCTTGTAATTCCGGAACTTGCCAAAAAAGGTGTGAAAATTGCCAGTCACATTCAGTCTTTTGGTGGCATAAAAGATCGCGATTTTCAAAATTATGATGATGATATTGAGGCTCTAAATCAGACAAATTTTGCCGTTTTGGATTCCGAAAAAGCCAGGCAAATGAAAGAAAGAGCCGAAGCCGTTGCGGCGGAGGGGGACAGCCTGGGCGGGGTTTTGGAAACTCTGGTGACTGGACTTCCTGCCGGCCTTGGAGAACCTTGGTTTGGAACTCTGGAAGGCCTGCTTTCTTGTGCTTTATTCAGTGTACCGGCAGTAAAAGGTGTGCAATTTGGGGCGGGATTTGATTTAGTTGACGGTCTTGGAAGTCAATTTAATGATCAGTTTAAGATGGAAGGTGGTAAAATCATCACAAAAACCAACAATAACGGCGGAATTAACGGCGGAATTTCTAACGGTATGCCGATTATTTTCCGTTGTGCGGTAAAGCCAACTCCTTCCATATATAAGCATCAAAATACTGTTGATATGGCAAAAAAAATTGACGCCAGCCTGCAAATTGAGGGGCGACACGACCCTGCGATTATTCATCGGGCAAGGGTTGTGGTGGATAGCGTGACTGCCCTGGTTTTGTATGATGTGATAGCCGGTCGTTATGGAACGGATTTTTTCGGGGAAGCCGGGACTGGGGCGAAGATTGTCACTGAGGGTGACGGAGGCTGCGTGCCGAAGGACGGGCTTTGCGGGCAGGATGGCGGATTTTCTAGACATGGTGACGATGGTTGCAGCCAGGGAGATTTTGATTCTCCGGACGGGGCTGAATTTTCGCCAAGTGATGGGAGCGAATGGTTATGAAATACGGACTCATCGGTGAACATTTAGGTCACTCATTTTCAAAAGACATTCACAATATGATAGGCGACTATCAGTATGAACTAAAAGAAATCCCACCTGCCGACCTTGACGCCTTTATGCAGACTCGTGATTTTTTGGGAATCAACGTGACAATCCCTTACAAGCAGGCGGTAATTCCTTATCTTGATTCTATTGATGATGCCGCCAAAATAATTGGGGCTGTAAATACAATTGTTAACAAAAATGGAAAACTCTACGGTTACAATACCGATTTTTACGGAATGAAATCCCTGCTGGAAAAAATGGGACTCAGCGTAAAAGGTAAAAATGTCCTGATTTTGGGAAATGGCGGAACCAGTAAAACGGCTCTGGCTCTGGTTCAAAGTCTGGGTTGCGGGTCTGTCGCAAAGGTCAGCCGCCATCCAGAAGAAGATCTGGGAGCGGGGGCTGGAGTTGGAGTTCCAAGTGCTGGTGCTAATGAGGGGATTCTGAAACAAGTTCAGAATGACGATGGCAACAGTTCTAAAGGGGCTTGCTTTGGCCTTCCAAGTGCTGTCCCTGGACTTAAAATCCCAATCATCAGTTATGAAGAGGCGGAAAAACGGACTGAAACAAACATCATCATAAATACCACCCCTTGTGGAATGTTCCCAAAAACCGACGCCCAGCCAATTTCCCTGGACAATTTTCCTAAACTGGAAGGGGTTTTGGACGCAATTTACAATCCTAATTGCACAAATTTGATTTTGGATGCAAAAAAACGCGGGTTCAAGGCGGAAGGCGGACTTTTTATGCTGGTGGGCCAGGCAATCAAGGCGGCGGAATTCTTTTTTGAAAAACCTGTTGGGGCGGAAAAAGCCGACCAGATTTTTAAAGCAATTCTTGGGCGTAAAGAAAATATCGTTTTGATTGGAATGCCGGCCAGTGGAAAAACTACGGTCGGCAGGCAGATTGCAAGGCTTTTGGGCCGCCAGCTGATTGATTCTGATGCGGAAATTGTAAAAAAACAGGGTTGTGAAATTTCTGAGATTTTTGCAAAAGAAGGCGAAAAATATTTCAGGAAGATTGAAGCCCAGGAAATTGCGGAACTTTCTGAAAAAAATGGCTGTGTTATTTCTACCGGCGGTGGGGTAATCCTCAATCCTCAAAATGTCCACAATCTGAAAAAAAACGGGCGGATTTATTTTATAAACCGACCTTTGCAGGAACTTTTGCCGACTGCTGACCGGCCGACTGCCAACAGTTCTGAAAAAATCAAGGGTCTGTTTGAAAGTCGTTTTCCACTTTACAAGGCTGCGGCGGATGTTGTCGTGACTGGTGGAATTGGGCCTAGAAAAATCGCCCTGCAGATTATAAAAAATGCTGGCCTGGAAGGTGATATTTTGCCTTCTGCTGATATTTCTGGTGGTGATAATGGTGATATTGCGGTCTTTGAAAAAAGCCTGGCAAAAGGACAGATTTCCGCTCCGCCATCAAAAAGCCTTGCCCACCGGTCGCTGATTTGCGGGGCCCTGGCAGAGGGCGAAAGCACCATCACAAATGTGGATTTTTCGGAAGATATTCTGGCGACTTTGGATTGTCTGAAAACCCTGGGAGCTAAAATCCAGGTGGAGGGAAATTCTGTAAAGATTTGTGGGATTGGTGATGTCGCTGGGAGTGGTGGGAAAATGAACGCCCTACAAGGTAAATCCGAGGCTGGTGTGAAAACGAACGCCAGCCAGGGACAAGCCGGGAGTGGTGGGAAAATTCCTGATGCCCAGGAAAAAAGCCTAGGTGGTGGCAAAATCTCTGGCTCCCAGGGCGAATTCGTGGTTGGTGGCAAAATTCCAGACACCCAGGGACAATTCTCCTCTGTGGAAAAACTTATTTTCAACTGCCGGGAAAGTGGGTCAACCCTCCGCTTTTTCATTCCCCTTGCAATCAACTTTGCCCAAAAATCCGAATTCTACGGTTCAAAAGTGCTGATGACAAGGCCGCAAACAATCTACGAGGATTTGTGTTCAAAAAATGGAATTACCTTTGAACGTGGTCAGGAAAAAATCATCATAAATACAAATGGCAAAAAACTTGAAGCCGGAAATTACACTCTGGCAGGAAATATTTCCAGTCAGTTTATCACAGGGCTTCTGTTTGTTCTGCCTTTGCTCCAGGGGGATAGCACGCTCAACCTTATCCCGCCTGTAGAAAGCCGGCCTTACATTGATTTGACTTTGCAGGCTATGGCGGATTTTGGTGTAAAAGCCCAGTGGCTGGACGAAAATACTCTGGCGGTAAAAGGCAATCAAAAATACAAAAGCCGGGAAATTGCGGTGGAAGGCGATTATTCTAATGCTGCTTTTCTGGATGTTTTTAATACTTTGGGAGGTTCGGTTCAGGTTAATGGACTTTATGACCACAGTTTGCAGGGCGATAGGGTTTATCGGCAAATGTTTGACGAACTTGTAAAAACCTGCCCGACTTTGGATATTTCGGATTGTCCTGATTTGGGACCGATTTTGTTTGTGGTGGCGGCAAGTCATAATGGCGGAATTTTTACCGGGACAAAACGCCTGGCAATCAAAGAAAGTGACCGGGGAAAAATTATGTGCCAGGAACTGGCAAAATTCGGAATAAAAACCCGCTGGTCAGAAAATCAGATTGTCATAGAAAAAGGGGTCTTGAAAAAGCCCAAAGAAATAATCTGCGGTCATAATGACCACAGAATTGTTATGGCTTTATCAACTTTGTTGACGGTTACAGGCGGTGAGATTGACGACGCCCACGCCGTTAAAAAAAGTTTTCCGGGCTATTTTGAGGTAATCAAAAAACTCGGAATTAAAATGGAAAATAATAAAAAAGAGGTGTGATATGAATATGGATTTTGAACGAAAGCTGGCAATTCCTGCTGAAGTAAAAGAGGAATTTCCTATAACTGGAAAAGTCAGCAAAATTGTTGAAAAAAAACGGGCAGAGGTGAAGGCTGTTTTTGAAGGGCGGCTGGATAAATTGCTTTTGATAATCGGGCCTTGTTCTGCTGACAACGAAGATGCAGTTTTGGATTATATGACCAGACTGGCAAAAGTACAGGAAAAAGTTCAGGATAAAATCCTCATGGTTCCACGAATTTATACAAATAAACCGCGAACTACCGGCGAAGGCTACAAGGGAATGCTCCATCAGCCTGATCCAAATGCAAAACCAGATTTGTACAAAGGTCTGATTGCGACCCGCCACATGCACATGAGGGCAGTTTCTGAAACAGGTTTTGTTTTTGCTGATGAAATGCTTTATCCGGATAATTATCAGTATCTTGATGATTTGCTGGGCTACGTTGCAGTTGGGGCGCGTTCTGTCGAAAATCAGGAACACCGCCTTGTTTCAAGTGGAATTGAAGTGCCGGTTGGAATGAAAAATCCTACATCTGGCGACTATGCCGTTATGATGAATGCTATTTTTGCGGCCCAACACCAGCATACTTTTATTTACCGAGGTTGGGAAGTTCACTCCGAAGGAAATCCGGACACCCACGCAATCCTCCGCGGTTCTACAAACAAACATGGAAACAATCAGCAAAACTACCACTACGAAGATTTACTTCGTCTGTGTGATGCCTACGATGAACGTGAACTCAAAAATCCGGCTTGTATTGTTGATACAAACCATTCAAATTCAAGAAAAAATCCTTTCGAACAGCCTAGAATTGTTATGGACGTTTTGAATTCTTGTGCCCACAACGACAGAATCAAAAAACTGGTAAAAGGATTTATGATTGAAAGTTATATTGAGGATGGTTCTCAGAAAATTGGCGAAGGCTGCTACGGAAAATCAATCACCGACCCTTGTTTAGGCTGGGAAAAGTCAGAAAAACTGATTTATGATATTGCGGAAAAACTCTAGGAGAATGGGGACTTGCCTGAAAAGGGGATTTTTATGGCTAAACGTTGTGTGATAATTGGAGCTGCGACAATTTTGAACTATGACAGGGTAAAATCCTACCTCCGTCCCGATGATTTTTTCATTTTTTGTGACGGAGGATTAAATCATGCTGAAAAACTTGCCGTAAAACCCAATTTGATTGTTGGCGATTTTGACTCCCACATCCGCCCCCAAACATCTACGGAAATTATCCAACTGCCCCGCGAAAAAGACGATACGGACTCGTTTTTTGCCTGCAAAGAAGGCATTCGCCGGGGATTTTCCGATTTTCTTTTGATTGGAATGGTGGGCCAGCGTTTTGACCACTCCCTGGTAAATATTTCTATCCTCCTTTATCTGAAAAAGCTGGGAAAACAGGCTCTTTTGGTGGATGATTATTCCGAAATGGAAATTTTATCCTCAGAAGTGCTGAAAATCCCTGAAAATTTTGCCTATTTTTCACTTCTTTGCATTGCCGGAGACGTTTCTGGCGTGAATATCAAAAATGCAAAATATCCTCTGGAAAATGGAAGCATAAAAAGTGATTTTCAATATGCCTGCAGCAACGAAGTCCTCCCTGGAAAAACTGCCGAAGTGTCTGTGAAAAATGGCTGGCTGCTTTTGGTGAAAGTTTTATGATAATTTGCCGATAATCCTTTTATGAAAAAGAATACAAAACAGAAAATCAAAAATACTAACAAGGTTCAGGCAAAAAAGAACCGTAAAGCAATCATCATAGGTCTTATAGCTCTTGTAATTTTGATTGCAGGAATTTGGACTGGCTTTTATATCCGAAAAAAGATTAATGACAGGACTGTCCATATTGCTTTTTATGGACTTTCTGACGAATACGTAAATTTACTAAAAGAATATATCCCTCAGGAAGAAAAAGTTATTCTAAAGTATGATGTGATTGCCCCAGGAGCTATGGATCTTTCCATCATCACAAGAAAGTACGATATGCTTTTTACCTGGAAGGGTGAAGTTACGGATTCTTTGGCTGGCGGAATTGAGGATATTCCTGGAAAAATTCTGGATAATATTCCGACATCTCTCCGCAATAAAAAATGTCTGCCAATTCTTTTGGATCATTATGAGTTTGATATTTATAAACCGACCATGGAAAAAACAGGCATTAATCCTTCTGAAAATTTTACTCAGCTTACAAATTATCTTAATGCAGCCAAAGATTATGTTTTTTCTCCATTTTTTACGAATGGTGGTGATGACAGAACTTTGCTGGCTTTTATTGGCGTTCTTACAGAAGCAATGGGCGGGCTCAAGGCTTACAACAAGCTGATTGAGGCTATGAAACCAGCACAGTCACTTTCTGATTTTATTGATGTAGAACTGGCAGATTTGCCTGGCGAAAAATTGACAGTCCGCTATATTTTGGACATGCTGAAAACCTGGCCGACAGAAGGAATTACCCACCCTCAGTGGTATCGGGGCAATTTTAATGATTTGCAGACTTTTGCCGAGGATAATCAGCTTGCAGGATTTTTTACCAGTCTTTCTCAGCACCGTACAATTAAGTATTCAATTGTCAGCAATTTTGAAACAATCCGTATACCTGGCCTTTCTAATAATGTCGACCACGCCTTGATTGCCCCTGCAATTTCCGGCCTTCTCATCACAGACAATTCAAATTCCAAAAAAATCCTGGCAACTTTAATTTCTGCTGATGTTCAGGATGCACTTTCTACAAAAACAATGCTGGCTCCAGTTCATTACCGGGCAGAAGCCTACGACATTCAATCTGATGATGTTCGTTTCTGGGCTGCATCTTGTGCCGGCGGGCCTCTTCCAGACCTTTACCTGGCAGTCTATCAACGCCAGCCAGAAAAATTCGCAGAAATGGCAAATGAAGTTAGGGCGTATATAAAATAAAGGGTGAGTATTCAGAGTGTTGGGAGATTCCGGGGGAAGAGGGGAGAGAGGCGTATGTTTGCATATACGTTTCTCGGCATCATCACAAGCTATGCCTGAACATTGTTGAAAGTTTCTTTCTTTACTGAAAAGACACATGATCGGGCAAGTTGCTGACCTCTCCTTTGAAAGCGGAATGAATCTTGTGGTCCAGCGGAACTCTGTCATCGTACGGTTCAAGGCGGTGAATTCAGAGTTTTATTGCCAGAGTTCCGGTAAACGAAGGTAATGTAATATTCGGTCGCGAAGTGCTCCCCGAACTTGTGATAGTTTTCAGCACGCTTCTGGCCAATGAGCCAGCATGCAAGATTTGAAAAGTTACCGTCCGAATAGTTCTTTGTCTTGTATTACAATTTTCGAAAATAGAATGTAGTATTCTGAATAAGAGATTGTGGTGGAAAATAAAAATCGTTTTATTTTTATTGCAACCAGTTTTTTTCCAGCAGAAACTGCTCTATACCGATAAACTGAATGCCTTGTTCA
>CAVFQN010000190.1:0-10365 GCA_963624615.1 Treponemataceae bacterium | reverse complement strand
AAAAAGCCCTTTCGCCGAGGACGATGAGCGTTAGCGAAGGGCGGAAGGCTTGTCGTAGTAAAAGTTTTGCTGAGAAATCTAAAAAAATAGAAAAAAATAAAAACTTATGATATAATGCGTCAGTTTGGCTTGGTGAAAAAATCCTTTTTAAAGTTGCTGAAAAAGTTTTTGCTGACGTGGTGGTATCTAAATTTTTGAGTAAAATCATAAAAATCCTACATTTTGATGTAGTTTTGAAGTTAAAAAAATCAATTATAATTGTTTAGTTTAAAAACTTATAATTGGCGAATTAAAAAAAAATTGATAACGAGAGTTTTTATGAAGTTTAAAAAAGTTATTGCAGTTTTCATTCTCTCCATAAACCTTCTGGCTTTTTCATTTGCAACAGAGTTAACGTTTAAGCTTACTCCTTCCGGTTCTTTCCCTTTTTTGTCTGGGGGCAAAAACAAATATGAAATGTTTGGTGGCGGGGCCTTTTTGGATGTCGGGGTTAATTTTTTTGATTTTTTGAATATTGGCCCGGAATTTGGTTTTATTGCCCTTCCAAAAAATAATTACAAGGAACTTGCTGCCGAAAGTTCTAAAACTGTAATGTTTGTTCCTGCCGGTCTTCAGCTGGGGCTTTTTGCCTATCCTTTTTCTCGGCTTGAAGTTGGATTAGGGCTTTCTGGCGGGGCTTCCATGGCGATAAGTAATAACAAATATCACTACGCTCCATGGTACAGGGCTGGGGGCGAAATCAATTTCCGCTTTAATCCTTCTATTTCTGTAGGTCTGTCCGGCTCATATTTTTCTTTCCAGAATAATACCTGGTTTCCGTGGCAGGGTCAGCCTGGAGCTGCCGGAATTTCGGCTGGTATTACGATCAAAGTTAAACTGGATACCAAAAAAGCTGCCGGCCGGGTTGATGCTTCTATTGTTCAGGATGAAAGTGTTTTCCCACTTTTGTATACGATTTACAAGGAAAATCCTTTTGCAACTATCACAATAGAAAATAACGAAACTGCCGAAATCAAAAATGTGTCTGTCCGTTTCCGTTCCGAAAATTACACTGCTTCTGATATTGAATGTGGCAAAATTAAGATGATTCGTAAAAATCGTAAGGAAGAACTTTCTCTCTACGCCGATTTTACCGATGCAATTTTGCAATTTTCCGAAGCTGGAAAAATCTCTGGTGAACTTGTAATTGACTATGAACTTTTGGGCAAAAAACGTACGGCTGTTTCCCAGGTGACAATTCCTGTTTATAACCGTAACCAGGTTCGCTGGACTGACCCTGCTGTTATTGCCAGTTATATTTCTACGACTTCCCAGGAAGTCCTGGAATTTTCTAAATATGTGGTTGGAATTGCCAGAAGCCACTTGAGGTCTGGTCTGAACCGCAATATGCAGTTTGCCATGTATGTTGATGAAAGTATCCGCCTGGCAGGTATTCGCTGTGTAACTGATGAATCTACTCCTTACAATACTACCCACCTAAATCCCGATACTTTGGACTATATCCAGTATCCATATCAGACTATTGCTTATAAAACTGGTGATAAAGATGATGTCGGCATTTTGTTTATGGCTATGCTTGAGTCTGTAGGTATTCCGGCTGCCTTTATCCCTCTGGAAGATGATTTTATTGTTTGCTTTAATTTGGGCGTAAATGCTTCAAAAGTTGGGGCTTTGTTTGATGGTTATGACCGCATTCTTGTTGTAAATGATGAAGTTTGGATTCCTCTTTCAATGTCTGCCTTGAATGAAGGTTTCATTAACAGCTGGTACAAGGCTGTTTTGCAGATTCAGGCTATGTCAGATTCAGAATCTGATTTTGATTTTATCCTCATTTCTGATGCCTGGCAGTATTATCCTCCTGCTGGCTTTAAGGGAAATGAATCATCATCATCTATGCCATCGGAATCTACCCTTACTGCGGCTGTAGAAAATGATATCGCAAGATATATTACTGCTGAATTTGGTCCTCAAATTGCGGCGGTTCAAAATAGAATTAAAGAAGAAGGTGCTTCGGTAAAACTGTACAATCAGCTTGGTATGCTTTACGTTCGTGCGGGAATGTATTCAAGTGCAATTCCGGTTTACCAGCAGTCTGCAAAAATGGGGTCGGTTCCTGCTATGAACAACTTGGGAAATATTGCATCTTTGCAAAAGAAATATCAGGAAGCTAAATATTGGTATGAATTGGCACTTCAAAATGATCCGGATAATGCTACAGCTATGAAAAATCTTAATCGCATTGCCAGTGAATTGGAAAAATAAAAAAAGTTTAGAGAGTTAGAAAGGCGAATGTCAGGAAAAGTTTCAAGACGGATAAGAAAATCTAAAAAAACTCAGAAAAAAATGGTTGCCCTTGGACTTGCCCTTTGTATGGGGGCTCTTCCTATGGCTGCAAATGGTGATTTTATTGTAAGTCTTTATCCTCACATCACAAAACCATTTGGTCAGTCTCATAAAATTGAGTCTGGAATTGGTGGGGGCGTTAAATTCACCTACCGCCCGCTCGATTACTTAAATATTTTTCTGAAAGGTGATTATTTGAGCCTTTCCCTTCCAAATATCGATCCTATCACCCTTTTAGATGCTGGTCTGGGACTTGGCTATCATCTTTCTTTGGGTGACCGTATGGCCCTGGATTTAAATTTTGACGTCGGGGCCTACAATGCAAAATCTTCAAAAAGTAATTTGTCTGGTATTTCTGCCGGCGTTGGGCTTACATTTACCTGGCGTCTGAATCCTGTAATTTCTGCCGATGTTCAGGCTTCCGGTACACATTACGCTTCCGGGGCATCTCCTTTAATGACTGTGAATGCGGCTGCCTCTCCGGGGCTTTCATTTAATCTTACAGAACTTTTTACAAACAAAACAAATATTTCTGTAGAAAACCAGGATTTGGCTCCAGTTTTTCCAGTTCTTTATTCCTGGTATGAAAATAATTCATTTGGAAAAGTAAAGGTTCAGAATCAGGAAGATTCTGCCATCACCAATGTGACAGTCAGTTTTTATCAGCCCCAGTACATGACTCACCCAAAAGAGTGTGGAACTTTCAAATCTCTCAAAAAAGGCGAAACTGCCGAAGTTGATTTGTACGCTTTCTTCAATGAGCAGATGCTTGAACTTACCGAGAAAACTGATACAAAAGCCCAGATTATCGTAAGTTATTCTTGTCTGGGCCAGAAAAAATCTAAATCTTTTGATATGGTCGTGCCGGTTTATGGTCGAAATAATATGTCTTGGGATGATGACCGTCGTGCAGCCGTTTTTGTTTCTTCAAAAGACCCTGCCGCCCTGCTTTTTGGTAAATATATCACAAGTATTGTTCGTGATAATGTCCGCAACGGAGTTCCTGTAAATATTCAGTATGCAATGGGGATTTTTGAAGCTCTGGATCAATTTGGCTTGAGTTACGTAATTGACCCTTCATCAGCTTTTGCCGATAACGTCGGAACATCTTCTATAGACTTTTTGCAGTTCCCTTACCAGACTTTAATGTATCGTGGTGGTGACTGTGATGACCTTTCCATTCTTGTTTGTTCACTTTTTGAGGCAGTCGGAATCAGAACGGCTTTTATTACTGTTCCTGGTCATATTTTTATGGCTTTTGATTCAGGATTGACAATTTCTCAGGCAATGCAGGAATTTTCGTCTTTGAATGAACTGATTGTTGACCAGGAAGATAACAAAGTTTGGGTTCCTCTCGAAATCACCCTTTCAGATGAAGGATTTAATAAAGCCTGGAGAGTTGGGGCTCGTGAATGGAATACCGCCAGCAAGGCAGGGACTGCCGCCCTCTATAAAATGAGCGATTCCTGGAAAATTTATCAGCCGGTAAGTGTTCCTGGTGCGACTGCTTATTTTACAATGCCAGATTCGCAGATTGTTGCAAAACTTTTTGACCATTCGGTGGACCAGTGGATTACCCGCGAAATTGAACCGCAAATCAAAATGTATGAAGCAAAACTTGCAGTTAAGGATGATGTGGAAACCCGAAACCGCCTGGGCGTTCTTTACGGAAAATATGGACTTTTCCTTCAGGCGGACGAACAGTTCAAAAAGGCCCGCCGTCAGGGCTATCAGCCTGCAATTATTAATACAGGAAATATTTATTTTTCCCGCCAGGATTATACCCGCGCCCGAAAATGGTATAAGTCAGTTTTAAAAGATGATCCAGACAATACACTCGCCCTGCTTGGCGTTGCTCGTTGTGCTTACGAACTTACAGATTATGCAGAATGTGATGCAGCCTATAGTCGTGTAGAGCAATCAGATCCTGAGCTTGCTGCCGAATATGCCTATCTTGGGACTTTTGTAAGCAATAAAGGCCGGGCTTTTTCTCTTGCAGACCGTCTCCAGCATACAATCTGGCCAGAAGAGAAAGAAAAGATCCCTGAAAAAGTTCAGGAAAAAGTTGAAAAAATGCTTGCTGATAATTCTGAAACAGAAGATGGACTTGCAGAACTTACAGAAGACAATCATCTTGCAGATTTTGATTTTGGAGATATGTTGGATTTGACTTCCGGGGCGGTCGCTTTAGTTCCAGATGTAGAAAATGGCGACGATGACGAAGATTTGGAAGATTATGATTTGGCAGCCGCTATGGCAGGTGATGGGGATAAAGATCCTGACCCAGACCAGGTTTTGACAGAAGAACCAGATACTGATGAAATCTCGGAAATCCCAGAAGTTGATTTGTCAATTTTTACAGAAAATTTTACAGGTCTTGCGTCGGAAGTTGCTCTTGCAGAAGAAGGCGAAATTGATTTTGAAGATTTTGAGCAGGATGAGCCTGTGCAGGAAAGTCCTGTAGTTGTTGCAGAAGTTGTTGATGGCGGTTTTGCTGTTGAGCAAAGTTCGGCAGAGAAAAGTGAAGTCCTGGCAGAAGTTGTTGAGCAAATTGATGAGACTTCTGAATTGGATGAAGTTGAAGAAATTGCTGAGGCTCCAGCAGAGGATGTTTCTCCTGAGATGGTAGAAATCACACCAGAGGCAGAGGAAAACACTCCGGAACTCGCAGAAAATGTGCCTGTTGTGACTGAAATCACTCCGGAACTCGCAGAATCTACACCGGAAATCACTGTTGAAAGTCCGGAAGAATCCCCTGTAGCTGATGTTGCTGAAATCACGCCATCTGTAGTAGAAAATGCCTCTGAGGTTACAGAAAGCGTGCCAGAACAGGTAGAAAATATTCCAGAATTGACAGAAATTACATCAGAGGTGATAGAAAATACTCCTGTGACTGTGGAAAACACCCCAGAGACTGTGGAAAATGCACCGGAGATTGCAGAAATCACACCAGAAACCGCAGAAATCACTCCAGCACTTACCGAAATCACTCCAGATGCCACAATCGAAGCTCCTCTTGAGCTTGCGACATCCCCTGTAGAAAGTGAAATCTCTGTTGCAGATGAGTCATCTACAGATCCAGTTCCCCTTGCACCTGCCCCTGTCGCACCAGTTGAACCTATGGCTGTTCCACGCTTTACAAAACAGCCTTCATCAGAATGGGCGCCGGAAGCTGCTTACCAGGCAGAAACAATTCCTGGAATGAAGTCTTTTGAAGAAGAAATGGGCGAATATAAGAACGAAAAAGCCTTTTTGTATACAGAAGAAAAAGCCCTGGAAGTTGACCCGGAAAACGATTTTGACCAGCCGGAAGTTGATACAGAAAAACAATATGCAAATGCCGGTATTCCGGATGTAAATCCTTTCTCAAGTTATTTGTCAGAAGAGGATGCAAAAGTTGTAGAAGAAATCACAAATTATTCATTTGAAGAAGTAAAAACTGATGAGGAAGATAAGTTCGAGGCAAGGGCTTTTGGTGACAAAACGACCGCCCCGGAAGTTAATTCCCTACTCGGAGAACCAACCACTCCTGGTGTGAAATCACCTGCCACAAGTGCCGTTTCGCCTGTTGGTGATCAAACGACCGCCCTAGAAGGTAATTCCCCAGCCGGTGACAAAAATGCCACTCCTGGTGACGAATATTCCCCTGACGGTGGGGCAACTGCCCCTGGTGCCGAATTAGCCACCTCGAGAAACGCTTCGTCTGCTGGTAAGCAAAATGCCACCCCTGGTGAGCCAACCGCCCCTGGTGACCCAACGATCGCCCCAGATAACAACGCCTCTGCCGGTGACGCAACCGCTACCCCTGGTGTCGAATTAGCCACCCCTGGTGAGCCAACCGTTGCCCCGGAAGGCAATTCCCCAGCAGGTGCCCCAATCACCACCCTGGACGAAAACAAAACCGAAAAATCCGCAATCCCGCTATCTGGCTGGCTTGCTATAACCGCCGGAGGACTTGCAGCTGCAGTTGCCGGAATATTTGGAATTAAAAAAATAAAAAAAGGAAAAAAGAAACAAAACTAACGCGAACTTTTCTATAATAAATAGGAGTAGGATATGAAAAAACACTTATTTTCAAAATCAATTTTTGCTCTCATTGCAGTATTATCAATATTTTTTGTCAACTCTTGTGACTCTTGGATGTCTGCGGGCGACGACTTTTACTCAGAAATTGAAGAAGAAGTTCGAGTCGCAAATGCCGAAGAAATTGAAGTTTTTGTCCGATACGCTGCTACAAAACAGGGTGTGACTACTCCAAACGGAGCTTCTACCGAAAAAGTTGACGTTCCTTTTACTATTTCCTGTTCAACAGATACAGATTTTGGCTTTTATAAATGGGCTGCTTTTTCTACAAAAGGAGAAAATGCCGTTACCACAGAACAAAATAAAAATTTCTTATTTGTAGATTATGAAGATTACGAAGCAAACTATGCTGGAAAAGAATTGCCTGAAAGTGTAATTACTTTTGAAGATTCTAAGGCTACAGAAACAAAAGTCACCATTCACGAAACTCGTAGTGATATTTATATAATTCCTGTTGTTGCTGAACGACCTGAATATTCAGCTTCTCTTCCAACTGCCGGTGCTTCTGGTGTTGTTAGAAATATGGCTATCCGTATCGTTTTTTCAAAACAGATGGATGAATCAACATTAATCACCGATGGAAAACTTTCTGAAAACATAATCGTTTCTAAAAAAGCTAGTGCCTTTGATGATACTTTGAAAACTTCAGACACACCTATATCAGATCTTTTTACAAGCGCAAGCCTTAGTGCAAGTAAAAAAATCCTCACATTGAGACTTAAAACTGGCGAAAGATTTGATAGTAACACAACAATAGAAGTAAAAATAACTGAAGATGTAAAAGATATTTTTGGTTATTCAATGGCAGAAGCTTATTCATTCCAGTTTACAACAGGAACTGCGGTAGACAGTAAATCTCCGGTTATTGTTACATTGACAGCTGGCGTAGATACCCCTACCGAATGGGGTAGCAACCAGAGTGTTTATGCAACCGACACTTATGACCAGGCACTTGCAGATTACTTTAATCCTAAAGATCCTTCAGAATCTTCTTCTTACGTTGGAGCAACAGCAGCCCTTAGTGATACAGCAACTTCAACAATTCTCAAACACAGAACTTCTGGCAAAGTAAATCTCTTTGTTCTTGCAAAAGATACAGCCGAAGGTATGTCTGCCGAAAACCGCCTCGAATCTGATGTATATCAATTGTATGTAGATATAACTCATATTGCTTCTGCTGATGGTTCTGAAACTGGAACGTCAATGGAACGTCAAGTTTATTCTTACTATGCCGGTGGTTCTGCTGATGGCACAGAAAGAACAGTTGACACTTCACAAAGTGGTTATCAGCTTAGCTATGACCTTTCTTCTATGCCTGATGGCGTAATTAGAATTGATGTTGGTTCTCGTGACCTTATTGGTAACGACAGTTATACAGATGGATGTGTTTCTCAAGACCAATTGAACCCTGTCAAATCTATTTATGTAATTAAAGATACAACTGCTCCAGATGCTAGTTCTCAAGCTTCAAAAATTAATACAGTTGCGACAGCCGTTACAAGCGTACCTTACCATTGGTACAATTCTTCTACAATCGGAACTCTTGCTGTAAACCAGCCTGACTATGCAACTTCTCCAATGGTAGATTCAAGCCACCCATTAGGTTGTGATCCAGCAGACCTTATGTGGTCTTTCAGCCTTAATGGGGGAGAATCTTGGACCGACTGGGCTTATGCAAAAGACACCTACAAAATTGAAAATGCTTCAAGTATTGCAAAAGACGGAGCTTTGGAAGTCCTGTTCAGATTAAAAGATGATTTAGGATATATTTCTACACCTGCAGCTCTTTCTTCCATTAAGTATGATAATACAGCTCCTGTTGTTGGAGATTTGGAATGGATTAATAATTCTGGTAAACAAACTCTTGGGGCAACTAAAAAATCAGAGATTGATGATTTACTCAAGATTCCATTTACCGAAGATTTGAGTGGTGTTAAGGAAATCATAATTACATTTGTGGACGGTTCTTCAAGCCAAGCAACTTACAATTTTGATGGGAAAGCAATTGCCGTTACTTCCGGCATTTATAATCCAACGGTAACAGACGGAAGCGTAGCCCTTACATCTGGTACTATCACCGTTGCGGGCTTAAAGTTGAATTCAAATATCACAACTGATGGAGCATATCCAATTAAAGTAAAAGTCAAAGACCAGGCAACGAACGTTTCAAGTGAACAATCAATTAATATCACTCTTGATACTTTGCATCCTGTCATCAATTCTGTAAAACAGATTGAACTCGAAAAAGTAAATATGTACGATGGCGAAAGTAGATACTACACACCACTTTCTGCTTCTACAGAAGGTAAAGTCGAAACTATTACCCTCGAATACGATATTACAGAAATTGGTTCTGGTGTGGCTGCAATTTCATTTAATTCAGATAAGACTAAAAACACCTACCAGCCGACAGCCCAGACAAAGCTCCTGTTGACTAGTGATGGTGGCAAAACTTGGACAGAAGCAGATGGCAGCGACTATCAGGTTTCTTATACGGAAGGAAAACTCACTCTTAACAATTCTGAGTCCCCAATAATAAAGGGAACAAATGTTAAATTCCGCCTTACAAATATGGCTTTAAGCAATTCAGGAAGTGCAGCAAATCTTCTTTCTACAACTCTTACAGACTTCGTAGATGGCGTTTCTGATGCAAAAACTTCACTTATTAGTTCAAATAATGATGCAGTTCCTTATGTTTATATTGATAACACAGCTCCATCAGTTTCTGGAATTACTCTTAAAGCCCTGAAAACAGAATCTCCTCTCTATTCAGGTTCTACAAAAGTTATAGCCGAAGTGACAGTTCCTTCAGACCCAGAAATTGGTTCAGGTCTTAAGAGCCTTACATTCAGCCAGGCTTCTATTGCCGGCGTTACTGTGAAATATAAGAAATCTGGTGATACAGCTGGTGACACAGAATGGACTCCATTCACTGCAAATACGGATTACACTCTCAATTTAGACAATTCGACAATTACATTTACAAAATCATTCTGCGACAGCCAATCTGTAATCAGAGTTGAAGGAATAGATTTGCTTTCTAGAACGGATGGATATGTAACGCTTTCTGCAAAAGCTACCGATACAGTTGGTTTAATTTCAGAATTTAAGGCTTCTCCAGATGAAATATTCAAGCTGGATAGGCAGAGTCCTACAATCAACGTTCCATCAACTGGTCTCCTTCTTTGGGAAGGTAATATCATAGGTGTTACAAATGGTATTACAAATCATAAAGAAATTGATGAACAGTATCTTTTGATTCCATTTACAGAAGAAATTGCTGGTGTAAACAAAGTTGAAGTTCAAGTATATAAAGATGGCGTTACAACATCTTCTACAGATGCAGCCGTAAATATTTCTGTTCACGATTCTGCAAGCAATCAACTTTCATCAAAAGTTGACGAGAATAATGAAAATATCGTAAATCTTGATACCCCTGTTCTTTCTACATCATCTTCAACATTGAAACTTTTGAAGATTACAATCCCTGATGCAGAAAAAACAGGTTCTTCTTACGAAATTAAGATTGCCCTCACCGATGCTGCCGGAAATAAATCTACCTTCGCTTCTGTAAAAATCCAGAATGACCCAACCGCTCCAATTGTAGAAAAAGTTGAAATTCCAGGTCTCAAACATGCCCATGAATTAACTCCATTCGAAAGTACAGCAGCAGGCCCTTCTGACGCTTACTGGCTGGATTCTAGCTACACAGGCATTTCTAATAATTACGGCCAATCTTCTCCTGCCGAAAAAGTTTCAGTTTACCTCACAATTACAGAAGAAACTTCTGGCATTAAGACAATCACTTTGGGCGGAACCTCTAAACTTGTAGAAGGAACAACAAAACTTTACTACATAGACGCAAGTGGCAGTGAAGTTGAAATATCGTCATCAGTTTACACAATTAAAGATAATATAATCACAATTACAGATCCTAAC
>CAVFQN010000189.1:0-2517 GCA_963624615.1 Treponemataceae bacterium | reverse complement strand
CTCATTCCGCCAACCGTCGGCTGTTCCGCAGTTCGGTAACCCTCAAACAAAAAAGGCCTACAATTTGTGGGCCTTTTTTGTTCTGCTTCGGCAGTTGAAACTGCCTTCGCAGCTGCTCCATAGCCTACCGCAGGACACCGGGGATTTAGAAAAATCCACTATTTTTCAAAAAATTCTCATTTTTTTTCATTTCATTTCCTAAAATCGCAAAGTTTTGACTATTAATACTACAGGGGAATTTTTTCTGCCACCGCAGAACGAAAAGTCCCCACATCACTTTATAAGAAAAAACTATGAGTAGTGAAAAGAAAAGAATGTCACTTGCAGAAAAGTGGGAACGATTAACTTTCGCCGATGATTTCATCTTCTGCAGAGTTCTGGAAAAGAATTTAGATATCACAAAAGAAATCCTAGAACTTCTGCTCGAAATCCAAATTGACAAAGTAGAGCTGTCATCTGCACAAAAAGACTGCAAAACAGATTATTTGAGCAAAGGTGAGAGATTTGACGTTTACGTCAAAGACGGCAGAGGACGTTGTTTTGACATTGAAATCCAGACATCGCATTTGACGGATTTGGCAAAAAGGGCTCGCTACTACTAGGGCGTCATGGACGTAGATAATTTGATGGCCGGTGAGGATTACAAAGACCTGAAAGATTCTTATGTAATTTTTCTATGTCTGGGAGATCCTTTTGGCTTAGGGGTGCCAGTTTACACAATCCGTAACCGGATAGACGAATCTCCAGGCGAAGTGGTAGATGATGGCAGAATTTCTGTCTTTTACAACGCAAAACTCTATGCTAAAATGAAGTCACAAAAACTTCAGGCGTTTTTTTGGTTACTTAAGCAGACAAAAATCGGACTCTGACTTAACCGACAGGCTTGCAGCACTTGTAGACCGCCTGAAAACCTCACCCAAAGAGAGGAAGGACTATATGACACTTTCAGAGATGATTCAGGAAAATAGAGAAGAAGGATGGGCTGAGGGACGAGAAGAAGGTCTTTCTCAAGGTAAGGAAGAAAAAGCCCTTGAAACTGCAAAAAATATGCTTATAAACAATATTTCTTTAGAGATGGTTGCAAAATGTACCGGCCTGCCGTTAGACCAGGTGCTTGCCTTACAAAAAGAAGCGTGTCTTTTATAAGGGAGACTTTTCGTACAGTAATTTTTCGCGGTAGGCAATGGAGCAGCGTCGAAGTTTGCTTGAGCAAACAAAGCCGAGGACTTAGAGCGTTAGCGAACTGCGGAGCTGCCGGATCGCCCTAAATACTAACTAAATTTCAAAAATCCGCTATACTTTTCCTATGAAAATTAACAAAAAAATCCAAACACCGCCATTTTTACAAAAAGGCAATACAATCGGCATTACGGCACCATCTTTTGGCTGTACGACAGAACCTTATATTACAAGGTTTAAGGAAGCCGTCAGACATTTTGAAGCTCTGGGCTATAAGTTCAAAATCGGCGATACCGTTTACAAGGACGACGGAATCGGCATTTCTACCGACCCAAAAATTGCCGCCAAAGAACTTGTTGATTTTTACTGTGATTCTCAGATTGACATCATAATTTCGGCAGGGGGAGGAGAGTTGATGTGCGAAACTCTTTCCCACATAGATTTTGAAAGGATAAAAAAAGCTCCTGCAAAATTGTTTATGGGCTACAGCGACAACACTAATTTTATTTTTCCCCTGGTGACAGGCTGCGGAGTAAAAGCGATTTACGGAAACAATATTTCGGGCTTTGGAAAGCCCTGGGAAAAGGCTGAATTGGACAGTCTGGACCTCCTGGAGGGCAAAAAAACAAGTTTTCAAGGGTACGAAATGTTCCAGGCTCCAGGTAAAGGCACGGAGAACGAGAATCAAGACCCACTCAGCCCTTATGTTTTGAATGAAAAGAAAATTTTGAAGGTCTTTTATCAGGGGCAGGAAACGATGGGCGAAGAGTGTGGAGTGCAAGCCCTAGAAGGTGGTCTAATTTCTGGTGACGCTTGCCCAGAAGTCACTTTTTCCGGCTACCTCATTGGTGGCTGTCTAGATATTCTTACAAACATAGCCGGCACTCACTTTGATTTTGTTGACTCTTTCAACGACACCCACCCAAAAGTCATCTGGGTTCTGGAAGCCTGCGATTTGAATCCTATGGATATCCGTCGGGCAGTCTGGCATTTAAAAGAAGCAGGCTGGTTCAAAAACGCGGCAGGCTTCGTTGTCGGGCGTCCACTCGCCGCCTGGGGGCATTCCATTATGGGGGTCGACCAGTACAAGGCCATCACCGACCTCCTGGGCGATTTGAAAGTTCCAATCGTAATGGACGCTGACGTGGGGCATATTTCACCTACCATACCTCTGCTCATGGGATCGGACACAAAAGTGCAGGTGAAAAAGGGCAATATTTTCTTTACGTTTGATTTATAGCCTGGCAGGTGATGGGCAAAATTGCCTATAAAAAATTCTCGTAAAACAAGTAAAGTCCATCTCTAAAATTTTCTAAAATCCTCAGAAATTCTCAAAAT
>CAVFQN010000188.1:0-10773 GCA_963624615.1 Treponemataceae bacterium | reverse complement strand
CTTTATCTGTAAAAGTATTTACCGTAAAATGCACAAAAGCATAAAATTCCATCTGATGATGAGCCAGCTGCCGCTGACTTGGTCTAATCTGAATCAATCTTTCGTCTAAAGTCATAGAAAAAAATTATAAAGATTGATTTGCCCGCTCGCAAGGTAGAAATGACAGACTTCCTCGGAATTCTTCTAAACACAAGATTTCAAATCTGCTATACTCCTTTTATGTCCACAAAAGAAAAAGTTCTTGAATTTCTCCAACAAAATCTCAAAAATCCTGTTTCTGGCGAAAAACTTGCAGAAATTTGCAAAGTTAGCCGGACTGCCATCTGGAAAGCAATGAATTCTCTTAGAGAAGAGGGCTATCAGATTGAAGGTACTACAAACGGCGGTTATATTTTACAGGAAATGGCGGATATTTTTTCAAAAGACAATTTTCTTGGGTTTTTAAGGGCTGATTGGATAAATACGGAAAAAAATCAGATAGAAAAATCCACCCGGTCGGACATTTTCACACCTGCCCCGGCAAACTCGCCTGCCCCTGCGCCTGACCCCCCTGCAAACAGGTCTACCACCCACGCAAATATACCCGCTCCCTACGATTTTCCAGACTTCCCGGATTTCCCTGTCATCGAATGTTTTAAAACCATCGATTCGACAAATTCCTACGCCAAAAGACTTTTATCCGAATGTGGAAATTTACGAAATCCCGACGGAACTTTGACCCAAGCCGGTAAAAAATATCACAAATCTATCTTCCTTGCCGAAAGCCAGACTGCCGGCCGGGGGAGGCTTGGCAGGACTTTTGTTTCGCCGGAAAAAACTGGAATTTATCTTTCGCTCATCTACGCCCCGGAGGGAGGAATCACAGAACCTGCAAAATTGACTGCTTTTTCCGCAGTTGCTCTAGTCCGCGTTATCAAAAGGCTTTACAAAATTGACGCAAAAATAAAATGGGTAAATGACATTTTTATTGGCGGCAAAAAAATTTGTGGTATTCTTACGGAAGGTTCGGCGAATTTTGAAACAGGCCTGATTGAAGCGGCTGTTGTTGGGATAGGGGTAAATATTTCTGATAATCCTGAAGTTTTTGCAGCGAATAAAGGGGCGGGATCAATTATTGGTGCTGGAATTTTCCCTTCTGTGGCTGGAAACTGCCCACCTGAAAATGAAAATTGCCCTCCGGGGAATGGTGATTACCCGTCAGGAAATGAAAATTACCCACTAGAGAATGGGGATTGCCCTCTTTCCACAAATTTGTCAGCCCAAAAACCTGCTAAAGTCACTCGCTGCCAGCTTGCCGCCGAAATTGTCAACGAGGTTTTGAAACTTTTCCAGGAAAATCCTGCAAAAGTGATGGCGGAATACAAATCCTACTCATTTTTGATCGGAAAAACTGTGGAAGTTCATCCGATTATTGGTGATGATAAGTCCGCCTACCAGGCAAAAGTCCTTGATATTGATGATAATGCCGGCCTTGTTGTGCAACTCGCTGATAACAGCCTCAAAACTCTGAGTTCCGGCGAAGTCAGCCTTCATTCAGATTCTATATTCTGATTGAAAGTGCTCTGGAAGCGTTGTAAGCTTTTTTCATTCCCACCGAAAAGAGAACTGGCAAAAGGGTCAAATACATTTTAATTCCTTTTTTTCCAGCCCTAGCCAGCCAGGCCCTTTTTGATTCTGCCCAAATTTTTGAAAGCATTGGGATAAAATTCAAAAACATTGCAAGGGCGTTGGTCAAAAGTGATTTTTTCCCAAAAATTTTCCCCAGACCTTCCCGCAATTGCAAAGATGTGGAAGTTTTAAAAACCAGCGAAGCACTTTGCATTATGGCAAAAAGTTTCAGCAAAAAAAGCAAAGTTTCTTTTTCCGACTGCCAGGAAAATTTTTTCAAAAAAGTTTCAATGCTCGGCCCGGTAAAAAGCCAATCCATCAGCTGAACAAAAAACAAGAGGATTGCGTAGTAAATTACAGGTTTCAGGTCGGTCAGTTGTTCTTTTAGCGAAAAATGCAGACAAAAAGCCAAAATACACTGAAAAATCACTAAAAAAATTGAAAATGTGGGTGGCAGGCACAAAAAAAGGACATTTATAAGCGGAATAAAAAGGATTTTTTTCCAGGCAGACATTTTATGCAAAAAAGAAGTACCGTTTTTGTAGGAAAATAAAGAATAAGTCATAAAAAAAATCCTCCTTAGGCTAGCCCGGCAAGTTTTACCAGACAAAATCTTCAATTTTCTGATACTGGGTCATAGGATTTTTGATATTCCACTTTTCCAGATTTTCTTTCAGGCCAGCTTTCGGGCTGCCGTCAAAAACTTTTTCTCCACGAAAAAGCACAAGAAATTTATCAGCCAGCCCAAGGCATTTTTCTATTTCGTGAGTGAGGATGATGACAGTTTTCCCTTCTTTTTTAAGATTTTTCACCAGCAAATTCACCTGTTTTACTCCCT
Organism: Treponemataceae bacterium; assembly: GCA_963624615.1. Lineage (GTDB taxonomy): Bacteria > Spirochaetota > Spirochaetia > Treponematales > Treponemataceae > Treponema_D. The sequence continues at coordinate 8,327 of CAVFQN010000188.1, read as the reverse complement.
GGTAATCCAAATTGGCGTAAGGTTCGTCCAAAATGATGATTGGCAGGTTCATGGCAATCATGCAGGCAATAGCAAGCCGACGTTTTTCGCCCCCCGAAAGAAATCGGGCTGGAAAATCTGCCTTGGCATCAAGTCCAGTTTTTTCCAGGGCAAGATTTACGGCCTTTTCAATTTCTGCCTTTTTCCAGCCCAGGTTTTTAGGCCCAAATGCAATATCTTCGCGGGGAGTTTCCCCCAAAATCTGAGTTTCCGCCTCCTGAAAAACCAGCCCGACCCCCCGGTGGTGATTTTCCTCATCACCCTGGTCTCCCAAATCAACAATCCCAGAATCTGCTTCTTCCAGGCCGGCAATTATAGACATAAGGAGACTTTTTCCAGAACCGTTTTCGCCGGCAATCACAAGGCAGCCGCCGTCAGCAAGTTCAAAAGAAACGTTTTTGAGGGCGTGATTTTCGCCCTGACTGGTTTGAAAAGTTTTATTGATATTTTGGATTTTAATCATCGTGTCCGCCTGTAGCCTTAGCAGTCATTTCCTCGTTGTTCAGATCATCTATACTCCCCGGAGCATTTCCATACAAATACTGAGCCAAAACCGGCCGAATTTTAATTGCAACTGGCACCGCCACAATAATTTTTACCAAATCTCCGGGAATATAAGGAATCACACAAGTCATCATAGAATAGGCAAAAGCCGTCTGCCCATCAGAAATACGGCCAGCTTTTTCTGCCCACCTGGCAAAATGAAAAACCCCTGGCAGGTACAAAATCACCATTCCGACAAAAATTCCAAGCGATATGCGGATTACCCTAGACCAGCGAAATTTTTTTTCTGCAACAGATGGACGACCTGCAATTAAACCCGCAAGAATGGCCCCCAGCAAGTAACCTGGCAAAAAACCACCTGTCGGTCCAATCCAAACGGCAATCCCACTGGTTCCACCAGAATAAACCGGCAAGCCAACCAGGCCTGCAAGCAAAAACAAAGCCGTCGGCAGCCCTGCAAGATAAGATCCCAAAATTACTCCTGTCAAAATACAAAGGACATTTTGCAAAACAATTGGAACGGGTCCAAGGGGAATTTTCAAAAAACAACCGATGCAGATAATTGCCGCAAAAAGTGCGACAAACGAAAGTTTTAAAGAGATTTTATTTTTTGTAGTTCTACTTTTCATAAGCAGAAATATAGTAAATTGTAAACCTTATTGCAAGGTTTTGGGTTGACAATTAAAGGGCAATCATAAAAACGACTAAAAGTTTACCGCCGGAAAGGGGATTTTTCATCTCCAAAAAAAACGCCCCTCGACGTGCATTTTCACTTTAATGTGCATTTGCACTACGAGGGGCATTCACACCACAAGGGTTAATTTTTATTCCTACAAATTTTACTCATACAGCGGAGTAAGTGTTTTTACAATCTTATCATACTCAGCATAAGCCTTGTCATAAGCAGCAACATTTTCGGCAATAGGATTTGTGCTCTTTGATTCGTCCAATTTGATATGTTCTGCACAAAGCTGGGCAATATCACACTTGCCAGTCTGATTTTTAAGACACCACAGTGCCTGAACAGCCCCGCCAAGTGCAGCAGCTTCGTCCAAAAGTGGAACGCGAATTGGAAGATTCATGATGTCGGCTGCAATCTGTCGCCAAATTGGAGATTTTGAACCACCACCAATCAAGCGGATTTCCTTTGGCTGGAAGCCCAGTTTACGGAAGGCATCCAAGCCACCACGCATTGCAAAAACAGCCGATTCAAGTGAAGCGCGGGCAATATTTGCTCTGTTTGTATTTGCTGATGTAAGACCTGTAATGCTTGCACGACCATTTGGCAGGTTTGGAGTTCTTTCACCATTAAAGAATGGAATTACCAGAACGCCTTCAGAACCACAAGGAGCTTTTGAAGCTTCACCGTCCAATTCCTTTACATCCATCTGGAAAAGTCCGCGAACAAATTCTGTAGCAACTGTACAGTTCATTGTACAAAGAAGTGGTAACCATCCTCCTGTACTAGAACAGAATCCGCTTAAACCGTTAGCAGGATCTGCAATTGGTTTATCAGAATAACCGTAAAGAGTACCAGAAGTTCCCATTGACATTGTAAGGAAGCCATCAGCAACTGTACCAGTTCCAACGGCACCCATCATATTATCACCACCACCAGCAGAAACAGGAATACCTTCAGGAATTCCGTAAGCAGAAGCAGCCTGGGCAGAAACTTTTCCGGCTGGGCTAGACGGTTCAATCAATTTTGGAAGTTTTGCGAGCAATCCATCATCAATAATGTCACAAATTTTCTTAGACCAGCAGCGATTTTTTGAATCGAACAAGGCGGTTCCAGAAGCATCACCATATTCCATCACATAGTCCCCAGTAAGTTTCCAGTTAAGATAATCGTGAGGAAGCATGATGTATTTAAGATTTGCAAAGGCATCCGGCTTATTGTGTTTGAGCCAGAGGATTTTTGGAGCGGTAAAACCTGTAAGCATCAGATTTCCAAGGGCATCCACAACTTTATCAGGGCCACCAGCTGCATCTGTGATGATTTTACATTCCTGGGTTGTAGAAGTATCACACCAAAGTTTGATGTTGTAGAGGGCTTTTCCATCTTTATCGAGAGGAACAAAACCGTGCTGCTGGCCAGAAACACCAATTGCTTCAATTGTCTTTTTGTTTTCAGCCGAAAGTTTTCCAAAACAAACTTCCAGACCTTTATCAAACCATTCAGTCTTCTGTTCGCGAGTTCCGTCACTTTCGGAAATCAAATCCATTGGACAAGAAGCCTTTTCAATAATCTCTTTTTTTTCATAGTCGTAAATTACGACCTTCATACTCTGTGTTCCAAGATCAATACCTGCAACAGTTTTCATAACGATTCTCCATTTATAAAAAAATATCAGATAAATTCTATTTTAATAATCGTGATAGTCAAGCAGTGTTTTTACCTAAGTATAGGGCATTTTCAAAGTTGTCTCTAAAAATTGCAATTTTTAGAAGCTCCCTATAGAAAAAGTCTGAAAAAACACAAAAATCCTTATTTGACAATACAATTGATTATTTTTGCGTTTTTTTTTAATATCTTGGTTATGATTAAACAAGCTGATATTCTTTCAGAATTTTTAGACAAAGACACCATTAAAGCACTTTCAATTTTTCTTGATAAAGATAAGGGGTATGAGCCATCAGCTGATTTGATTGCAACAGCATTTGGATCAAGCAAAAGTATTACAAAACTTGATGATGATGGAATTTCAAAACTTCTTGCCAGCTTCAAAAACAATCTTACACTTTTAATCCAAAAAACCTGGGTTGAAAAATCTGATATTACGTTAAAAGACCAGCTTTTGTATCAGTTGGACATCCTTTTAAAAGATAACTCTTGGAAAGAAGATTATGAACTTTTCCTCCAGGTTATCAATCAGGCTGTTTTTTTGATGTTTGGTCAAAATCCCGAATCTACAGATTTTGCAGAATATACTCTCCGCATCGATCCTGAATTCGGTATTTTCTGGTGGTACATTTCAAACCTTCCTCCCAAAGCTGACTGGTCTGAAGACAAGTGCCGGGTTGCAATGTTGCTTGGAATGTATTTCTTAGCAAATTATTAATCTTGGAAAAAAGCAGGCCGGAACTAGAAAAAGGTTCCGGCTTTTTTTATATATAAAAGTAAAAATTATTAAAGTAAAAACCTAAAAACCGGAGGAGCAAATGGATATTCAAAAAATCACATCTTTTCTTCACCTGGCAGGCCAGGAGCTGGCAGATCAAAATGCTGATAAAAAAAATAAAGCACTTTCAGCCGTAGCTCAGGCCTTAGACGCAAATCGCGAATCAATTATTTGTGCAAATTTGAAAGATATTGAAAATGGGCGCGGAAGTGGGATGTCAGACTCTCTGATTGACCGCCTGACTCTCAACAATCAGCGGATTGACGGCATTATCGAAAGTCTCAGAAATGTAATTGGCCAAACAGACCCCATTGGCGAAGAAGTTGCCGGCTGGAAAACTCCCAACGGTCTGAATATCCGCCAGGTGAGAGTTCCCCTCGGACTTGTTTCCATTATTTACGAAAGCCGGCCAAACGTCACCGTTGACGCCTTCAGCCTTGCTTACAAAAGTGGAAACGCAATTTTGCTCCGCGGGTCTTCATCAGCATATAATTCAAATAAAGAAATTGTCCGCATTATAAAAGAAGCCCTTTCTCAAACTGACGGCGGCCTTCCAAATGCTGTCGAACTTGTTGAAGTAAAAGAACACGACCACAGCGACGTAGACCAGATTTTGAACGCAGTAGGACTGATTGACGTTGTCCTCCCGCGCGGTGGCAAAAAACTCATTCAAAATGTTGTTTCAAATGCCCGCATTCCGGTTATAGAAACAGGGTCTGGAGTTTGTCATCTTTATGTTGATGATGATGGTGATTTGGAAATGGCCTGCAAGATTGCCGAAAATGCGAAAATCCAGAGACCAAGTGTTTGTAACGCAATAGAATGTATCGTCGTAAATGCAAAAATCGCCCAGAAATTCCTGCCAATGCTGGAAAAAACTTTCAATGGTCGGGTAAAAATCCACGCCGACAGCCAGGCTTACGAAATTCTTTGCAAATGTCCGGGCTTTAAAAATGGCTCGACAAAAGTTTTACAGGCTGACGAAGAAGATTTTGGCAACGAATATTTGGATTACGAATGTTGTATCAAAACTGTTGATTCAATTGATCAGGCAATTACTTATATCAACAGTCATAATACAAAGCACAGCGAATCTATCATCACCGAAAACCGGGCAAAAGCCAGATTTTTCCAGTCAAAAATTGACGCAAGTTGTGTTTATGTAAATGCCAGTACCCGTTTTACAGATGGAGGCGAATTCGGATTTGGAGCAGAACTTGGAATTTCGACCCAGAAATTGCACGCCCGCGGACCAATGGGAATCAAAGTCCTTACCACAACAAAATATTTAATTGATGGGGACGGTCAAATCAGATAAGGGGATCTCTAAAAATCAGACAGCCACAAAATCATCAAAAATCAAAAAAAAGAGGAAAAAATGAGTCAAAATACACAGGAAGCATTCAAAAACGCTCGTAAAATCGTAATAAAAATCGGTTCCAACACCCTTGCAAAAGCCGATGGAACCCAGAATATTGAATTCATGGAAGGATTTGCCAAACAGTGCAAAACTTTAATCGACTCAGGCAAGCAGCTGGTAATTGTTTCGTCCGGAGCCCAGGTTTCCGGAGTTTCCACCCTTAAAGAATGGTCCCGCAAAAAAGACGTTCACTTTCGCCAGGCACTTTGTGCAATCGGTCAGGTTGAACTTATGGCCCAGTGGCGAAAAGCCTTTGCCAAGCAGGATTTGCACATCGGTCAGCTGCTTTTGACAAAAGAGGATTTTGAAAATGACCACCGGTCGCTGAATATCCGAAACACCTTGTTCACCCTGGTGGACGAAGGCGTAGTTCCTATCATCAACGAAAATGACTCCGTTTCCATCGACGAATTCCAGATTGGTGATAATGATAATCTTTCGGCCCTTACCGCAATCCTCTGGTCCGCAGATCTGCTTATTCTTTTTAGTGATATTGACGGAATTTACACAGATAATCCAAAAACAAACCCAGATGCAAAGCTGATTGAAAAAGTCAGCTCAATCCCAGAACTTCGCAAAAATATTACAATTGGCGAAGCAAATTCTTTTGGAACTGGGGGAATTGAAACAAAAATCCAGGCGGCCCAAAAAGTAAACGTATACGGAATCGAAATGATTTTGACAAATGGCTCAAAAGAAAATGCCATTTTGAATATATCAGAAGGAAAAAACAAGGCAACACTTTTCGCTGTAGAGTGATTAAAGTCCACCTTTGAAATTAAAACTGAAATTAAAACCTGCGGAGGCAAAAAATGAAAATTAGTATTATTGGAACCGGTGCAATGGGCGGAGCAATTATGCGGGCCATTTGCAAAAAATATGATGTAAAAAACATCAAAGTGACAGACAAGAACCCAGAACTGGGAAAAACTTTTGCCCAGGAAACAGGGGCGACCTTTGTCCCATCAGATACAGAAGTTTTAGATGCAGATTACATTTTTTTGGCAGTAAAACCACAGTTTTTAGCTGATGTTTTTGCAGAAATTGCAGGAAATATCCGTCCAGAATCTGTGATTATTTCAATGGCAGCCGGAGTAAAATTGGAAGCCCTGGAAGATTGGGCACCAAAAGCCCGCTTTGTCCGCATGATGCCAAATGTTTGTGCTCAAATTGGCCAGGCAATGACCGCAATCACCTACAAAGAAAATATCAAGCCAGAAGAGGCCATGACCGTAAAAGAAATTTTAAGTGCGGCTGGAAAAGTCGAAGAAGTTCCAGAAAAGTTGATGGATTGTGTAACTGCGGTAAGTGGTTCAGGTCCAGCATTTGTTTTTATGTTCATAGAAGCCCTGGCCGACGCAGCAGTCCGCTGTGGAATGCCAAGAGCCCAGGCCTACACTTACGCCGCCCAGACAGTTTATGGTTCGGCAGGAATGGTTTTGGAAAGTGGAAAGCACCCTGCTGTTTTGAAGGATATGGTTTGTTCTCCGGCCGGAACGACAATCGAAGGCGTAGCTGCCCTTGAAAGAAACAATTTCAGAAATGCTGTGATAGAAGCTGTAACTGCCGCCTGCGAAAAATCTTCAGCTTTGGGAAAATAATCACACCAGCCGGCTAGGCTGGCCGGTAAAAAAAATCCGCATATTCAATTTTACGTATGCACAAATTTCCCGCACATAATTATGCGGAATGTAAAAGGCAGGGCTCCTGGCCGAAATGCCCTTTACATTCTCGTAGCCAATTCTGGCCGCCAACCGCTGGGCCCGCCTCAGGTGAAAACCATTAGAAACAATCACAAAACGCTTTTTCAAGACTTCCGATTTTGACAGCCCCGAAAAATCCGCCAAAACCTGGCAGGAAAATTGTAGATTTTGAATAGTGTCCAAAGCCTGTGCTTCAACAAAAATCCGCCCTTCATCAATTCCAGCCGCAACAAGCTGCCGTTTAATTTCCGGAGCTTCGGGATAAGGCAGCCACTTCAAAGTTCCGCCAGTCACAACGCAAACAACATTTTCGTGGGTTTCAAGATATTCCGCCGCCTTATTGACCCGGTTCAAAACTCCTTGTGGAAGCCTGCCATTTTTATCAATTCCGCCACCTAGCAAAATCAAATAATCAGCGTCTTCATCGAGCGAGACTGTTTTAGGATTCAAAATAAAAAGCAAATTGACAAAAGAAATCACAAAAACTAATGAAATCAAACTACCAACCGTTAGTTTTGTCCATTTTTTCCAAGTTGACCAAAAAGAATGCCCGTTTTTTTTCCGATAAATCCCCAGAAAAATCAGATAGCCCCCCAGGGCCGTCCAAATATGCGAAAAGGAAGTCAAATTATCAAGAAAAGTTCCCGGATTCAAAAAAATCAGCAAAAAATCATAAACAACAAAAAGTCCGCCCAAAATCAAAAATAAAATCCACATAAAAACTCCCGAAGTTTTTTTAGCATACAGTCACGCAAATTTCTTTCTGCAATGTAAGTACCTGGTCTAGCGACAAATCAGTACATTTTGCAATAAGATTTGGGTCTATTTTATTTTCAAGAAAGTTTTTCGCTGTTTCCAGAGCTTTTCTTTGTACACCATGAACGCAACCTTCTTCAAATCCTTCTTCTCTATTTTCCTGAATCATCTCTGAAAGTGTCATATAGTCTTTCCTCTCTTGTGGGGAGATTTTCAGGCGGTCTACCAGTGCTGCAAGCCGGTCGGTTAAGTCAGAATCAGATTTCTGCCTGCTCAGATAGCTAAAAAACGCCTGAAGTTTTTCTGACTTCATTTTAGCATAGAGTCTGGCGTTGTAAAAGACAGAAAGTCTTCCGTCGTCTACCACTTCGCCAGGTGCTTCGTCTATCCGGTTGCGGATTGTGTAAACTGGCAGGCCCAGGCCAAAGGGATCGCCCAGGCACAGAAAAATTACATACGAATCTTTTAAATCTTTGTAATCCTCACCGGCCATCAGATTGTCTACGTCCATGACGCCCTGGTAATATCTTGCTCTTTTTGCCAGGTCAATCAAATGCGAAGTCTGGATTTCGATGTCAAAACAACGACCGCTTCCGTCTTTGCTCAAGTAATCTGTTTTGCAGTCTTTTTGAGCTGACGACAATTCCACTCTGTCGATTTGAATATCCAGCAGAAGTTCCAGGATTTCTTTTGTGACATCTAAATTTTTGGGTTCAAAAAATTTACAAAAAAAAATGGGGCTGCCTAGAAACCAGTGTCCGGAACAAGTCCAAAATGACACTA
>CAVFQN010000187.1:0-2883 GCA_963624615.1 Treponemataceae bacterium | reverse complement strand
CGGAGTTTTCCAGAGTGGTAACCGAAATGTCACCGCCGCTAAGATTTACCGTACCAGAGTTTTCCAGTGTTGTGACCGAAAGATTTCCACCGCTAATTTCCATCGTACCTGCATTTTCAAAATCCGAAGTCTCAAAATCCCCGGCAAGGGTCAAATATTTTCCTGCTTCCAGGCTTGTTTTTTGCGAAACTTTTATTTTATCAGCTGGACTTGTGGCGTCTGTAGAAATTTTCAGATTGCAATAATCGTCACCATCATCAGCAGAAAAATTCGTTAAATTATTTGCCGAGCCTGTGTATTCCACAGTTCCTTTTGACGTGTCGTTTATAGGAGTAGACGTGGCATTATCACAAATACGACCTGCACCAGAAAAAATTATTGTTCCTGAATTTGAAAGAGGATTTGCCGTAGCGGTCAAAAGTAAATTTCCAGCACCAAGTGTGATTTTTGCATCTTCCCCACTTATGTCCAAAGTGCTGATTTTGTATTCTGTTGAGTCTAAAACAGGATAATTTGTCCCCCCCGACGGAATCTCAATTTCGCACAATCCAGATAAAAAGTTTGTTTTTTGTGATGATGATAGAGTTGCCCCTGTACTTGCAATAAGCCAGTTACCAGAATCATTCCAGTCTGTGCTGTTTGCCCCCGACCATTTGTATTTGTAGGTAAACCAATTTGTAGTAGTTGGGGTAGTAGAAGTAGAATCTTTAAGACCGTAGTCAGAGAGTTTTTCGGTATCAGGGGCGATATTCAGGGCTCTTTCCGCCGTCGATTTATCTATGTAGGTGTAGGCAAAATTTGCGGTGTCGATATTTCCAGAGTAAAGCCAATTTGAAGAGTCTGATGATGTAATTTTTACACTTGCGGATGAAGTTCCTGTTGATGAGAAAGTTCCACTTACAGTCTGAGTTTTGCCACCAGGGAAAGTGACTGTCATTTCTGATGATAAAGAGGAGTTCCCAAGAGTCAGATTTGTGAATATATTTGCTTCGGAAAAATTTGTAGTTCCGCTTTTTATTGTCAAATCTTTAAATGTGCTTGATTTTGAGAAATTTGTATTTCCGTTTTCTATTTTCACTTCATCAATAGTGCTTGCTGTAGTGAAGTTTGTAGTTCCGTTTTGGCTGATGGTGATTTTTTTAGCATTTAGAGGTTTTGTGATAAAATTTACGGTTCCATCAGTGTCTTTATTGATGACAATTTCTGTGTAAGTTCCAGATGTTGATGGGGTAAAGTTTTGTTCATTTTTACTATAGGGTAAAGAGGAGTCAGTTTTTCCGTTCAAGGTGATTTTTCCAGCGCTACTGCTACTTCCATTTCCACTTATTAAGCCTTTGTCAGTAAAGTCTCCGGAAATGATGAGCTCAACCCAAGACAAAATGATTATGTTGTTTATAACATTTGTGTTGAAAGTTTTTTCCCCACTACCAACAATCATTGCGTAATCTGATGTACTTGTGTCAAAAGTATCAAAAGTTACGGATAAAGCTTTTTTAATCTCAGGGTCTTTTGAGCCAAAAACAATTCTAGAATTTTCAAAAGTTAGTGTATAGCCAGAAGCAGAGGTATCTTCCCAATTGGCATTTTGGGTGGCAGTTAATACGTCCCCCCTAAAAGTTAAATTCCCTCCAGTTTTTGCGATTGTAGGTTTTATAGAACAAGGATTAGTTCCTGTACAGTAAAAAACTTGGTTTCCATTCCCTACAAATTTCGTAGTTCCCGAACCAGAAAAACCTGCCATAGTCGCATTTCCAGAAAGGGTCAGATTTCCTCCAATAGTCAAATTTCCTTCCACTGCCAAATCCCCAGTCGAAAGAGAAAGATTTCCATCAACACTTGCATTTCCGTTAGCCGTCAAATCACCATTTTCTATCGTAAGATTTCCTGTTACTTCCAAATTTTCATAAGTCCCGCCCCAAACAGCCCTTGCGTCCGTACCTGTGTATTTTACAGTAGAGCCAGAGCCGTTAGTGATTTTCGTAGAATCCAGCGTTTCATCTCCAAGGAGTTCAATAGTTCCGTTATTTGTGATTGCGAGGGAGTGAAAATTTGTGCCACTTGTCGAAGTCAGCGTGCAGCCGGAATTTATAATTAGTTTTATATTTTCTGAACTTGCATTAGTGAGCAAGGTTGAAAGCTTGTTATCTGACGTGCCGATTGTATAGTCGCCGGCAATTATAATTTTTAAGGTGGATTTTAATGTTGGCTCTGTATCCCAAGCAGAACCATCCCATGTAGAAGTGTAAGAAGTAGTGGAAGTTGTGATGGAGGTTATTGTATCATCAATTTCTACTACTTTAGAAATCGAACTTGAACCAGCATCTATTTTATTATACGAAAGTTTTCCCTCTCCAGAAAAAGTAATAGAACCAGGATCTCCTCTACTAGTATCACAATAAATTGTTTTTACCGATAAGGTTGTCCCCGAGCTAATTGAAATTTTGTAAGTATATTCACTTGTTTTGTAGTTTGGAAAATCGACACAACTAGCAGATACATTTCCTCCTCCTGTAATTGCAAGGGAGACAGAGTGGGTCGCAGTACCATTTGTGTTTTCCAAATTTAATCCATTTTGAAGTGCTAAATTGTATCCAGCTGTATTAATTGTGATAGTAGAAGAACCTTTTGTCCCAATAAAAATGCCTCCAACATTCGAATCTGCTGTCAGATTAACCGTAACAGCCTCCGTTCCAGTAAAATAAACGTTATCCCAAGTTTCAAAAGTTTTACTTGGCGTAGTTCCGCTACCATCCGCTGCTGTATTCCAATTTGCTGTATCCGACCAATTTCCAGAAGAACCACCCACCCAGTAATAATTAGTTGCCCAAATTTCCCCTGCAAGGCAAATCAAAACCGCCATCAGACAAAAAATTTTATGAGAAA
>CAVFQN010000186.1:0-6472 GCA_963624615.1 Treponemataceae bacterium | reverse complement strand
ATTTACAAGTGTAATTGAGTCCTTGAGTTCTATAACACCGCTTGACGCTGTCACACCACTGACGGCCTACCTTGAAGATCTTAATAATCAGATGGAAGAGGGGAACCTGGTTTCAAGCCAGATCCTTCTTTCTGTTATTAAAACTTTAGGTGCCATTGGTGACAAAGCGGCTTTCGATTCTTTACTGGCTGTAACATATCTGCCTTACGAAGAATCTGTCCTTTCAGCTGCCAGAGAGGCGCTGTCAGGACTTAGATGGCAATAAAATATTTAAGCAAACCTTTTTTTCTTTCAGTTTTACTCTGTATTATCATTTTTTATTCTGGAATTGTAAAAATTCCAGACCGGCATCCTTTTTCGGCTTTAATTCCAAAAGAAAAAGTCACAAGGATTTACGGAAGCATTTATTCCACTCCGGCAAAATGCAATAACGGCAAATATTACAAATCCGTACTGGAAGTAAAAAACTGCGGATCTTCAGAGGTAAAAAAATCATCAGCCTGGGGCAGAACTACAATTTACATTCCCACCGAAATGATTGAATCATATTTTCCGGGCAAATTATTTTCCCAGGCTTTAAAAAAAGGTGCTTTTTTGTACGAGGCCGGGGGAATTTATAATTTTGAAGGGGAATTTTTTAGGGACGGATTTTACATTACTTCCTGTGATTATTTTTTCTGGCCCAAAAATTTGTTTGGAAAAATTGATTATTTTAGGGCCTTGTGCAGGCTGCATTTTAAAAGATTAATGTATGCCTGGGGAGAAGCGGGTGGCCTTTTGCTGGCTTTACTTTCGGGGGCCAGAGAATACACATCAGCAGAAACATCACAGGCTTTTACAAACGCAGGATTATCCCACATTTTGGCCTTGTCGGGTATGCATTTATCCATGTTTTCTTCGATTGCAATGTTTATTGGCAGTTTAGCCGGCCACAAAAAATTAACCTACATCATCAGAATTATAGCCCTGATATTATTTGTCTGGTTCGCAGGACTTTCACCATCACTTTTGAGGGCTTTTATCTGTGCAGGACTTTCTTTATTAACCGCCATGAACGGAACATCCAAGCCGGACTTTATTTTGATTTTATGTTTTTCATTTTTAGCCCAGAGTATAATTTCGCCATCAGATATACAAAATATCGGATTTATAATGTCTTACGGTGCCCTGGCTGGAATTTTACTTACATCAAACTTTTTCAGATTTATTTTATCAAAAATTACACCGAATTTCCTTTCAAATTCTTTATCAGCTTCCTGTGGAGCCCAAATTCTTACCGCCCCAGTTTCGCTCAAAGTTTTTGGAACATTCTGTCCGATTGGGATTGTCGCAACATCTGTGATTTCGCCTTTTGTCACCATTTTTATCTACAGTGGGCTTGCTTTTATCATAATTTCTTTGATTTTTCCAATATTGCAAGCCCCTAGTGGATTTTTTATCAATTTACAGTATACTATCATAAAATATCTGGTGATTATTTTTTCAAAAGTGCCAAAAATCGAGATTTAGAAAAATTTGGAGTCATAATTGAAACATCCTGATTACAATTCCCCGGCAGAATTAAAACAAGTTCTTGAAGTAAACGGATTTTCCATGCAAAAGAAATTCGGACAGAATTTTTTGATTAATGGAGATGCAAGAAGTCGTCTGATTGACGCCCTGGATATAAATGAAAAATCAAAAGTTTGGGAAGTAGGACCAGGACTTGGTGCTATGACGTCGGAAATTCTGGAAAGGGGGGCAGACCTGACAGTATTTGAAATTGACAGGGGATTTGCCGGCCTGATTTCCCAGTATTTTGATGATTATGCTAAAAAAGGAAAATTCAGGATTGTTGAGGGGGATGTTCTTAAAACCTGGAAAAATCAACTTAAAAATTCAGAATTGCCAGACAGATTTTTCGGAAATCTCCCTTACAATATTGCAGCCACAATCATAGCGGACACAATCGAAAATAATGTCCGTTTTGAAAAATGTATTTTTACAGTTCAAAAAGAAGTTGCCCAAAGAATGGCTGCAAAACCTGGCTCGGAAGATTATTCATCCTTTTCGGTTTTGTGCCAGTGGGCTTATGATGTAAAGCCACTCATGGATTTAACCGGCGGCAATTTCTGGCCAAAACCAAATGTTGATTCCAGGGCAGTCGTTTTGACAAAAAAGGAAAATTTTCCCGGCTGTAAAAATCCTGGCTTATTTGTAAAAGTCCAGAGGGCTTTATTTTCGTCGAGAAGAAAAACTGTCCGCAACAATCTGTCAATCTTCCTTAAAAACAACGACCTGGCGGTGGAGTGTTTGAACAAAGCAGAAATTGATATTATGAAAAGGGCGGAAGTTCTTTCAATTGAAGATTTATTGAGACTGTCTGATGTTATTGGGGAAAAAGAAATCTCTAAAATGTAAGATCAGACGGTCTCAGAGTAGGAGCCCCAAAAAACTAGGAAATTGCAACATCAATAAAAACGAAGGCAAAAAATGAATATAAGTGACAACTTACAGGAAATAAAAAATAAAATCCAAAAGGCAGAAATAAAATCAGGCCGAAAACCTGGCAGTGTAAAACTGATGGCGGTGAGCAAATTCCACCCATCAGAAGAAATCATTCAGGCTATAAATGCCGGCCAGTTTTTGTTTGGCGAAAACAGAGTTCAGGAAGCTTCCGAAAAATTTCCTCCTTTATTTGAAATTTATCCGAATATCGACCTGCAATTAATCGGGCAGCTGCAGACAAACAAGGTAAAAAATGCGGTAAAAATTGCATCCTGCATTCAGTCTGTTGACCGCCTTGAACTAATCAAAGAAATTGAAAAACAATGTGACAAAATCGGAAAAAAAATCAATATTTTATTTGAAGTCCATACCGGGGAAGCGTCAAAATCGGGCTATGAAAATATTGACCTGGTAAGAGAATCCCTGGATTTTTGTGCAAAAGGTAATTTTCCCCACGTAAATCCTGTCGGTTTTATGACAATGGCTCCTTTCACCGACGACGAAAAATTAATCAGAAAATCATTTATAAGGCTTAGAACTTGTGCAGAAAATCTGCAAAAACAATATAATATGTTTAATCTTACAGAACTTTCCATGGGAATGTCTGGAGATTTTGAAATTGCGATTGAGGAAGGCTCGACCATGGTTAGAGTTGGCACCGCAATTTTTGGCCAAAGAGATTATGGGAAGCTCTAAAAATTGCAATTTTTAGAGCTTACTTTGAAAACGAGCACCTCTAAGTCTTGCTATTTCCAAGACTTAGAATGCGCAGGCATCTCTGAAAAAGCATTGAAAATGATTTTTCAGAGATGCCCTTATTCAAAAAAATGAGATTTAAGAAGACAATTTTGACATTGGTGATTTTCTCAATTTTCACAGGCTTTTTTTCGCCATTAACCGCCGAAGATACGACGCCACTCGAATATGACCAGTCAGAATTTCCACAAGGCCTAAAGGATTTAAGAAGGTTCGAAATCATCTCCCTGGGGGCTTTGCCTTTCGTTACATTTCAGACAAGTTTGTTTTACTCAGGAGTCCGCTACTATAAAAACGACTTTGACTCCGCTTATATGCCGAATTTATTTGCCACTTCATCCTATACTCCAGAAGAACAAAGAAAAGTAATTTTAACATCTCTTGGAATCAGTATTGGAATTGGTATAACTGATTACATTTTTCAGCTTGTAAAAAGAACCTCTCACAAAAGGCAACATGTCGAAGATGAAAAGGCTATAAAAATTCGTCCATTAAACCAGGATCCGGATGCAAGTCCTATACCGACAAAAAATTATGACAAAAAGCCGGAAAATACCCCCGCAACTTCCATAGAAATTGAGACAAGTTCTGGGGAAATTGAAGCAAATTCTGGAGCTGAATCTGGCCTTCCTGACGTGATAGAAGCCACAAATGATGATGTTTTTGAGGTTCAAGAATAATGCCTTTTTTTAGTGCAAAAGTACCAGCCGATTTTGCCGGTCAGGAAAGACTGGATAAATTTATAGCCTCACTGCCAAACGGAATGAATCGGTCAAAATTGAAAAGCGGTGTTTCAGAAATCCTCGTAAACGGCAAAAAAGTAAAAATTTCACAAAAAATAAAAGCCGGCGACCAGATTGATATTCAGTGGGAAGATAATATTCCAGATAACATCGAACCCGAAAATCTGCCTTTGGACATTATTTATGAAGATGATAATGTTACGGTCGTTAATAAAGCCCAGGGAATGGTTACCCATCCCGCCTGTGGAAACTGGACGGGAACCCTGGTAAATGCACTTTTGTACCACTGGGGCAGGCAAGGTATAGCCCAGATAAAGGAAGGCTCTGATGCAGAAATCCTGGAACGTCGCCGCCCCGGTATAGTCCACCGCCTGGACAAAGAAACATCCGGCATCATCATCACTGCAAAAAATCGTGATACAGAGGAATTTCTGCAAAAACAGTTCAAAGAAAAAAGCCTGCAAAAAGAATATATTTTGATTTGTACAGGGAGACCGCCTCAGCGAAATGGCGATATTCAGACACAAATTATCCGAGACCCTAAAAATCGACATCGTTTTAAGGCAGTTACAGATTCTGATGATGGAAAATGGGCAAGAACTTTGTATCATTGTATTGCCTGCTACGGAAATTATTCTTTGATTAGGGTCAGGCTAAAAACCGGGCGAACCCACCAGATTCGCGTTCATATGAAATATTTAGGCTGTCCAATTTTAGGGGATTCGGTTTATAACAAGGTTGATTCTAATTTTCCGGATGCTACTCTGATGCTTCACTCTGTCCAGTTGAAAATCAAACTGCCTGGTGACGAAAATTCATTAAAATACACAACTTTCAGGACTAAAACTCCAGGTCGTTTTATGGAAATCCAAAAAAAATTAAAGGCAAAATATCCCAAAACAATTTTACCTGATAATTGCCCCAAGAAAAATTCCAAAAAAAAGCCAGTAATTCCAAAAGCCCCTGATTCAAATTTTACCCCGCAGTAAATAAATCTCATTATGGAAAAAATTACAATAATCCACGAACCGTCATCAGAAACCCCCTTTCTCGTCATAAATAAACCTAAAGGTTTAGCTTCAGCCCCCTTATCCCCAGATGACAAAAACAACGCTTTGGCCCAGGCTATGGACCTTTATCCCCAAATCAAAAATGTAAAAGGGCGAAAAGAAATAGAATACGGACTTTTGCACCGGCTTGACACAGTAACCGACGGACTTTTATTGATTGCCACCAGTCAGACTGCTTATGATTTTTTGCAAACAGAACAAAGGGAAGGGCGGTTTATAAAAACCTACCAGGCTTTGTGTGATTATGATAAAATCCTCAATGTCCCAGACGGATTTCCACTCGCCCCAGCTTTTATCCCAAAAAAAGGAAAAAGATTTTCCCTATCATCGTATTTTAGATATTTTGGAAAAGGCAACAAAGAAGTCCGCCCAGTCACAAAAGATTCTGGAAAAACTGCATTAGAAAAAGTCGGAAAATTAAAAGAATACACGACCGAAATTTTTATAAAAAACCAGATTGGAAAAAAAATTCTAGTAGAATGCAGTATAAGGGAAGGATTCAAACACCAGGTTCGTTGCCACTTAGCCTGGTGTGGTTTGCCAATTGTAAACGACCCGATTTACGGTTACGGTCACGAAAAAAGTCAAAATTCCGATTGCAATTACGCTTGCGAAAATATTTTGGACAAAAAAAATGCAGAGAAAGCAATTAAGTTCTCTGCAACAAAAATACAATTTGAGTACCCGAAAGGAGACTTGAACTCCTATGAAATTACTTTCACTTGGACCTGAACCAAGCGCGTCTACCAATTCCGCCATCCGGGCTAAAAATGTACGAATATATTACTAAAAAATCGCATTTTAGTCAATTCACCTACAGACAACTATACAACAAAATCACCAAAATTATTAAAACCAGGACTGTTGAAATGTAAACCCAAACAGGAAGACCGTCTGATGAATATGGTTTTCTTTTATTTGATTTATTGAAAAACTTTGAAAAGTTTGAATTAGAATTATTTTTGAATTTAATATTTTTTGATGATGAGGGTGATTTGGAATAGGCAGCCGCCCCTCCAAGTAAAGAATCTGGATTTACCGCATAACCGCAAGTCGGACAGCCGTTTTTAAAATCATCATTTGAGCCTGTTCTGCCACATTTTGGACAGCGAACCGAGGCAAAAAATTTGCCACAGGTGGGGCAGACTTTTGAATTTCGAGGAACCTGACTACCGCAACTTTCGCAAAAGAATTTTGCTTCTTTTGATTTTTTAAATTTCCTGGCCATAATATTTTTTTACTTTTAGCAAAAGTTCATCATCACTATTATCATCATCAGCAGCAGCAGAAAAATCTTCAACAGTGACAGAAAAAGATTTTATTTCTGTATTTTTTTTATCAAAAATCGAAACATATTTTATAAATTGATTTTTTTCAAAGCGATTTTTTTCTATGCCAAAAGTCTGCACTCTGCAC
>CAVFQN010000185.1:0-6239 GCA_963624615.1 Treponemataceae bacterium | reverse complement strand
GCATACAAATCATCAAAAAAATTATCTTCAGTATTTGTATTCTTCGGGTCTGAGTTGCTGGCGACTATTTGTGCACCTCTATTTGCGATTTCTATAATAAAATTCCCAAGTTGGATTTGTTTATTATCATCAAAGCCATTTTCATTGTACGAAGTAAAAGATGCAGATTCCGTAAATGGTCTATACGGCGGATCCAGATAGACGAATGTATTTTCGTCTATGAATTCATTACAGTAAGAATAATCCCCGACATGCATCTGAACACCTTGAAGTAAATCACAGCAGTTCCTCAAATTATTTGCATCACAAATTGGAGGATTTGAAGCATTATTAAAAGGAACATTAAAAAGACCTTTTGCATTCACCCTATAAAGTCCATTGAAACAAGTCTTATTTAAATAAATAAAAAGGGCAGCTTTCTCCAAATCATTATCCGGATTTTTATCAGTAATTAATTGATTATATCTTGCACGCTTTGCTAAATATAAGTTTTTTCTTTCTTCTATGGCAGTTTCTTGATATTCAGACTGAAGAGTAGAAAGAAGATTTATAAGTTCATTACAATTGTTCTGAATCTGGGAATAAAGATTAATAAGTTCCGGATTTATATCGTTTATAAGAACTTCTGCAGGATGGAAAGTTTGGAGCACATCAAATAAAACAGCCCCACCACCAACATTAGTAGGGCAGAGGAAAATCTATAATAACTACTCCGTCACCATCCACTACTCGCTAAACTTCCACTGGTTCAGAGCCACGCCTGCATCCGAAAAGAGGATATACAAATCGTGAACGCCGGTGAATTTTTCGTTGACTTCAACAGAACCTTCTGCAACGGCAGAACACAAAACCTTTCCATTTTCATTGTTTATGTTATCCAATCTGAGTTCAAAGAAAGGCTTTGCGGAAATACTACTAGCCCCACCTGCATTATCGTTCTCGCCAGACAAATCGTTTGAAGCCGAACTTGACACTTTATCACAATCTGCCCAAACAAAAAATTTGTTTGCCCCAGAACCAAAATCAACATTACGAATTACAAGCCAGCCCCCGGCTTCCGAACTAATTGCCGTCGCTTTGCCATTTTTGTCATAATCAAAAGCAATGCCCGCAGAAGTTGTCAGACTTGCTCCGTTTGTCACAACATAAGGATTGAAGTTTTCGACCTGGGAAACGCCTTTTCGACTTCCGCCACGAGTTTTAATGGTCAAAGTTTCTTCATTTACGTCCAAAGTATCCACACAAAGACTTCTAAAACCGCCTTCCGTTCCAAATTTATCCTGCAAAACCAGGGCGTGATAGAAAATATAATACTGATTTTTGTATTTCATAAAATGACTGTGGTTGTTGCTGTAATTCATGCCGGCTTCACCAGGATTTATAAAATAGTGCCCCTTGTATTCCCAGGAATCCATATCGAGGGGAGTTTTGCTGGTCATATAAGCCATAGAACAAGAAGTTGGTTTTGGAATTCCCTTGAACTGGGCCGGCCATTCATTGCGGGCATCCCAACTTGTGTTGAAAGTGTAAACAAAAGTATCGTTGATGTAATTCAATTCACTGGCTTCAAAAAAGTAAGGAGATGGCATAACTTTAATTTCGCTGGCAAGAGAAATCATATCATCGCCAAGTTTTACGATTCTGGCACTTCCCGGCCACAAATCTGTACCACTTGGAGCTTTTCCACAACCGCCAAAAGCCAGCCAACCATTTCCATCATCATCAATACAAACACCAGGATCAAAAGGTGCAGGACAGTCGCCCAAGCCTTTAGTTTTTCCGGAAATCAGAGGCTTTTTGAGGGGGTCAGACCAGGGGCCCAGAGGATTTGTCGCAGTTAAAACACCAACTCCAGCCCCGCTGTTAGAAAAATACAGATAAAAATGTGTCAGGCCATCTTCTTCCACTCTGGAAGTGATGGACGGAGCCCAGGAAGCAATAATCCATGGTGCAATTTTCTTTGTTTCAATTTCGCCATGGTAAGTCCAGTTGACCATATCTTCCGTAGAAAAACACACCAGCGAATTGATTTTTTCGTAGGTGTTTTTTCCAGATTTACCAACGCCTTCATATTGCTGATGATCGTTAGTCCCGTAAACATAAAGCCGCCCTTCGTATTCAATTCCAGTCGGGTCGGCACAGAAAATCGCCGGTGAAATTGGATTGGCATTTTCCAGAGATTTGTAGATTTTTTTGCTAGGTTCAATTTCTGTCATATAGTAAACATCCTTTTTTGTTTTTGTTGCTGCACAAGAAGTTATAAGACCTGGCAGGAAAATAAAAATACAAAGAGCCACAATTCCCAGGCAATTTTTGCGGTGGAAATTTTTTTTGTTGTTTTGGATTTTGTTTGTTTTAATTGGAAAAATTTGCTTCATAATAGAAATACTAATGTAAGATTTATAATTTTCAAGGTGAATTTAGGGGGAAATTTTTACAGGATTTGTGTGAATTTTAGGCAGGGGAGATTTTCTGCGTGAGCGCTGGGAGCCCCTGCGAAGCAGTCGACCGCAACGGAGCGTAGCGGAGTGAGGACGATGAACGTTAGCGAAGGGCGGACATAGCGACCCAGAGCGGAGTGAGGGCAAAGCCCGAACGAAGGCGGAGGGGCACGCCCAAATCCTACTTCTTCACAACAATCTGCTCAAAAACCTGGCCAAGTTTTTCGTGAATTACCAGGTCGACTATATCATCCGCTTGAGTTTTCGTTTTGTTTATCATAACAAGGTGGTTGCCGGCAAAAAGTCGGACAAAGCTCGCGGCCGGATAAACCACCAGCGAAGTTCCACCGATTATGAGCATATCCGCCTGGCTGATAGCATCCAGAGCCCCATTCACGATGTCATCGTCCAGCCCCTCCTCGTACAAAACGACATCCGGCTTGATAAGGCCACCACATTCCGGGCAGTGAGGCAGGGGGTCCGGCGAATTCTTACTCTGCAAAATAAAATCCTCGTCGTAGGGCTTCCTGCAATTCATACAAAAATTCCGCAGGGTGCTTCCATGTAGTTCAAAAACTTTTTTGCTGCCGGCTTTTTGGTGCAGGCCGTCAATATTTTGCGTAACAATGGCGGACAATTTTCCCGCCGCCTCAAGTTCGGCCAATTTGATGTGGGTGATATTGGGTTTTGCGTCCTTGATAATCAGTTTTTCGCGGTAAAATCTGTAAAATTCCTTAGGATTTGCGTCAAAAAACGTTCGTGAAATAATTATTTCCGGCGGATATTTCCACTTTTGCTTGTAAAGTCCGTTCTGACTGCGAAAATCGGGAATACCACTTTCTGTACTCACGCCAGCCCCTCCAAAAAAGACGATTTTCTGACTTTCGTCTATCATTTTCTGAAGTTTTGCAATTTTTTCGTCCATTTTTTGCCTCCAAAATAAGAAATTTATTTGGGCGTTCCCGCCCGTGCATATTCCCTGTGCCTAAAATGATACACCGCCCGCCCGATTTTTTCACGTCAAAAAAATAAAAATTGAACTCAAGGTTGCACGGTCGGTCGGGCCTTCCGCAGTTCGCTAACGCTCTAAGTCCTCGGCGTGCAGATAGCACGCCTCCGGTCTTCTGCTTCGGCAGTTGAAACTGCCTTCGCAGCTACTCCACGCCCTAACGCGAAGAAATGACTGCAAATAGTTCTCGGATATGTTATAATTTCAGTTATGAATCTCCGAAAACTTCCCATCGGCGTACAGAGTTTTGAATGGCTTAGAAATAATGACTATCTGTATGTCGACAAAACAGAATTTATTTATCGTCTCGCAAATGAGGGAAAGACTTATTTTTTAAGCCGTCCCCGCCGTTTTGGTAAAAGCCTTTTGCTTTCTACAATGAGGGCATATTTTGAAGGCAAAAAAGAGCTTTTTACAGATCTCAAAATTTCTGAACTTGAAAAAGACTGGATTAAATACCCTGTGTTTTATTTTGATTTTAACGGGAAAAAATACGATTCGGCAACATCTCTTAAAGAGGTTTTTAATTCTCATCTTGAAGAATGGGAAGCTCTTTATGGGGATGAAAAAAAAGCTCGTAGCCTTGAAGAACGATTTAATTACCTTCTTGAATCCGCCCACAAAAAAACAGGTCTTGGCGTCGTAGTACTTGTCGATGAATATGACAAATCACTTTTGGAAAACGAAGGCGAGGCTTTGGAAGAATCACGAAAACTTTTTAAAGGCTTTTTTGGAAATTTGAAGAGTTGTGATGAGCATTTACGTTTTACTTTTATTACAGGCGTTACAAAATTCAGTAAAGTTTCCATTTTTAGTGATTTGAATCAGCTGAATGACATATCTCTTGATGAAGATTTTTCTACAATCTGTGGCATCACTCAAAGCGAAACGGAAGAAACTTTCTCTCCTGAAATAAAAAATCTGGCAGCTAAATTTTCTTTATCTTACGAAGATTGTCTTGCAGAACTCAAACGAATGTACGATGGCTATCATTTTCATCCGAATGGAGAAGGTCTTTATAATCCATTTAGTTTGATAAATACGCTTTTTAAAAAAGAATTTGGAAATTACTGGTTTGCGAGCGGAACACCGACTTTCCTGCTTAAGAAACTAAAAGAAGTTAATTTTGATGCTAGGAAGTTTTCTACAGATAAAATTTCAGAATTTCAAGATGATTTGCAGGATTACAGAACTGATAATCCTGACCCGATTCCGCTTTTTTATCAGTCGGGGTATTTAACCATAAAAAATTACAATCAAAAGATTGGTACATATTATCTGGGCTACCCGAATGATGAAGTTCGCTACAGCTTTTTAAAATGTCTTGTGCCACTTTTTACTTATTCAAAAAATAATGCAAGTTCTCTCTGCATCGATGAATTTTATGATGATATTCAAAACGGCGATGTTGATTCAATTCTGACCCGCTTCAAAAGTCTTTTTGCAAGCCTGCCATATTCCACAAAAACTGATGACACTGTGGTCGAACAGAATTTCCAGAACGTAATTTATATCGTCTTTATTCTGATGGGGCAGTTTGTAGGAGTTGAACAGCATTATTCACAGGGGCGTGTAGATTGCGTGCTTCAGGCGGACAATTTTATTTACCTTTTTGAATTTAAACGGGATAAATCTGCGGACGAGGCTTTGCAGCAAATTGACGAAAAAAATTATGCAGCATCTTTCGCAAGTGATAAACGAAAAATTTTTAAAATTGGCGTGAATTTTGATTCCAAAGAAAAAAATATTGTGGAATGGAAAGTAAAATAAAAAGAAACTACGTTGCACAGTTTGCGGTAGCGCTGTGAAGCCCCTTTAGTCGACCGCAACAGAGCGGAGCGGAGTGAGGACGATGAGCGTTAGCGAAGGGCGGACATAGCGCCCCGGAGCGGAGTGATGGCAAAGCCCGAACGAAGCGGAGAGGCACACGCCCAAATTTTACTTTAATGGCTGTGCAGGTTGGTTATAATGCCTTCAGTACTGCTTGAATAGCCTTTATCACTTAAATTCCCTGATGAAGAACTTCCAGAACCAGAAGGTCCTCCACCGCCGCCACTGGAACTTCCTCCAGCCCCATTCACTTTAATGAACTGTTCATAATTCAAAACAGAAAAATCGGCTTCGTCGAATACCCACCTATTCAAGTCATTTTTGTTACGTCGTAAAAAATTCATTTTTTACCGGCCTTTGTTCAAATCACAATTTTTTGAACCATTTAATATTTTCTGGTAAAAAAAGATTACGGTTGTGAAGTGTAATTTTTTTTACCTTCCGGTCTTTTGTTGCTGCAGAAGACCGGATTTTATCCTTCAACGAAGGAGTTCTTCCATTCAAAATACTCTTCTTCGGTCACTTCATACAAATGGATGTCACTAACTTCACAAGTGTAGGCCATTTGTCCATAATGTTGCATTCCTACATAATGACCAAAATAGTGTTTTATGAATTTTTCGTATATTCTGTGTGCATGATAATTTTTTTCAGCTACATACCAGTTTACTGCTTTGCAACCACGACAAATAAAAAGGTAATCAAAGTATTCAAAAACTGCTTTTGTTACGATAAATCGGATCTGTTCCAGCTTTCATAATAAGATTAGATAGTTCATTTTTTACTAAATAAGCGGGTTCTAAGATATAACTTTTATTCATATGACTGAAGTTTACAAGGCAAATCAAAAAAACAAGGTCATATCGAGTACAATTGAGTACAATCGAGTACAAAAAAGGTCATATTTAGGTCATACTAACAAAAAAAAAAGGAATTTTTATCTACAGACTGCACAAATC
>CAVFQN010000184.1:0-6451 GCA_963624615.1 Treponemataceae bacterium | reverse complement strand
AAAGTGTTCCTGCAACAGAAGCGGCATTTTTCAAAGCTGAACAAGTAACTTTTGCAGGATCGATAATTCCGGCATCCAGCATGTTTACCCATTCGTTTGTACGAGCGTTGAAACCAATACCCTTCTTTTCGTTCTTTGCACGTTCTGCAACAACTGCACCGTCCAAGCCTGCATTTTCTGCAATCTGGCGGATTGGTTCTTCCAAAGCACGACGAACAATCTTGAAGCCAACTTTTTCATCTTCTGTCAAATCTGCAGGTACATCAGCCAAAGCCTTAGCAGCGTCAATCAAAGCCATTCCACCACCAGAAACAATACCTTCTTCCAGAGCGGCACGAGTTGCAGCTATTGTATCTTCAACACGGAACTTCATTTCTTTCATTTCTGTTTCTGTGTTTGCACCAACGTTGATAACAGCTACGCCACCAGCAAGTTTTGCCAGACGTTTCTGCAACTGTTCTTTATCATAAGAAGATGTTGTTTTTTCGATTGCATTTTTGATTTCTTCAACACGTTCTTTGATAGCTTTCTGAGTTCCAGCTCCACCAACGATTGTTGTGTTGTCTTTATCAATTTTGATTGATTTTGCATTACCCAAAACATCAATATCAGAAGTTTCAAGTTTCATTCCAACTTCTTCAGAAACAACTGTTGCACCTGTCAAAATAGCAATATCCTGGAGCATATCCTTGCGGCGATCACCAAATCCTGGAGCTTTAACAGCACAAACTTTGATTGTTCCACGAATTGTGTTCAAAACCAAAGTTGTAAGAGCTTCGCCATCAACATCTTCACAAATAATTACAAGAGCTTTTCCGGCATTTGCAACTTTTTCGAGAATTGGAAGCAAATCTTTCATTGTAGAAATCTTCTTATCGTAAATCAAAACGTAAGCGTCATCAAAATCAGCTTCCATACGTTCTCGGTCTGTTACAAAATAAGATGAAATATAACCGCGGTCAAACTGCATACCTTCAACAGTATCAACAGTCATTTCCATATTCTTTGATTCTTCTACAGTGATTACACCGTCTTTTCCAACCTTTTCGATAGCATCTGCAAGCATTTTTCCGATTTCTGGGTCGTTATTTGCAGAAATTGTTGCAATATTTGTAATATCATCAGCACCCTTTACAGGTTTTGCATTCTTTTTGATTTCGTCAACTGCAATTTTTACAGCCTTGTCCATACCGCGTTTAATTTCGATTGGACGCATACCAGCAGCAACTGATTTTACACCTTCGCGAACAAGTGCGTATGAAAGAACTGTAGCAGTTGTTGTACCATCACCAGCATCATCATTTGTTTTTGAAGCAACTTCACGAACAAACTGAGCACCCATATTTTCATAAGGATCTGCAAGTTCAATTTCTTTTGCTACAGAAACACCGTCCTTTGTGATTGTTGGAGCACCATATTTTTTGTCCAACATAACCATACGTCCACAAGGTCCCAAAGTTGTCATTACAGCTTTAGAAATCTGTTCTACACCACTCAAAAGCTTTTTACGAGCATCTTCACTAAACAATAACTGTTTTGCCATTTTTATACCTCTTAAATTTTTTCAAAAGAATGATAAAGGATTTTGAAAACCGACAGCCAAACCAGCCAGCAATTTTTCAGAAAAAAGCCTTATCAATAATTAAAGATATTAAAATAAAAGCTAAAAAGGCAAGAAAAATCGTGCAGGATTGATAAAATTTTAGGAAGGGGAAGTCTCCCCTTGCGCGCGCACATGGTTGCGCGCTATCCCCTCTGCGGGCCTCAAACGCCGGCCCGCAACGCCCGCTCAAAAAAAGCATCAAAGATGATTTTTTTTGAGATGCCCAAAATTGTTAAAAACTCTCCATAATGATAAAATATCTTCTTATGGGAATCTCTAAAAACTGCAATTTTTAGAGGTTCCTTTGAAAACGCACACTTCTAAGTCTTGCTATTTTCAAGACTTAGAGATGCCCTTATAAAATAAATGGAGCCTTTATGAATAATTTTTCCGTAGCTGCAGTTTTTTCTGACCACATGGTTTTGCAGCGTAATAAATTTATTTCAATTTTTGGACAGGCTGATGACGGCCTCAAAATCAAAGTAAAACTTTTTGACAAAAATCACAATCTTTTATCTGAAAATGAAAATTCTGCCATAAATGGCCGCTGGCTGGTTCAATTGGACGCCCAGGCAGCTCAAAATGGTTGTTTTTTACAAATAACGGCAGATGATTCCTCAATAGAATTTTCTGACATTGCCATTGGCGAAGTGTGGCTTGCCGGGGGCCAGAGCAATATGGAATTTGAACTTCAAAACTGCACCGAAGGGCCGGCAGAACTGGCTTTAGGGTCTGAAATATGCTCGGGTTCAGGTCAAAATTCCTGCTCAGCTGCTGCAAAAGGCAAAACGTCAGCCGTGGGGTCATCACCAGAAACAAAAAAAATACCAAACGTGCGCTTTTACTACACAAACAAAATAGCCTGGAAAGATGACAATTTTTACAAAGCCGAAAAACAAACCTGCTGGCAAACCTGGGACAGCGAATGGAAAAAAGCCTGGTCGGCAGTGGGCTACTTTTTTGCAAAAAAACTTTCGGAAGACTTGGGCTGTACGGTCGGGGTAATAGGCTGCAACTGGGGTGGAACTTCGGCTTCAGCCTGGATGCGAAAAGAATTCCTGGAAAAAGACGAAGATTTACGCACATATTTAACCGAACAGGAAGAAGCAACAAAAGGAAAATCTATCGAACAGCAATGCAAAGAATATGACGACTACACCGTCGAAAACGACGCCTGGCAGATAAAATGCAACGCCTTGTATCAGGCAGAACCGACAATCACCTGGGCTCAGGTTCAGAAGCGAATTGGACAATGCAAATGGCCGGGACCAAAATCCTGCAAAAATCCTTATCGCCCGACCGGGCTTTACGACTGTATGCTTTCAAGAATTATGCCTTACACTGTAAAAGGCGTTTTGTGGTATCAGGGCGAAAGTGACGATTACAAGCCACAAATGTATGCAAAACTTTTTTCTACTATGATTGATAACTGGCGGACGGACTGGGGCGACGACAGCCTGCCATTTATTTTTGTTCAACTGCCAGAACACCGTTATGAGCAGGATAAGGATTTCAAAAACTGGTGTTTGATTCGGGAAGCCCAGGCAAAAGTTCACAAGACCGTAAAAAATGCTTTTATGACCTGTGCTTTGGATTTGGGCCAGTACAACGATATTCACCCAAAAGCAAAAAAAGTTCTTGCCGAACGCATGGAAAAAAACGCCCTTGCAAATGTTTACGACCTTTTGCCGGAAGGTGAGGCAATGTCGCCAATGTTTGAGGCAGCTTTTGTTCAGGGAAATGATGTCAACGGGAATGGCACAGAAAACGAAAACTGCACTGATGACGGGGCTGAAAACTCCCTCGCCGGATCAAAATCTGGTACAAAAGGCAAAAACGGTACAATCACAATCTCTCTTAAATATGCTGATGACGGACTTGAATTTCGCGACGATCAGAAAGAACTGGCAGAATACAAAAAACTGGAAGCTATTCAAAATCAGACAGTTCCGGAAGACTTCACCGGCTTTGAAGTAGCTGGCCGGGATGGCGTCTACTACCCGGCAACTTTTGCCTTTGGTGGAACAGACGGCAAACGCAACTTAATCATTCTTTCCAGCAAAAAAGTTCCAGAACCGTTTTTTGCCCGCTATGCTTGGTACAATTACGGTCCAGTCACAATTTACGGAAAAAATGGTCTGCCTCTTGCCCCTTTCAGAACATCGCCAGATGACACAAAAGAAAAAATAGCCCACGCTGAAATCCAGCAAATAATGGAAGTGTAATGATACACATTTTAGTTATTGATGATGATAAAAATATCCGCCGCTTAATTCAGGCTCTTTTGGAAGCCGAAAACTACACAGTTTCGACCGCCGAAAACGGTCTGGACGCCCTGACCATTCTCGAAAAAGAACACATTGACCTTGCTGTTGTCGACATCATGATGCCAAAAATGAACGGCTACGAATTCACAAAAATTCTGCGGGACACAAACAACAACCTGCCAATTCTCATGGTTTCTGCAAAACAAGACCCCGACGACCGTCACAAAGGCTTTATTGTGGGAACAGACGATTACATCACAAAACCCATAGACGAAGAAGAAATGCTTCTGAGGATAAAAGCCCTGCTCCGCCGTGCAAAAATCTCAAGCGAACATCAAATTGTCCTTGATGACGTGATAATTGACTACGACTCACTTTCCGTCAAAAAAGGAAATCAGACAGTGGAACTGCCCCAAAAAGAGTTTTTACTTCTATATAAGCTTTTGTCCTATCCTGGGAAAATTTTTACAAGAATCCAGCTGATGGACGAAATTTGGGGAACAGAATCAGAAACCGGCTGGGAAACGCTGACCGTCCACATCAACCGCCTGCGAAAACGCTTTGAAGGCTGGGAAGAATTTCAGATTGAATCGGTAAGGGGATTGGGGTACAAGGCGGTAAAAAAGAATGACTAAAATCAAGCCGATAAAGCAGATTAAAAAAAATCACAAAAGCAAACGAATCGACAAAAAAGAGCGGTGGGCTATTACTTTTTTGCTGGCCGGACTTTTTACGCTTGTAATTGCGACTGTTCTGATCGTTCTTTATTTTATTTTCAAAAATTTTTTGGGAATCAACCTTCTTGCCGCCTACAACAAAACAAATCTCGACACCGGCTCCCTCATTTTTATCATCATTGTGATTTTGATTTTCGTCTGCTACGGATTTTCTTTCGGCGTGAGTAAATTAATCACCATACCTATAAACAAAGTTATGTATTGTATGAATCAACTTGCTTTGGGAAATTACAAGGCTCGACTGGAATTAAAAAGCCCCCTGAAAAATATTTCCTCGGTGGAAGATTTCACATCATCATTCAATAAAATGGCCTCGGAACTGGAACACACAGAAACTCTGAGCAACGACTTTATCAACAATTTTTCCCACGAATTTAAAACCCCGATTGTTTCCATCGCGGGCTTTGCAAAACTTTTGAAAAAAGGAAACATTTCGCCAGACCAGCAGCTGGAATATTTGAACATCATCGAAGAAGAATCCACTAGGCTCTCAAACCTGGCAGTGGGCATTATGACCATGATGAAGATTGAAAATCAGACAAAACTCGAAAATCTGTCGCGTTTTAATCTTTCGGAACAAATCCGCAACTGCATTCTGCTTTTGGAAGATAAATGGTCAAAAAAAAATCTAGGCTTTCAAATTGACTTTGACGAATTTTATATCTGGGCCAACGAAGAACTTTTAAAACACGTTTGGATTAATCTTTTGGATAACGCAGTAAAATTTACCCCCGAAAATCAGCAAATCATCATCGAAATAGAAAAAAAAGATAAAAGGCTCATCACCTCCATCACAAACACTGGGGTGGAAATTCCGGAAGAAAATCAGCAGCACATTTTTAATAAATTTTACCAGGCGGACGAATCCCACTCGTCAGAAGGTTTCGGAATTGGACTGGCAGTCGTTCGCAAAGTCGTGGAATTGCACCAGGGCAGCGTTTGGGTTTCGTCGTCCAGGGGAAGAACTACATTTACTATCAGTCTGCCGGCGTAAAATTGAAGTGTTGACATTGGGGTTACAGACTTCGTCTGACGGTCAAAATCTGAAATAAATTCAGCATGAAGCGTTTTTTTAAGTTCCATTTAGCATACTGTCACGCAAATTTCTTTCTGCAAAGCTATCACCTGCTCCAGTGGCAAACCAGTACACTCAGCAATATCTGATGGCTCATAGTGTTTTTTAAGAAAGTTTTTCGCTGTTTCAATTCGTCCTTGAGAAAGTCCCTGAGCAAGTCCTTGTGAGAGTCCTTGAGAAAAACCTTCTTCAATTCCTTCAGCTTTACCTTCCGCCCACCCTTCTTCTCTATTCTCTTGAATCATCTCTGAAAGTGTCATATAGTTCTTCCTCTCTTGTGGGGAGATTTTCAAGCGGTCTACAAGTGCTGCAAGCCTGTCGGTTAGTTCAGAATCAGATTTCTGCCGGCTTAAATAGTTAAAAAACGCCTGAAGTTTTTGCGACTTCATTTTAGCATAGAGTCTGGCGTTGTAAAAGACAGAAAGCCTCCCGTCATCTACCACTTCGCCAGGTGCTTCGTCTATCCGGTTGCGGATTGTGTAAACTGGAAGTCCTAAACCAAATGGGTCGCCCAGACACAGAAAAATTACATACGAATCTTTTAAATCTTTGTAATCTTCGCCGGCTATAAGATTATCTACGTCCATAACGCCCTGGTAGTAGCGAGCCCGCTTGGCTAAGTCTGTCAAATGTGAAATCTGAATTTCGATATCAAAGCAGCGTCCACTTCCATCTTTGACGTAAACGTCAAATCTCGCACCTTTACTCAAATAATCTGTTTTGCAGTCTTTTTGAGCTGATGATAGTTCTACCCTGTCAATTTGGATTT
>CAVFQN010000183.1:0-4387 GCA_963624615.1 Treponemataceae bacterium | reverse complement strand
TCGTTACAATCAAATTTGTAAGCCCTTCATGCTGCAATTCACTTTCGATAAAAAACTGAGGTTCGACGCCAGTCACCTTTCCACCGGCATTTAAAACACTGTCCGCCAAAGCTCCCATCAGGCCGGACTTTGAACCGCCATAAACCAGAGCATTTCCGCTATGACCAATCCATGTTCCCAATTCTTGTACGGCACTGCGAAGTAGGGGATCATTTCCTTCATTTGCTCCAAGATATACCGTTATATTCATGCTAATTTTCTCCTTATTTTGGGCATCTCTAAAAAATCTTTTCCACTATTTTTGGAACTGTAAGCATAGCTTATTTTAGCATGGAAGGGGACAGAATGTGTGATTTTTTTGCGGTAGTGCTGGGAAGGGCGCCGAAGGCGGCCACCGCAACGAAGTGGCACTGAATGTGCCGCGAAGTGAGGAGGCTGGAGCGATAGCGGAACCCTGGACATAGCGACGGCAGCTTGCTGCCGGACCGCCATAAAATTATGAAAACTCAGCCATTTTGAGGTTATCATCTGATTAAGGAGAAATCGTGGAAAATTTGGGGCGAAAAGAATATCAGGATTTAGGAGATAAAGAGGCTGCTATGGGCATTTTACTTCGCTCACTTCGGGTCGCTACGTCCGACCGAAGTTGAATGGGAATATGCAGCCCGCGGTGGAGAAGCTTACACTTACTCTGGAAGTGATGATATAGGCGAAGGTGGCTGGTATGCTAGCAATTCTGATAGCAAAACCAACGAAGTAAAGCAACAGAAACCAAACGGCTATGGTTTGTATGCAAAATTACTAATTGAAACATAGGCATTTCGGTAACCTTCAAACAAAAAGGCTCACAAAGTGTGGACCTTTTTTTGTTTTAACATCTTTTTGTGTTCAAAGCCCGGATTGCATTCAAAACTGCCAGAATCATCACTCCAACATCCGCGAAAATTGCCAGCCACATATTTGCAATACCAAGAGCTCCCAAAATCAGGCAGGCGAATTTTATTACCAGGGCAAAAACAATGTTCTGGTAAACAATTTTGAGGCATTTTCTGGAAATCTGAATGGCCTTGGAAATTTTGAGGGGGTCATCGTCCATGAGTACAACGTCGGCGGCTTCGATTGCGGCGTCTGAGCCCATCGCACCCATGGCAATTCCAATATCCGCTCTGGACAAAACCGGGGCGTCGTTAATTCCGTCACCAACAAAGGCAAGTACTTCATTTTTGCCTTTTTCTGCAATCAATTTTTCCAATTCGTTTACTTTGTCGGCTGGCAAAAGTTCGCTGTGAACCTGGTCCACGCCAAGATTTTTTGCAACATTTTGGGCAACTTTCTGGCTGTCGCCAGTCAGCATGACTGTTTTTTGAACGCCGGCTTCCTTGAGTTTTGCGATAGCTTCTTTGGACGTAGGTTTTTCGACATCAGAAATTACGACGTGGCCTGCGTACTGTCCGTCAATCGCAATGTGGATGATTGTGCCGACAGAATGGCAGTCTATGGCTTCAATTCCAAATTTTTCCATCAGTTTGCTGTTGCCGGCTGCAATTTTGTGGCCATCGACGGTGGCTGTAATTCCATGTCCCGGGATTTCTTCTATGTCTGTTACGCGGTTTCGGTCAATTTCTTTGCCGTAAGCTGATTGCAGACTTTTGCTGATTGGGTGGGAAGAAGCACATTCTGCCAGGGCAGCATATTCCAAAAGTTGTTTTTCTTCTATCTTATTATGATGAACGCCTGCAACTTCAAAAACGCCTTTTGTCAAAGTTCCGGTTTTATCAAAAACTACGATTTTTGTTTTGGACAGGGTTTCAAGATAATTTGAGCCTTTTATCAAAACGCCTTCCTTACTGGCTCCGCCAAGTCCTGCAAAAAAACTGAGAGGAATGCTGATGACCAGGGCACAAGGGCAGGAAATTACCAGGAAGGTGAGGGCTCGGTAAATCCATACTGACCATTGTCCGGAATTGCCGGCAAGGAGTCTGAAAAGTGGTGGGAGAAGGGCCAAAGCCAGGGCAGAGTAAACAACGGCCGGGGTGTAAATTCTTGCGAATTTGGAAATAAATTCTTCGGATTTGGATTTGCGGGAACTGGCATTTTCGACGAGTTCGAGGATTTTGGAAACGGTTGATTCGCCGAATTCTTTTGTAGTTTTGATTTTAATCAGGCCAGACATATTTATGCTTCCACTGATGATGTCATCACCGGGATCAATTTCGCGTGGTAAAGATTCGCCGGTCAAAGCACTTGTGTTCAGGCTGGATTTTCCTTCGACAACGATGCCGTCAATTGGAACTTTTTCGCCAGGCTGAACTACAATAATTGTTCCAGTTTTTACATCTTCGGGGGCGATTTGTTCCAGTTTTCCATCTTTTTCTATATTTGCGTAATCTGGGCGAATGTCCATAAGTTCGGTGATATTTTTACGACTTTTTCCGACAGCGTAAGACTGGAAAAATTCCCCAACCTGATAAAAAAGCATTACGGCAACCGCTTCGTTGCAATCATTTACGGCAAGGAGATTTCCTTTTTCTTTATAAATTTCCAGGGCAAAAGCACCGATTGTAGCAACCGCCATCAAAAAGTTTTCATCAAAAACCTGGCGATTCCAGATACCCTTGGCCGCTTTTTTGAGAATGTCATAGCCAATAATCAGAAAATCTATGACATAGAGGATAAATTTTACAGGCACAGGCCCCGGGATTTTTTGGAAAGGCAGAAATTGCAAAAGAGTTAACAAAATTGCGGAAATTATTATCCGTCTGAGCATTTTGGTTTGTTTTTTTTTCATATCGGAACTCCTTGATGGCAGTGCCAGCGTAGCTGGCGGGCAGTTGGGCGTTTTTAGAGATTTTTCAGAGATGCCCTAATGGCAACCTCTAAAAATTGCAATTTTTAGAGGTAACCTTAAACCTTAATATAAACTGTTACAATTCAATTTCGCAGTCGTCTTCAACTTTTTTACAGGCTTTGAGAACAGCCTTCATGACAGCCTTATCATCCTGGTCGTCTTCAAATTCGACAGTCATTTTCTGGGTCATAAAATTCACATTGGCGTCTTTTACGCCGGCAACGGTTTTTGTGGCAACTTCCATTTTGTTTGCACAGTTAGCACAGTCTACTTCAATTTTGTAAGTTTTTTTCATATCACACCTCACTAAAAAATCAGCCTTAGTGGCAATTTGGTTTTCTGTTCATTCAATTAAACGTTTGTTTAATTCTTGTAACAAATATATAATTGATATGGAAAACTCGCAAGGAATCGGGCGAAAGTATTTCTTTTTGGGCGAAAAGTATTTCCAAAAAGGGCAGGGAAATGGGCGAACGGCTGGCCGCAGGGGAAATGATTGGATGTAAGGGAAAATGGCTGGTGATAAAGGGAAATGACTGGTAGTCCGGAAGTTTGTTTGCTGGCAGGAGAATTACATGTCGGTAGGGGGATTGCTATAAAAAAAGGAGGATTTTTATGATTTTGCCACATCATCATCATGAGTATTTTAAAAGTGAATTTTTGTACAAAGAGCTGATGAAAGAGGATGATTTTAAAACCGTTTCAACGATTTTCGCCCTGCTTTCAGATCCGACCCGCCTGAAAATTTTCTGGTTTCTTTGCCATTCCAAAGAGTGCGGAATAAATATCGCGGAGATTATGGGGATTACAAATCCGGCGGTTTCCCATCATCTTAAAATTCTGAAGGAAGCCGGTCTGATTGAGTCTTACCGCGACGGCAAGGAAGTTTTTTACACAGTCAGTGGAGAGGCAAAAAGTCAGGCCCTGCATGGAATTATCGAAAAACTGATGGCTATAACTTGCCCGGATTTTGACAACAAGCACGAAAAAATCAATCAGAATTCGGAATATCTCGAAAACCAGGTGAACACGATTAAGCAAATCCACGATTACATGAAGGAAAATCTTTCGACCCGCTTTACAATTGAAGAATTGGCTAGAAAATTTGCCATGAACACGACGACCCTGAAAACTGTTTTTAAAGATGTCTACGGAACTTCTCTTGCGGCCCACATCAAAGAACACCGAATGGAAAAGGCAGCGGAACTGCTGGCCGGCACAGAATTGCCGATAAGCGAAATTGCGTTGCAAGTTGGTTACGAAAGTCAGAGCAAATTTGGAGCCGCTTTTAAGGAACATTTTGCCATTTCGCCGCTGGAGTATAGAAATAGCCATGGGCGGCTGTCCTGGCAGATTTTTCGAGAAGAAAAGCAGGATTATTTGGGCGGTTCGGCGGACAAAAACGGGCTCTGATATTTTTGGCTGTGTCCAAGTCTTTTTTGAAAAAAAATTCCAAGTCAAAGAAACAAAATACATCTTGTCCGCCGTCGGCTGTTCCGCAGTTCGCTACCGCTCTAAGTCCTCGCGGCACAGATGGTG
>CAVFQN010000182.1:0-7900 GCA_963624615.1 Treponemataceae bacterium | reverse complement strand
CTAAAAAATCATCTTCGATGCTTTTTCAGAGATGCCTGCGCATTCTAAGTCTTGAAAATAGCAAGACTTTGAAAATAAAGTAAGATATAGCAAAATCACAGCAAAAAATTTGAAAAAGGTCAAAATTATTATGAAGGCTTATAAATTATCAGAAATCAAAAATAAAAGGATTCTTGGTCGGAATGTCAAAAATGCCGGCCAGGACGAAAATCCTCTTGCCCTTTTTTGGGCAGCTTCCGCTCTGGAAATCAACGTAAAAGCAAAAGAAGTCTGGGCACTTTTTTCTGCTGATTATGATACGGCAGAACCTTGGGTGTCGGTTTACGTCAACGGTTCTCCGCTTTCCCGCTTTATGATTGCGAAAGGTCAACCGACCTGGATCTGCCTGGCTAGGGGGCTGAATCCTCAAAAAGAAAATCTTATTTCTATATATAAGGACACTCAGCCCATGACTGCCGAAGCCCGCCATTCGCTTTTTATTCACCAGGTGGGCTTGGACGAAGACGGAAGTTTTTGCCCTGTAAAAGAGCGAAAACTGAAAGTGGAAATTATCGGGGATTCTATTACGAGTGGCGAAGGTCTTGCCGGCGGCCCCGATGAATGGGAATGGATTCCACAGTGGTTTGTAGGCTCTAAAACTTATGAAGCCCAGCTTGGGCGCAGACTGGATGCAGATTTTTCCGTTATTTCTCAATGTGGCTGGGGACTTTGCTGGGCTTGGGACGGAAACCGCAAAAATAAAATTCCGCCTTACTATGACAAGGTTTGCGGTGTGATGTGGGGCGACTACCAGGAAAAATTGGGGGCTCATCAGCCTTATGATTTTGGAACTGGCTCTGATTTTGTGATTATCAACCTGGGAACAAATGATAATGGGGCTTTTCATCAGCCTGCCTGGAAGGATCCTGAAAGTGGGATTGAATATAAGTTGAATGTGGATAAAAAAGGAAATGCTGGAAAAGAGGAAGGTTTGCAGATTGTGACTGCAGCAAAAGATTTTCTCCGAGTAATCCGCAAAAATAATCCTGGGGCAAAAATTATCTGGGTTTGGGGAATGATTAAACTGGATATTGTGCCGTCTCTCATCGCCCAGGCGGTTGCCGACTACAAGGCAGAATCTGGTGACAGTCAGGTTTATACTTTGGAACTGGAATCAATGGAGGATTTGGAGAAATCTGATGATGATAAAGGTTCGAGGGGACATCCGGGACCTTTGACCCACAAAAAAGCCGCTCAAAAACTTTATGATTTTATGCAAAATATAAAATAGAAAAATAATATAGAAAAAAGGAACAAATAAATGGAAAACAGGAGCAAAATTAAGATGAAAAAGAAAATTGAAATTGCCGTTGGTGTGATTTTTGCTGCCTTGGTTTGTACAGCCTGCCTGTCGGCTCAAAAAAACGACATGGAACTCGTTGATAAACGTGGCGTAAAAGAAGATGGAAAAAATATTTCGTTTTTTTCTAATGTTGGTTCTTTTGCGGAATTTGAATCTTCCGTAAAAGAAAATGGGGATTATGGACTTTTCCTCAAAGTTCAAAACAAAAATAGAGAAAAAGATTTGGCTTCCATAAAAGTCGAAATTGACGGAAAATATTTCTGTACCCAAAAACTTGAAGTTACAAATGAAAATTTTTCTGATGTCTACATCAACCGGGTGGCAAATCTTGAAAAAGGAAAACATTCTGTAAAAATTTCTGTGCCATATTTTGGTTTTACAATTTCTTCTATCAGTTTGCAAAAAGCTGATGATAATTTCAAAAATCAGATTGCCCATCCGTCACTTGTAAGTAAACATTCCAGCGATAAAACTAAGGCTGTTTACAAGTATCTTTGTGATATGCAGGGCAAAGGAATTCTTTCTGGCCAGCAGATTTATAGCAAACAAAATGAAATCAAAACTATCAAAAAAGAAACAGGCAAAACTCCTGCCGTTTTGGGAATTGACTTTATTGACTACACCCCAAGCCGGGTTGAGAGGGGAGCTAGTTCTACAGTTGTTTTTGATGCAGAAGACTGGTCCAAAGATGGCGGACTTGTGACAATCGCCTGGCACTGGAATGCTCCAAAAGATTTGCTGGACCAGGATCGCCCAGAAATGCACTGGTGGGACGGTTATCGCACCAAGGCTACAAAATTTGATTTTACAATCGGTTTGAATGATCCAGACAGTGAGGAATATGAACTGATGATTCGCGATATGGACGCAATTGCCGAATTGCTTTTGGAATTGGAAGCTTACGATGTTCCTGTTTTGTGGCGACCTCTTCACGAAGCGTCAGGAAAATGGTTCTGGTGGGGGGCAAAAGGTGCAGAAAACTACATCAAACTTTACCGCTTACTTTTTGATTATCTGGAAAATGAATACGAACTTACAAATTTGATTTGGGTTTGGAATGGGCAGGATCCGGAGTGGTATCCTGGAGATGAATATGTAGATATTATTTCTTATGATTCTTACCCTGGAAAGCAGGATTATCAGCCGGTTTACGATAAATTGGAACTGATTCAGTCTGCGACCAGCCAGGCAAAACTTTGTGCTATCAGTGAAAATGGAACTTTGCCGGACATTAATCAGCTGGCAGAAGACAAAGGCCTTTGGTCTTGGTTTTGTACCTGGAATGGCGATTTTGTGATTGATTCAAAAAATAATTACAATGGAACATACACAGATTTGGAAACTTTCAAATCATATTATGCAAACGACTTTTTAATCACAAAAGAAGATTTACCAGAATTTTAATAAAAAATGGAGAAAAAATGAAAAAAATAACTGTTGTTTTAGTAGGTTTGCTGATTTTGTTTACGGCAGCCTGCGAAAAAAAATCTAATGGAGCTAATGCAAAAGGTGGAAATTATATGGCAGAAAGCGAAGAAGTCAGAATTCAGAATGTTCTTGCAAAAATCAGGAGGGGAGACCCGGTTACGATTATCACTTTGGGTGGTTCAATCACAACTGGCTATAGCTCAAATCCTCTTACAACAAATTCCTGGGCGGCAAAAACTGAAAAATATTTCAAAAACCTTGCCGGCGACAACAAGAAAAATGTAAAATTTATGAATATGGGAGTCAGTGGAACTGATTCGGCATTCGCTGTTGCCCGCTGTCAGGATCACGTTGTAAAAAATAATCCGGATTTGGTTATTGTGGAATTTTCGGTAAATGATCTTTGGCTTGATCCAAATACCCGCAACAGAACTTACGAAGGCCTTATCCGCCAGATTATGAATAATACTGATACTGCGGTTCTGGCACTTTTTATCAACGTTAAAAAAGACGGTACGACTGCTCTTGCAAGTCAGCAATCAGAACAGCAGCCTATTTGTGAATATTACCACGTTCCTTATGTGAGCTGGAAAGATTGTGTTTTGGCAAAAGGTTCGGCTTCTGATTTTGATAAATTTTATGATGGAACGGAATCCGTTCATCCAAATAATGCCGGCCACGCTTCAATTGCAGAATGTATTGCAGAAAAAATCGACGTTTACTGGAAAAATCTTCCTGCTGATAAAAAAATTCCAAAGCCTGTAAAAACTTTGCCAGAGCCAAAAATTGATGATTCTTTTGAGTTTGTAGAATATTATCACAAAGACAATATCCAGCCATCAGAAAACGAGGGCTGGGAAATTGGCGGAACTCCAAAACACGATGATTGGGTTCAGCGGGGTAATGTCCGCGAAGGCTGGCAGTCAAAAGCCGAAGATGATTACATCGGATTTGAAATTGAAGGGGCAACTATCGGGGTAACTTACTGCGAAAGTGACCAATTCCGAAATGCTTATGCCTGGGTTGAAGATGAAGATGGCAATGCGACAGACGCTGTTCCACTTTCCTGCTATATTTCTTACCGAACCGGCTACTACGGCTGGGCTTACAAGGAAATTGTTTCTGGGGATAAAGTTAAAAAATACACACTTTATATCCAGGGCGACCCTTACGAGATTGGAAAATACTGTAATATAACTGGAATTATTGCTACTAAAAAGTAAGATTACAGAGTAGAATTACCGGGAAATAAAAAATACTGCCTTTCGAGGCAGTTTTTTTTATACTTTACAACAATTATTTTAGTTTTACAGAATTTCTGATTACAAGGCTTCCGCTTACCAGGTGGCGGCCTTTTAAGTAGCCTTCTTTTTTTATTTTTTGGATTATTAAATCAGCTGCAACTTTTGCTGTATCTTCCGGGCGGATAAAAGCCGTTGTAAGTTCTACGTTTGTGCGTCCGTGTGGAAGGTAGTTATCAAAACCGGTTACAGAAACATCTTCCGGAATTTTAAAACCTTTTTCCTGCAGTTGATTAATTACCGAGGCTGCAGTTTCGTCACAGTTGCAGATAAAAGCTTCCGGCAGATTATCATAAGGCAAATCAATTTCTATTTTGTGGCCTTTTTCGTCCCGGTCTTTTATGATTTGTGATGGATTTATGTCAAAACCATTTTCGTACATGGCTTTTTGAAAGCCCATAAATCGATCTGTAATTGAAGTTGTAATTCCAAAATTTCCAACAAAAGTGAGTTTTTTTAATCCCTGCGAAATTACAAAATTTGTAAGTTGATAAGAGCAGTAATAGTCATCATCAGAAACGCTGTCCAGATGAAGTTTGTCGGTATAAAAATCCAAAAGAATAAAATTTTCGTACCGAGATTTGATTGTTTCCAAATAAGCGTCGCTAGTCTGTCCCAAAATAATTAAACCGTCAATTTTGCGATCCTGAATCATCCTGGGAAGAATAAGATTTGCTTCATCTGAATCACTAAGAAGTTCCATAATTGAGTAATAATTTCTATTTAGCAATTCCTTTGAAAGGTAATTAAAAAGATACCAATAAAAAGAAAAATCACCAGAAAAAAAGTGAGATGGAATAAGAATTCCAATATTTCCTGTTGTATGGCTGTTTAGAGCTGTTTGGGCTGTTTTTTTTGTTTTATAGCCCATTTCTTCTGCCAGGTCTTTTATTTGCTTTCGTAATTCGTTACCAACTCCGTCTTTGTCAGATAGGGCTTTTGAAACTGTAACCGTGCTAATATTCAGCTTGTTTGCAATGTCTGATAATCTAACTTTCTTCTGTTCGTTCATAATGAAAAATTATAGTGTTTTTTACCTAAAAAAACAATTAAACAAGTAAATTAATTAAAGTTTACTTGTTTTTTTTGATTAGGGGCATTTCTAAAAAATCATCTTTCCTCTAAAACGTCGCTAAAATAGCCTGAAGAGGAAATTTTTTCCCCTCCATTTGTAAGGTGATTTGTGTCTCCCAGTCGTTCAACGCGGAACCAGGCCTGGCCTTCCAGTCTTTCTTCGGAATTGAGAACAGTTACGGAAGTTGGGGCGACAAAAAATCCCTGCCAGAGTTGCATTGGCGACATTCCCACCAGATGAGAAATAATCGCAAACATTACGCCCAGGTGGCAGAAAAATACCAGAGTATCTTCCTGCGGGTAATCATCTTTTATAGATTTAAGATGATAATCTTCTACAGGGTCTTTCCAATTGCGGTTTGGTTTAGGATTTTTTACATCGTAAAAACCTTTGGCGTTTCTTTGGTAGCCGTAGCGCGATAAAATTCCGTCAATTCCCTGGCAAAGAGCCTGGTACTTTTCCGAAATTTCTGAGCCGGCGAATAAATCTGATTGCAGCCATTTTTCTTTGTCGAAAAATTCCGGGTGGCTGGTGTAATATTCTGGCAGTAAATCCCAGGGAATTCTTTTTGTTCCTACTTGTGATTTGTCAGGGTAGTCGGCTGGAATTGTAACCTGGTAATAAAATTCCTGGAGCCAGGGGCAAATTTCTGCTTTTCTACCGAGTTTTTCCAGGGCTGGGGCTCCTGTGGCTTTTGCACGCCCGAGTGGGGAAGTGTAAAAATCTGTAATGTTTTTCCAGGAGCAGATTCTTTTGGTTAAAAGTTCAACTTCGCGTTTGCCTTTTGCTGTGAGGTTGTCGATTGTGTAGTCAGGGTCGCCGTGGCGGATAAATATTAGTCTCATGGTGTTTTGTATAAAATTAAAGTTTGTAACTAAAAGCCGGCCCGAACCTGTAGCAGCCGCGAAGTTTTTTTCAAAAAACGAAGCGGAAACC
The DNA here is from genome assembly GCA_963624615.1 of Treponemataceae bacterium. Taxonomy (GTDB): domain Bacteria; phylum Spirochaetota; class Spirochaetia; order Treponematales; family Treponemataceae; genus Treponema_D. Next base: position 1,818 of record CAVFQN010000182.1, on the reverse strand, counting down.
CGGAGCGGCACTATTTGTGCCGCGAGGATTTTGAGCGCTTAGCGAACTGCGGAAGGTGAGTTACACGAGGCACTGGCCCAAAAAACTATTTTACAAATTCTTTTTTCAAAAAGTCCAAATCCAGTTCCGGATACAAAACGTGCTTGCTCAAAAGTGCATTTACGCGTTCGCGGGCTTTTGTCTGAACTTGTGGATCGAGAACGATTTTGCCCTTTGCAGGTTTGCCTTCTTTTGTAAGGCCAGGTTTAGTTCCCTTCAAAACAAAGTCGATGATGTCGGCAACTTCCTTCATATCATCTTCGTTCATTCCAAGAGTTGTGAGGCCAGGAGTTCCAATTCTGATTCCGGAAGTCCACCAGGCTCCGTTTTTGTCGTAAGGAAGGGCGTTGGCATTGGCTGTAACTCCGCACTGGAAGAGGGCTGCTTCTGCCTGCTTGCCGGTGAGGCCGTAAACTGTAACGTCAACCAGCATAAGGTGGTTATCGGTTCCGCCAGTCTGCAGTGGCATTCCATGAGCCATACAAGCTTGTGCCAGAGCCTGGGCATTTTTTACAACGTTGTGGGCATATTCCTGGTAGGCTGGAGTGCGGGCTTCTTTGAAAGCGATTGCCTTGGCAGCCATGATGTGGCCGAGCGGTCCACCCAAAACCATTGGACAGCCTTTGTTTACGTAATCTTCAAATTCTTTTTTGCACAAAATCATAGCACCGCGAGGGCCACGCAGGGTTTTGTGGGTTGTTGTTGTGACAACGTCAGCCCATTTTACAGGATCGTAGTCGCCTTCAAAAACTTTTCCTGCAACCAGGCCGGCAAAGTGGGCCATATCGACCATCAAAACTGCTCCGCACTTATCGGCAATTTCGCGGAAACGGCGGAAATTAATTTTTCTAGGATAAGCGGAATAGCCGGTCAAAAGAATGAGAGGTTTTACTTCCATTGCCTGTTTTTCGATTGCGTCATAATCCAAAAGTCCTGTTTCTTTATCAACCCCGTAAGGATGACTTTCAAACATTCGGGCAGAAACATTCATTTTGTAACCGTGAGTCAAATGACCGCCACAAGAATAATCCAGCCCCATAAGCTTCTGGTTTCCAAAACGCTTGCGGAGCATATCAAATTGCTCAGCAGTCAAATCGTTCAAAGATTTTACTCCCAGTTCTTCCAGCGTTGGAGTTTCAACTTTTGCACTCAAAATTGCCCAGTAGGCAACCAGGTTTGTGTCGGCACCAGAGTGAGGCTGAACATAAGCATAATCTGCACCAAAAAGGGCTTGGGCTTCGTGGGCGGCGATATTTTCTACAGTATCAATATTTACACAACCGCCGTAATAACGGTGTTCCGGGTAACCTTCGGCATATTTATCGGTAAAAAGATTGCCCATAGCTGCCTGAACGTTGAGAGAGCAGTAATTTTCGGAAGCAACCAGTTTAAGATGGCTTCGCTGATTTTCAATTTCACTTACAATTGCAGCCGCAATATCAGGACCAACTTCACTAACCTGCTGAAGATTTGCAACATAAGAACACATTGCGGCTGTAGGTTTTCCACCACAATGTGCCAGATAATTTTCTAATGGTGTAGACATAAAATACCCTCAAAAATAATTTTTATAGGGAAATGATATAGCAAAACGGCTGGGGTTTCAATGCAAAGACTTTAATATGAATGAAGTTTTTTATTATGAATGAAGATTAATTGGGCGGTCCGGCAACAAGTTGCCGTCGGCAGTTCCGCACTTCCGCATTCGCTCCAAAGTCCTCGGCGTGCAAATAGCACGCCTGCGCTCTTCGGCTTTGGCTACTGAAGTAGCCTTCGCCG
>CAVFQN010000181.1:0-6383 GCA_963624615.1 Treponemataceae bacterium | reverse complement strand
ATTACATAACATTCTTATTACTGGTGGGGCTGGATTTATTGGCTCTAACTTTATCCATTATTTGTTTGGAATGTCGTCGGCAGAGGGAAATCTTTTTGATGACGCTGATTTCGATGGTACTGTTGTAAACGTTGACTGTTTGACTTATGCCGGAAACCTTGAGTCGCTTGCTGATGTTGATGCGAAATTCGGTAGTGGGGCAGCAGATGGAAAACGTCGCTATTTCTTTGAAAAAGTTGATATTTGTGACCGTCCTCAGATAGAAAGAATTTTTAAGCAGTATGATATAGACACCGTCGTTCATTTTGCGGCTGAAAGTCATGTTGACCGTTCTATTCTGGGGCCTGAAGCTTTTATGAAGACAAATGTGATGGGAACTTTTACCCTGCTGGATGTTGCCCGCAACTTCTGGAAAAAGGATGATGGTTCTCTTCGCGATGATGTTCTTTTCCATCATATTTCTACTGATGAAGTTTACGGTTCTTTGGGCGAAACTGGATATTTCCGCGAAGATACTCCTTATGATCCTCGTTCTCCTTATTCTTCGTCAAAAGCTAGTTCTGACCATATTGTTATGGCTTATTTCCATACTTACGGTCTCCCAATCACCTTGTCAAATTGTACAAACAATTACGGGCCTTATCAGTTCCCGGAAAAACTTTTGCCTCTTATGATTTCAAATATCCGCGATGGCAAAAATCTTCCTGTTTATGGTAAGGGCGACAATATTCGTGACTGGATTTATGTAGAAGACCATAACCGGGCTGTCTGGCTGATTGTAAAAAACGGAATTACCGGCCAGAAATACAATATTGGTGGCGAAAATGAATGGCAGAATATTAAACTTTTGCACAAGGTAATTGAAATTACAGCGAAGGAGCTTGGAAAAAATCCTGCTGATGTTGAAAAAACAATCACTTATGTAAAAGACCGTCCAGGCCACGACAAGCGTTATGCTATCGACTGTACAAAAATCAAAACTCAACTTGGTTGGGAAAGAAAAATGACTTTTGAAGAAGGCTTGACCGAAACTGTAAAATGGTATTTGAAAAATTCTGAGTGGATTAATCATATCTTATCTGGTGATTATAAAAACTGGATTAGTAAAAATTACACAGATCAAGGAAGATAGTTTTTCATTTGGAGATTTAAAATATGAAAGGAATTATTTTGGCCGGCGGGTCTGGCACTCGTTTATATCCAATCACAAAGGCTGTTTCAAAACAGATTTTGCCTTTGTATGACAAACCGATGATTTATTATCCTTTATCTTGCCTTATGCTGGCTGGAATAAAGGATGTTTTGATTATTTCGACTCCAAGGGATATTTCCTGTTTTAAGGAACTTTTTGGTGATGGAGCCTGGCTGGGTATGCATTTTGAATACGCTGTTCAGAAAAAACCTCGCGGCCTTGCTGATGCTTTTATCATTGGTAAGGATTTTATCGGTTCGGATTCTGTTGCCCTGGTTCTCGGCGATAATATTTTTTATGGTCAGAGTTTTACGACAACTCTTAAACGTGCCCGCGAAACTGTGGAAAGTGGAAAGGGCAGCGTGATTTTTGGATATTTGGTAAAAGATCCGACTGCTTATGGTGTTGTTGAATTTGATGAAACTGGAAAAGTCCTGGGAATTGAAGAAAAACCTAGCCAGCCAAAATCAAATTACGCTGTCCCAGGTCTTTATTTTTATTCAAATGATGTTGTGGATATTGCCACAAATGTAAAACCAAGTGCTCGTGGCGAAATCGAAATCACCTCAATCAATAATGAATATTTGAATCGCGGTCAGCTTTCCGTTGAACTTTTGGGGCGTGGTATGGCCTGGCTTGACACCGGAACTTATGACGGACTTTTGGAAGCCAGCAATTTTATTGCAACAATTCAAAAGCGCCAGGGAATGTATGTTTCTTGTATCGAAGAAATTGCTTTCAGAAACGGCTGGCTGACAAAAAATCAGCTTTTGGAAATGGCAAAAGGCTATAAAACTGATTACGGCAGATATTTGGGATATATTGCTGGAAATAATTTGTAACAGGAAGATAAAATGGCTTTTGACTTTAAAAAATGCTTGATTGACGGAAAAGAGTGCAAAGGGCTTTATGAAATTCAGCCAAAAATTTTTGGTGATGCCCGCGGATATTTTTTGGAAACTTATAGTGAAAGAGATTTTTTTGATGCAGGGCTTACAATGAAGTTTTTGCAGGATAATCAGTCTAAGTCTTCAAAGGGGGGGGTGAGAGGCCTGCATTTTCAGACCCATCATCCTCAGGGAAAACTTGTCCGAGCTCTGGAAGGCAAAGTTTACGACCTGGCCGTTGATTTGCGTTCTGGCAGCGAAACTTTTGGCAAATATTACGGAGTAATCCTTGATAGCGAAAAACAAAATATGTTTTATATTCCGGAAGGTTTTGCCCATGGTTTTTATGTTCTTTCTGATTTAGCAATTTTTACTTATAAGTGTACTGATTTTTATGATCCAAAAGGTGAAGGGGGACTTATGTGGAATGATCCAGCTCTTGCCATCGACTGGAAATCTGTAGCACCAGGCTTAAATCCTTTGCTTTCTGAAAAAGATGGAAAGCATCCATCTTTTGACCAGAATAAAAAATATTTTGATATCAATGGCAAGTGGATTGGCGAGTAATTCCTAGGGGAAAACATTATGTTTGACGTAAAAGATACGGACTTTTTTGATTTGGAAGATGATGCATTTGACACAATTGTCGAAGATGATATTTCTTTCACCGGTAATATAAAAATCAAAAAAACTTTTATGATTCGCGGAAAAGTGAATGGAAATATTGAATCTGAAGGCGACATTGTAATTGATACAAATGCTGTTGTAAATGCAAATATTTCGGCCCAGCGGGTTTTGATTCGCGGTCAAGTAAAAGGCAACGTAATTGGAAGTAAGTTAATTTTTGTTACAGCTTCCGGTTCTCTTGACGGCGATATTACAACTGCAAAAGTTGTTTTGGAACCCGGTTGTAATTTTTCCGGTAAATGTACAATGGTGAAAAATGAAAATGAAAAATAAAAAAATCCTGATTTTACTAGTATTATTATCTTTATCCGAAATATTTGCTCAAAGTCAAAAACAGGACGCCTTGGTTTTGTATCATAATGGCAAATACAGAGAAGCGGTTCAGGTTTGTGAAGATGAATTGAAGGAAAATCCCAACCGCGTTGAATCTTACGTTGTAATGTGCTGGGCTTCGGTCAAAAATAAGCAGTATGCCGAAGCAGAACAGAGAGCGGTGGAAGGACTTGCAATCAGTCCTTATGATTTGCGACTTATTGAAATCCTAGGCGAAGCAAAATATTTTTTGGGAAAAAATACTGGAGCAATGGAACAATTTCAAAAATATGTTGCAAATGCACCGGAAAGTGGCTCTAGAGTTGGCCTTGCTTATTATTATATGGGTGAAATTTTTATCAGGCAGGCAAGGTATCAGCATGCTGATATTGCCATTTCATCTGCCGTAAAAAAAGAACCCCTGATGGATTCCTGGTGGGTGCGTCTTGGCTATGCCAGAGAAATGGCTGGCAATAATTATGAAGCCGTGGAAGCTTATGATGAAGCCTTGAGATTGAATTCTTCTTCAATTGACGCTTCTCGTGGTCGTGAACGGGTCAGTGCAAAATTGCAATAAAAATACAATAAAACAATAGAAATTAAGACAAAGTGGATCAAATACGAATTGAAACTTTAGGCTGCAGATTAAACCAAATCGAAAGTGAATCTGCAGCTAAATTTTTTATAGATGCTGGTTTTTCGGTCTCAATGAAAGGGATTACTTCTTCCGAAGATGAAAATCCCGATATTCTTTTATCAATCATAAATACCTGCACAGTTACGCAAAAGGCGGAACAAAAAGCTCGTCGCCTTATCCGCCTGATTTTAAAAAAAATTCCTAATGCTAGTGTCCTGGTGACTGGTTGTTATGCCCAGCTTTCGCCAAAAGAAATTTGCGATATTGACAAAAGGGTTTGCGTAATTGGTGGGCAGATGAAGAGCCGGATTGCCGAAATTCCCCTTTTACTCAAAAAATTTCTGACAGAAAATCAATGGAACAGCCTTGCTTTTTCTGAACTGATTAATCATCACATATCTTTACTTCCTCAGATAAGGCCCGGTTTTCCAGAAAATTCTTTTAAATTATCTACAAGTTCATTCATTTCTCATTCCAGGGCTTCCCTGAAAATCCAGGATGGTTGTAATTCTGCTTGTTCTTACTGCGCCATTCATATGGCTCGGGGACATTCTGTTTCCCTGGACGTTGAAACTGCAATTTCTCGGGTTCAGGGACTGGAAGAAAAAGGTCAAAGCGAAGTGGTGATTACTACTGTGAATATTGGCCAATATAAAAGTTCTTATAAAGGAAATCCTGTCAATTTTTCAAAATTGCTAAAAATCCTCCTGGAAAATACGAAGTCTATAAAATTTAGGATTTCAAGTCTCTATCCTGAAGTTGTTGATGATGAATTTTGTCGGGTTATTAGTGATGATAGAGTTTGCCCTCATTTTCATATCTCAGTTCAAAGTGGCAGTGACAAAATCTTAAAGCTGATGAACCGAGCTTATAATTCCCAGACTGTTCTGCAAGCCTGTCAAAAACTAAAATCAGCAAAAAATAATCCATTTTTAGCCTGTGATATAATTACAGGTTTTCCTGGCGAAACTGATGATGATTTTAATCAAACAATGCAGCTTTTGAAATCTTGTGATTTTGCCTGGGTTCATGTATTTCCATATTCAGAAAGACCAGGAACTGTGGCTATCACCCTGAAAAATAAGGTACCCCAGTCTGTTTCTGGCGATAGGGCAAAGCAAATAAAAGATTGGGCAATAGAAAATAAAATTAAATATATTAATACTTTTGTAGGCAAAGAACTTTCTGCCGTTTTTGAAAACGTAAAAAGACCTGTGGCCCTGTCTCCTGTGACCGCTGATTATATTTATCACGCTGTTACGGATAATTTTATTCATTGTGAAGTACATTCTAAGGATGGTCTCCTGGCAAACAAGTCTGGCACAGTAAAAATTATCAAAGCCCTGGGCGAAAGAATTATAAAAGGCGGTGAAATTGAAGCCCTGGCCCAAATAAAAATTTAAAAAAATAGGGGTTTACCTATTGATTAAAGTTTTACAATACTATATATTATTAATCACGCAACGGGCAGTAGCGCAGCTGGTAGCGCGTCTGGTTTGGGACCAGGATGTCGCAGGTTCAAATCCTGTCTGCCCGACGAAAAAGAGATTCGATAAGTTTCGGATCTCTTTTTTTTTGTAAGATATTTTTTTTGCGTGGGGGCAGGATTTGAACCGGAATGAGCGATCGAAAAAAAAGGCTCAGAAAAAATCTGAGCCTTTTTTATCTGCTTTTAGCTATCTGCCTTTTGAATCATCTGACTTTCCCACTGTAGCAGGGCTTTTTCCATCTCTGGTTTGTCGCCTTTGACATCGCACATAATTCTAAAAACAGGTTCAGTTCCGCTGCCCCTCATCCAGATAAATGCAAGCGGATTTTCGTTTTTATCTTTGAACAAAATCTTTAATCCGCCTTTGCCCGACAGAGAAAAATCATTTATATTTCGAGTTTCTTTTGTGCCGTTTGTGATGATGGCTTCCCAAGAAGAAATTCCGTACTTCTTTTCCAAATCAGCTTTTTTGCTGGTCCATTCAGCTTCAAAAACCTTCTGAAATTCTGCCTTTAATTTTGCATGGTCTGTATTTTTTACGTGCAAAACAGCTCTCGGCTCAGAAACGCCGGTCGTTGTGTACTTTGGCAGGCTTTCCAAAACATCAGAAAGGGTAAAATCTGGATTGTATTTGATGCCGGCCTTATCACACCAAATCTGGAAAAGTCCGTTTTCTCTCATCAAAAGTAATTTTAGTATTGCAAAAACTGTGTTTAGCGGGTCTCTTACAGCAGCTGGATAAGTGATAGTTCCACCGTTTGAACCTTCGCCCAGAATGCGGATTGTGTAGCCTTGAGAGCGTTTTTCTCGTGCCAGATTTACGACATTTGCTTCGCCAACTTCTGCCCTGAAAACCTGGCCTCCAAGAGTGCCGACAATCTCTTCAATCCTCATGGAAGTAGGGCAGTTTACAGCGACGGCAGGCTTAAAATCCTTTTCATCACCATGTTGCCAGATGGAATAAGTCAATTCCGCCAAAACCGACAGGCTGAAAACCTCCTGGGCTTTCAAAATTACGGCTTTATTCTGTTTTTCGTCCCAGTAAACAATATTTCCCCGGTCTCCATCACAGTCCGGCATGTAGCCCAAAACATCATCTTTGTGACACTTTTTCTGGGCATTTTCTATTTCTTCGGCAACATAAATCAGGTTTTCTGCTTCTGGAATAATTTCATGAAC
>CAVFQN010000180.1:0-2454 GCA_963624615.1 Treponemataceae bacterium | reverse complement strand
GTCCAGGCTCAGGTTCAATCACAAGCACAGACGATTACACAACCTCAGGTTGTTCAAACTCCAACTCCACAGACTGTCCCTAGCCCTGTAAGTCAACCTGCAGAAAATGCCAGCCAGGTTAATGAAAACCTTTCGGAATTTTCTCCACTTGCTGCAGAAAGTAGCGAACTAATCTCAGAACCAATAATGCAGACAAATGCTCCAAGTTTTGAAACAATGGAACAAATGCCTGAAAATGAAGAAATTCCTGTTGAGGAAGAAGACAACCAGGATGACCTGGGCTTCGATATTTTTTAATGGGTAAGCTTCATATTGATATGCTTGGAGAATCTTTTACAATCCAGGCAAATGAAGATAATGAATATCTCGAAAAACTTCTCGGATATTACAAAAGAATTACTGACGACGTAAATCAAATCCCTTCTATCAAAAATCCTCTGCAAACTGCCATTCTTTCTGGAATTATGATTTGTGATGAATTGTATAAAGAAAAGCAGAAAAAGATGGCTTTGGAAAGTGGGGAATATCTTTCTTCTGAAAATGACATGGATTTTGCAGAAATTGAGCGCCGCACAGCCGAAATGATTAGCAAAATTGATAAGGTGCTGTAATTGGCAGAAAACGTTCAAATCTGGATTGATGCAGATTCCTGCCCTGCCCTGGTAAGAAATCATCTTGTAAAAATGGGAACAAAATTAAACCTGAAAGTTTATTTTGTTGCCAATAAGAATATCCCTTGTAATGAAAATGGCTCTTATGAAATGCTTATTTGTGATAAAGAAAAAGACGCCGCCGACAATTACATTTTTAACCATGTAAAATCTGATGATTTGGTTGTGACCAGGGATATTGTTTTTGCGGACAGGCTTGTTCAAAAAGAAATTACCACAATAAATGACAGGGGAACGGTTTTTACAAAGGAAAATATTAAACCCCTGCTTTCAAACAGGGATTTTGACCTACAGCTTGCAAATGTCGGGCTGGTAAAACACTACAACGAAGGCTATGACAAAAAAAAGTTTGCCGCCTTTGCCAATTGTTTTGATAAAATTATCCACCAGCTTTTAAAAAAGTAAATCTCGCTTTCTAACTTTCTCGTTTTTAGAAAAAATTACTCAGGAAAAATTACTCTCCCGGCTCATCTGGGAAGGCCATTTGAATAGAACAGATGCGATCCCTAACCTGCATAAATGCCAGTACAACTTCCGGGTCAAAATGGGTTCCGGCTGAATTCTGGATTTCTGCAAAAGCATCTTCAATGGACCAGGCGTCTTTATAACAGCGTTTGTGGCTCAAAGCGTCAAAAACATCGGCTACGGCAACAATTCTTGCACTTAGAGGGATTTCTTTACCTTTCAAAGGTGGACACATAGGAACAACGCCGTTTCTTATATCAAACTGGTTAAGTTTAATATTTCCAGGATAACCTGTCGCTCCACCATCCCAACGGTCGTGATGATGAAGGGCAATTTCCATAGACATTTTGTCCAAAGGTGATTCTGGAGGATCAAAAAGCTGAGCACCAATTACTGTGTGGCCTTTCATAATATTGCGCTCTTCTTCCGTAAAGCGAGGGAAAGTTTTTTTCAGGATAATATCAGAAATACCAACTTTTCCTACGTCGTGGAATTTTGCCGCAATCTTTAAATTATCTCGGTAGCTGTGAAGTTCTTCTTCTGGGATATTGTGATTAAAAGCCCAGCGGTCGTAAATTTCGAGGGAATATGAAGAAACACGTTCAACATGAGGATATGTTTCTTTAGGATCGCGGAATTCGGCCATTTTGAGCATACGTTTTACCATGTTTGAAGTAAGATAAGCATGCTGCAAAGCCTGAACTGCACTTGAAGCAAAATGGGAAATTAAAAGTTCCGCTTCTGAATCAAAAGAAATAACACGACCTTCTTCATCTTTGGCGTTGATAATTTGAAGTACACCAAGTAACTGACCTGTTGCCATTTTCAAAGGCAGGGTATACATAGATTTTGTATGATAATCGGTTGTAAGGTCTGTATTTTTGTTGAACTGATAAACAGAATCGGCTGGAATTGCATAACAATCTGGGATATTTAAAGGCTTTCCAGACAAGGCTACATAACCGCAAATCTGTTTTTCGTTGATAGGGAAAGTAAAACAAGTATAAGGAAGTTTATCGCCAGGAGCTAATTCCTTGAGATGAGTATCGTTTTGTCCATATTTGATTTTAAGTTTATCGCCTTCTGTTACGTAAATAGAACCTGCATCTGCGTTTACAATTTTACGGGTCTCGGTAAGAATTCGTTCCAAAAGGACATCAACATCCTGAATTTCTCCGAGCTGACGTTCAATTTCAATTATTTCCTGAAGTTTATCATCTCTTTTTTTACTAGCCATACACTAATTATTGCTAAAATGACAGGTAAAATCAAGACTAAAATTACCGGTAGTAAATGGTTTGAAAGAAAAGAGGACATA
>CAVFQN010000179.1:0-10879 GCA_963624615.1 Treponemataceae bacterium | reverse complement strand
CATTTCAACCTCATTGCTTACAAATTGTCAACTTTTAATCATCACTTTAAAAAATCACTTTAAAAATCAAAAACCCTCTAAAATTCTTTTAGCAAGAACTTACGAGAGTTTTATGTTATCGTTTTTTAGTCAAAAGTAAAAGATAAGAAGTCTGCAATAACAGATTTTTTGTCCTTAACATTTTCATCTGCCAAAAATTCAAAGTAAATCGCTCGTTTTCCAATCAGACCGGACAAAATATCAGCTTTCGCGGTATCATCTCCCTTGTTCATTTTCAAAACAGCAACAATTTTTCCCTTGTAATCATCAACTCTGACATTTACTTTCAAATTTTCCAAAGCCTTTATCTGGGCGGTGACAGTTTTTGCCGGTTTTGTACCAAATTGCAGATAACGGAAGCCAACTGTCAAGTTTGAAGTTATATCAACAATTGGAGCGGTAATATCATCTTTTTGCTCGTAAACCGCTTTGATGTAGGCTCCACCCTTGCCACCGTTAGTTCCGCCAATCGCTCCACCAAAAATGTGGCAGGCATAGCCAGCCGAAATAATCTTTCTGGCGTCCAGACCATTTATGTGAGGCCCCTGCGAAGTCATTTCTACAGGTTCTGAAGAAATTGGCTGCCCATCTTTATATGTAATTTTTCCAATAAAAATTTTGCCGTTTTTATCAGATGCTACATCTACCGGTTCAAGCATTGCCTGGCGGGAAAATTCATCAGTTCCAGTCTGACGATGATAAAAAATATACCACTGCCCTTCCACATTCATAATACTTCCGTGGTTATTTCCCCAACGGTAAGACATAGTTTTAGAACCATCAGGATTTGGAAGAAGTTCCCCACCATTAAAACTAATATCCCCACCATCCTTGTAAGGTCCAAGTGGCGAATCGCTGTATTTATACGAAAGAAAACCATTACATCCGCCTGCTGCAACTCCATATTGAGGATAATTGTCGTAATAGCGTTTTGAATAAATACAAACATATTTTCCATTTACTTTTCTAGGTGATGATGCTTCAAAAAAGGCATCAGATTCATCATAATTACCATCGTCGGGAGCCCAATCAGCTTTACAGTGTTTTATAAGATTTTCTCTAAGGCTACCCTCTTTGATTGTTGCCATATCGTCGTTGAGTTCGCAGGCATATTGTTTGCAAAAACCCCAGAAAGCGTAGACTCTGCCATCATCATCAACAAGAATGCCTGGATCAAAACCAAGGTCTGTTTTTACAGGATTTGTAAAAGGCCCGGCAGGATTTTTGCTGGTCGCAACCATCACCCTGGAACCATGGTCTTCGGCTGCATACAAGTAAAATGTATCACCTTTTTGAACAACATCAGGGGCAAAAAGAATAGACTTGTCGGAAGCTTCATAACAAACTCCGTGGCAAGTCCAATTTGTAAGGGCGTCGACAGGGGCAGACCATACAACCTGGTTATTTCCACAATATTCTGTTCTTGCAATATCATGAGAACCGTAAACATAAACTCGTTTTTCGCCATTATATTCAAAAACTCTGGGTTCCCCATCAGGAACGTGTTCCCAAAGAGGCATATATGGATTGGCACCTTTAATGTATTCTTTCATTTTTATTTTTATCCTCCAAAAAAGTCAAAGCTTTCTTATAAAAAAAGACTGCCGAAATTCCCAGCAGTCTTTGTGTTTTCCTATAAAATCTGACTAAATAAACTCCAATCCTACTTCATCTTCATTGTAACTTGCTGTTGTAGAAAGAGTAATTTCATTTACAGGCAGAATAATTCTTGCGATTGTTTCGCCATCAGTACTTTCTACCTGCAAACATTCTTTTTGAATACCAATCTGTTTTAGCATAAGAATGATGATGATAAGACCAAGCCCAGACCCTTCAGTTTTGTCAATATCAGTAAGGGCCTCTTCCATACTGTTATATTTTTTTGCACTATCCATTTTGTGATGGATTCGCTTTGTTTCGGTGTCTGTCAAAGTTGCTTTGTTTACAACTTCAATTTTGATGACATTATTTTTCAAAGACAAAATATATTTGATATAAAGGTCTTTTTCTTTTTGCAAATTCTGATAATAAGCCTTGTTTACAGTAGTTTCTGTACTAAAAGTTATCATTCCTTCCTTGTAATCATCAGAATTTTCGATATTTAATCCTTTTTCCAGAAAGAAAACACGCTTTGCATTTGCTTTATTTGCATTCGCAAGAAGTTCTCCGGAACTATAAGACAAGGTGCTTAGAGCAACTTCTTGATGACAACAAGCCAGGAAGAGAGTAAGTACATTATTAACAAACTCTTCAAACTCTCTAGAAAGGGTGTAGCCAATAATTTCAATCTCTTCCCCGCTATCAACTGCGGTCTGAATCTTTTCTGGACTAACTGGAACGCTTACATTATCAATCTTCATTGCGTACTATTATATCAAAACATTTGTTATATGGCAAAAAAATCTTTTAGGAGAATACCCTTAAAAACTAGTTAAACAGCCCGAACGAAGTGAGAAGCAAAACAAAAAGCAGAACTGGGGCTATGTATTTAAGCATAACAATGTACAGACCTTTGCGACCGAATTTTTCGCCGTTCAAGGTGATTTCGTCAATTGTTGTTTTTGGTTTACAAATCCAGCCAATCAGAACACAAGTAAGAAGGCTTGTAATTGGCATTAAAATATTGTTTGAAGTGTAATCCATAACGTCCAAAATCTGCGCCTTTGAACCGTTTGGCAACGTCAACTCGAAATATAACAAGTTGTAACCAAGACAAACGATAATAGCAATTACAAAGGTGATAGCAGCCATAATCAAAGTTGACTTTTTGCGACTCCATTTGAATTTATCAATCATACTGGAAACAATTGCTTCCAAAATTGAAACAGCACTTGTCAAAGCGGCAAACAAAACCATCACAAAGAAGATGATTCCGATGATATTTCCAAAAACACCCAAAGAGTTGAAGATTTTTGGCAAGGCAACGAACATCAATCCAGGACCTGCAGACATTCCTTCTTCCCCATTGAATACATAGCAAGAAGAAATAATCATCAAGCCGGCAAGAAAAGCGATGGCTGTATCAAAAATTGCAATTTGATTTACCGATTTTCCAAGATTTACATTTTTCTTCATATAAGAACCATAGGCAACCATAATTCCCATGGCGATACTCAATGAGTAGAAAAGCTGGCCCATAGCGTCCAGACAAATAATCAGAAATTTCTTTACCGTAATTCCTTTAAAACTTGGAATTAAATAATAAGCCATTCCCTGAAGTCCCGTTCTGGTAACGCCGTTTGAATCTGTGTGTTTTATAGTCAAAGAATAAACAGAGATAAAAAGGATGATAAAAACCAGGATAGGCATAAGGATTTTTGATGATTTTTCGATACCGTTTTCAACCCCTTTGTAAACTATATAGAAAGAAGCAATAGCAAAAATTGCCATGAACAAAATTGGCTGCCAGGAACCTGTAATAAATGTAGTAAAATAACCATCTTGAACGGCTGCTGTACCCTGCCATGAGATGTAAGTTGCAAGATATTTCAAAACCCAGCCACCAATTACACAGTAATACGGATAAATGATTAAAGGAATTACAAATGAGAAAATTCCCAAAAATCCCCAGCCATTGTGGAGCTTTTTGTAGGCGGTTAAAGGACTTTCCTGGGTTTTTCTACCAATTGCGACTTCTGTTGCCAAAAGCGAAAATCCAAATGTAAAAGAAAGAATCAGGTAAATGACTAAAAATAAACCGCCACCATCTTTTGCAGCCAAATATGGGAAACGCCAGATGTTTCCCAAACCAACTGCAGATCCAGCTGCAGCCAAAACGAATCCGATAGATCCTGTGAACGAGTTACGTTCTTTGTTTGTTGTTTCCATTTTTTGAACTCTTTAAAATTAAATTAGTGTAGTTTTTCCATTATAACATACTTTTTATTTTTATGTGGAAAAAAATGGGGATTTGTTGGAATTTGTTGGAATTTATTGAAAAAACAAATATTTTGTGTGTATAAGAAAGATTTTTTTTGATAGTACACTCTTGTTGGAAATGCCTGATTTCAAGGCGGCGTCTCCCGAACTCTACCGACTCTAATCTCGGAATTTGAAAACGGGAGGCTTTGCGTATGGCTTTTGACAGAATTATTGCAGTTGTTGCTTGCGTGGCAACTGTTATCTGCACTGTTGTAGCAATTCTCTCATATCGAAAAGAAAAAGATAGAGACGAATAAAAAGTAAAGCCGCCCTACAAATGTTCAACGCTAGGACGGCTTTATAAAGCAAAATAGTGGAGACGACCGTAAGAATCGGGCATTTCCTTTTTTCTGTAATATAGCACATTAGAGCTTTGTCGTCAAATTTTCTATATATTCCTCCTGCCTGCAAATAAGGGAACCTAAAAATTGGAATTTTTCGAGGTAACCTTTCCCATAAATATCCACTTTTATACAATTTTCATAGAGTTTATAAAAAATCTTCTGTGCTATACTTGTTTGCAAGGGATTTTTAGAGATGTCCTTAATCTTTGATGTCCTTACCCTTTACAGGAGTTTTTTATGGCTTTATTCAAAAATTTTAAATCTGTTACATATTGTGTAGCTCAGTGGGCTGATCATATCAGCGAAGAAGAACTTAAAAAAGAAGCAGACTGGCTTCAAAAATACGTTGGTATTGATAAAGTTTATCTGGAAACATACCGGGGACAATTTGCCCGCCGGGAACAAATACAAATGGTAAAAAAAGTTTTAAAAGAATACGGAATTGAAGTTAGTGGCGGAATTACAACCGTAACACCCGATTTGAATGAATCCGATAAAAAACGCCACCGGCTTTTTGATACTTTTTGCTACTGCAATCAACCTATGCGAGACCGCTTAAAGGAAGTTTCGGAATATACAGCAGGACTTTTTGATGAATTTATTATTGATGATTTTTTCTTTACCCAGTGTATGTGCCAGGATTGTATCAAAGAAAAAGGAAATCGGTCTTGGGAAGAATTTCGCCTGGCAAAAATGAAGGAAGTTTCTGAAAATCTTATCATCAAACCGGCAAAAAAAGTAAATCCAAATGTCAAAATAATCATAAAATATCCTAACTGGAGGGAAAGTTACCAGGAAACAGGCTATAATCCCCTTGAACAAAAGGATATTTTTGATGGAATTTACACAGGAACCGAAACGCGACATGGAGCCCAGCAAGACCAGCACTTGCCTCGTTATTTGAGCTACTCACTCCCCCTTTACATGGAAAACCTTGCCCCGGGAAAAAACGGTGGCGGCTGGTTTGACCCATTTGAATGCGATCGAATTGACACTTACCTGGAGCAGGCTTACCTTACCGCTTTTTCAAAATCTAAGGAAATTATGATGTTCTGCTGGCCGGCTCTTTACAACAACAAGCGGGCAACACCTCTGGGCTTTCAGTTTCAGAAAATTGACAGGATTTTGTCTGACTGCGGAAATCCTACCGGGCTGGCAGTTTACATTCCTTGTAATTCTCAAGGGGAAGACCACCTGGAAGATTATCTTGGTATGATTGGCATTCCTGTAAATCCAACTCCATATTTTCCAATTTTTACTTCTGATGCAAAAGATACAGCAGTTCTTGTAACAGCATCTTCACTAAAAGATTCTCAAATTATTGGAAAAATTAAAGATTTTGTGGCAAAAGGTGGAAAAGTTATTGCAACAAATGGATTTGTAATAGGTGCTTTGAAGAATGAAGAAAATGGCGGCGAAAAAATCTCTGATTTAACTTCTATCAGATATAGAGGCCGTCGCCTGGATGCCGATGAATTTCAGGTTACGGTCAGCGGATTGTATGGAAGAAATTATGTAAAATCAGCTTATCCGATTTCTTTTCCTTTGCTGGAACACAGAAATAACGCAACCTGGTCTAAATTAAATGCCGGTCATGGGGAATATCACGAAGGAATAATTATGAGTGATACTTACGGGGATGGAATTTTTGAAGTCATCAATCTGCCGGATATGCCTTCGCGAATTCGGGATTTGCCGGAAGATGTTTTGACTGCCCTCCGTTACGAACTTTTGGGTCAGGGAAAAATCTGGATTGACGGTGGATATGGAGTTTCTCTCTTTACTTATGATAATGATGCCTTCGGATTGTATTGCTATACTAATGATGGCTGCGCTCCTGTCGATTTTAATATACACATTAAGAGAAATTCTAAGAATTTAGAAATTATTCCTGATGATGATAACCTGCCACCATGGCAACCGCGGGAAATTAAGCCTGTTTGCACAAAACAAATGGAAAAGTTCAGCGAAGAAGTCGAAACTATTTTCCATATCCGCATGATTCCTGGGGATTTTAAGTTCTTTAAGATAAAGGGAGCCTCTAAATAAAAAGTGTTACAAAAAGCCCCTCACAGAGACAGCTTGTCTTTGGGCTAGACAGGCCTGAACTTAGTCCAGGGGCTGAAATTGACTACAAACCTTATTGCTAGTATAAATATACCTTATGAATGTGACTTACGAAGCTTTAGATTTGCCACCGGCAGGTTCAACTGTAGTAGTTGGAATGTCGGGAGGCGTTGATTCTACCCTCACAGCCCTTCTTTTAAAACAGAAAGGTTGCAAAGTAATTGGTGTGACTATGTCTTTGTGGGACGGCCATATCCCGGAAGTTCAGGCAGAAAAAGCCTTTCACGATGCCTGCTACAGTCCTGGCGAAGAAGAAGATATTGAAGAATGTAAACGTTTTTGCCAGCAGCAGGAAATTGAATATCACGTAGTTGATGTAAGTCAGGAATATAACAAGGAAGTTCTGGAATATTTTAAAAACGAATATCGGGCAGGAAAAACCCCGAACCCTTGCATCCGCTGTAACCGTTTTATAAAATTCGGGGCCCTTTTGGAAGGCCTTAAAAAACTGGATATTCATTTTGACTATTTTTGCACAGGCCACTACGCCATGATTGTCCGCCCGAAACAAGGGCTCTGGGGAACTGATAAAAAGCCTTGCATGATTGCTTGTGCCAACGATATTTCTAAAGATCAGACTTATTTTCTTTACAGGCTTCCGTCGGAATTGTTGGAAAAAGTCCGATTTCCGCTGGCCAGAGTTCAAAAATCAGAGGTTTTTGACTTGGCTAAAAAAGCTGGACTTGAAGCAGCAGACCGTAGGGAAAGTCAAGATTTTATAGATTCAACCTATTTTGATTTACTTTTTGCAGATAAGCCTTCTATTCCCGGGGACTTTGTTGATGTAAATGGCAAAGTTTTGGGCCGCCACCGGGGCATTGAACACTACACTATCGGGCAGCGACGGGGACTTGGTGTTTCGTCAAAAAATCCTCTGTATGTCCAGAAAATTGATGCAGAAAAAAATCAGATTGTACTGGCAGAAAAAGCCGATTTATCATCATCTTCCTTGATTGCTGATGATTTTGTATGGCCGGGAAATATTGAACCCAACGAAACTTTTGAAGCAATGATAAAAATTCGCCTGAGAAGCAAGTCTATTATGGCGACGATTGAACGCTACTCTCCACAGGCAGATGATACTTACAATTATAAAGATCAACCCTGGAAATTCACTTTTGACCAGTGCCAAAATGCGGTAACTCCCGGACAATCAGTTGTAATTTACAAAGATAACGTTATTTTAGGTGGCGGGATTATTGCAAAATAGAAGAAACTATTCTGAAACGTATAGAAAAACTAGAAAATTTCTAGAAAAAAAATCAAAAAAGCTGAAAAGTCATAAAAAAAGGCGGTAAACATCAAAGTTTTTACCGCCTTTTTTTTAGTCAATGCGGAGAAAAAAATCCCCACCATACAATTACCAATCCTAAAACTTAGAACTTAGATAGAAGCTAAAGCCTGTTTTAAGTCTGCAATCAGGTCATTTTTATCTTCAAGACCGCAAGAAAGTCTGATAAGACCAGCTGGAATTCCAGCGGCAGCCAACTGTTCATCGGTCATCTGTCGATGAGTTGAAGTTGCCGGATTTAAACAGCAGGAACGAGCGTCAGCAACGTGAGTTTCAATTGCACAAAGTTTAAGAGCCTTCATAAATTTTTCTGCTGCAGGACGACCGCCTTTCAATTCAAAAGAAACAACACCGCAACCACCATTTGGCAGATATTTTTGTGCAAGTTCATAGTATTTATTTGATTTTAATCCCGAATAATTAACGCTCAAAACCTGAGGCTGAGCTTCAAGGAATTCTGCGACAGCCTGGCCGTTTTCAACATGGCGAGGCATTCTAACGTGGAGTGTTTCCAATCCCAAGTTCAAAATATAAGCGTGCATTGGAGCCTGAATACATCCTAAATCACGCATAAGCTGGCAGGTAGCTTTTGTGATAAATGCACCACCCTTGCCAAATTGTTCTGCATAATTTACTCCGTGATAACTTTCGTCTGGAGTTGCAAGTCCTGGATACATATCTTTATGAGCCAGCCAGTCAAATTTTCCGGCATCAACAATTGCACCGCCAACACAAGCTCCGTGGCCGTCCATATATTTTGTTGTTGAATGAGTAACAATATCAGCACCCCACTCTATTGGGCGACAGTTAACTGGAGTTGGGAATGTATTATCAACAATAAGAGGAACGTTGTGCTCATGAGCAACTTTGGCGAATTTTTCAATATCCAAAACTGTCAGAGCCGGATTTGCAATTGTTTCTCCAAAAACTGCCCGAGTATTTCGCTGAAAAGCCTTGTTCAGTTCTTCTTCACTTGCGTCTGGTTCAACAAAAGTTGCGTCAATTCCCATCTTTTTTAACGTTGTAGAAATAAGATTAAAAGTACCACCATAAATTGATGAAGAAGCAACAATGTGGCTGCCAGCTTCACAAATATTAAAAAGTGCAAAAAAGTTTGCGGCCTGGCCTGAAGAAGTAAGCATGGCAGCAGTTCCACCTTCCAAAGCGGCAATTTTAGCAGCTACAAAATCATTTGTAGGATTCTGTAAACGTGTGTAAAAATAGCCGGTTTTCTGTAAATCAAAAAGAGCTCCCATTTCTTCACTTGTGTCATACTTAAAAGTTGTTGACTGAATGATTGGAATCTGGCGAGGTTCTCCATTACCAGGCGTATAGCCGGCCTGAACACATTTTGTGTTAATTGACTGTTCCATTTTTCTTATCTCCTTTTTTGTTTTTTGATGATGGAAATATAAAACTTTTACGAAAAGTTCACAATATACTACAAATTAGTTAGGATTGACTAACTTCTGTCATTTCGGTAAGGTATAAGTAAAGTCTGTTAGGAGGAACTAACGTATAACTTTAGACCAGATTATGATTCAATGTGGAGCACCATCCTTGTGTGGAATAAAACCGGGCAATATGTTTACGGTAAATGTTGATTTGTATTCAGAGGCAAAAGTCAGAGTCTGGAAAAGTAAATATTTTCGCCAGGGTATTTTGATTAAATCTTTTAGAACTTCCAACAATCTGATGATGATTTTTACCTACAATTTAATCTGGATTCGTAAGATTTTGGGAGATATTCTGGTGCAGGCTTATCTGAAAGGGAAAAAGTATCCTGTTCAAAAAGGAACTTTTGCAGTCTTGAATGAATTATTTTACCGTCTACAAACCAGCCAGGGCTTTCCTCATGAAGTTGGGATTTTTTTGGGCTACCCTCTCGAAGACGTCATCAATTTTGAAAAAAATCAGGGTAAAAACTGTAAATACTGTGGATATTGGAAATCCTATTCAAATCCGGAAATGGCAAAAATTTGTTGCTGCAAATACAAAAATTGTAGTCAGATGTGCAAAAAATGGTTTGACGAAGGATATTCTATCCCTCAGATAATCACAAAATATAAAAATGAGACTGAAATAGTCGCATAAGTGAGGTTATTATGAAAGTTGCAATCGTGTATGCAAGTACAACTGGTAACACAGAAGCTATGGCAAATGCTATTAACGATGCAGTTGTAGCAACAGGTGCAGAAGTTATTTTTGGAACTGCTGATAGTGCTGATGCTGGTGCAGTTACTGCTAGTGATGTAATTCTTTTGGGAAGTCCTGCAATGGGAGATGAAGTCCTGGAAGATACAATGGAAGAATTTTTTGCTGGAATTGAAGGTTCAATTTCTGGAAAAAAAGTTGGCTTGTTCGGTTCTTATGATTGGGGCGATGGTCAGTGGCTTCGTGATTGGGAAGATAGAGTAAAAGCTGCAGGTGGATTAATTGCAGCAGAAAATTTGATGATAAATCTTACTCCTGATGATGAAGGTCTTGAAAAATGCAAGACCTGGGCTACATCAGTTGTAAAATAAGGACTCATAATTGGGATAAAGATTTTTACGAATTTTTGTCCCCATCATCCTCATCATAAAAAAGATTTAGCAGACTTTCGATTTTTTCAAATTCTGCCAAATCTTTTTCTTTTTGGCCAGGCTCTTGGGAAATTACAAAATTATCAGCATAAGATTCAAGATAAGTAAAAACGTCACCAATTCTGTCATCATCACAATCTGCTAAATCATCAATTCCTTTGACGGATTTCAAAAGGTCCGAAATATCGTCTATGATGTAGGCGTAATCTTCCTGGATTTCTTCATATTCTGGGGTGTGAAAATTTTTGACGTAATCGGCACATTCTTTTGTGTCGGCTAGAATATTTTTTAATGTTTCAACAAGAAAATTGTCCAATTCCTGATCTGTCATTTTTTATTCCTGTTTTAGAGAAAAGTTTTATCCTCTCAATCAGAAAGACATTCTAGCAAAATTGGACTTGTGTGGCTATCCTGCTATTTTCTAACCTACTGCTGGTAAACTTCGGCAATCATTGCATTGATAATTTCCGGGAAGTACCATTTCAAAGTGTTGCGGTTAAAATATCCGTGGTTTTCACCAGATTTTGAATCACCAGTACTTGCGTATGTACACATATTATCCCACAAAGCGA
>CAVFQN010000178.1:0-4239 GCA_963624615.1 Treponemataceae bacterium | reverse complement strand
TTCTTCATTTATATTACTAGGATCTTCATTATTATCAGCAAGTTCTCCAGCATCATCACTATTATCACCATCTTTATCATCATCACTAGTCAAGGAAAACTCTTTTGATGACTGATTTTCGATTTTTTCCCAATCATCCTGCCTTTCTATAGTATTTTCACTAATTCTAGCCTCAACTGCCTGCCAGTCTTTTTTCTCAGGCTCTTGAGCTTCTACAATCGCCGCATCAAATTTCTGCCAGTCCTCTTTTATCTCCTTTTCACCGTCTTTTTCCGCAATACTTTCCCCATCTTCCATCAAATCATCAACCAATTCCCAAACAGTATTATCAACAAGCTGATTTTCATTTATCGAAGGATCAATTTTTTCCCATTTTGCCTTATTTTGTTCAGCAAGGATACGAGCTTCTTCTTCCCTCCTGGCCAGTTCATCCGATAAAGCCCGAATCAGAGCTTCAATTTTTCCCTTCTGTTCGTTCTGAGGACATTTTTCAATAAATTTTTCATAATCATTTTTTGCATTTTTAAGCTGATTAGCCATCAACAGAGAATTCGCACGATTTAACAAAGCATCATAAAATTTTTCGTCATCAGCAAGGGATTGAGAATAAGCTGACACCGCCGAAGTATAATCTTTCATAGCATAATAAGAATTTCCTTTATTAAATGCCAGAATTTTTGTATTAGTCGGCTGGGCCTTTATACCCCTGTCAAAAGCGTCCACAGATTTTCCATATTCTCCCAGCTGATAGTAGGCCAGACCTAGAAAATTATAAGTATTTGCCGAAATCTGACCATTTAAAATCTCATTTTCCAGAACCTGGGCAGCCTCTTTCGACTTATTTTCCTTAAAAAGTTTTTCGCCCTGGGATAATTTTGCAGTTGCCGCCTGGTAGGTGATGTCTGCTCCCTGGTAGGTGATTTTTTCGCCAAAGGCATATCCCGAAAAAATCATCATAACCACCGCAAAAATAAAAAATCTTATTCTTATATTTTTCATCTTAAACATCTTCAATTTTTCTGCTATTTTCTTCGTGTTTGACACATCGACATAAATTTACTACTCTAATTATCGAGTATTTTTTAATATACTTAAGGGAACCTCTAAAAATTGCATTTTTTAGAGGTAACTTTGAAAGTGCGCACTTCTAAGTCTTGCTATTTCAAAAACTTAGAGATGCCCTTAATCATCTTTGTCTTTTTTGGAGTTTTGAAAAAAGATGTTGACTATAATCATTATCATAATCCTAGCATCTGTTGTTTCAATTCTTACATTTGTTATCGTAAAAAATGTTTTGTCCCCAAAAAAACTGGAAGCAATTCCTAAACTCATAAAACAAGGCAAAACAATCAAGGCAATCAAAATTTGCAAACAGATTTTAGCAAAAGATAATAAAAATTACCTGGTCCACTACTATCTTGGAAAAGCTTATATAAAAGATAACAGACCAGAACTTGCGGTAATTGAATATAAAACTGTAGATCAAAATGCCCTTTTTGGCGAGCAGATTCAGGAACTCCCTTTCCGTAAGGAATATGCCCAGCTTTTATTGCAGTATAATCAGCAAAATGATGCCCTCAAAAACTATCTTCTTCTCACAAAACAGGATCCTAGAACTGCCGATAACTTTTATCAGGTCGGCCGCATTTACGAACAGCAGAACCGTTATGATTTGGCCTTGGGCTTTATGCAAAAATGTGCCTTGCTCGATAAAAAACACGCAAAAGCCCACGCAGAAATCGGACTTATGCTTTACCGGACAAAACAATTCAACGAAGCAAAAAAAGAAATTGACCTGGCCATCAAATTAAGCCCAGACACATATTCTTCCTACTATTATCTTGGAAAAATTCTAAAAGACGCGAAAGATATTGCCGGAGCCCTCAAGGCTTTTGAAAAAGCCCAGCGGGATCAGGATGTAAAACAAAAGGCTATTATCGAGCACGGTTCCTGCTATATGCTTGCCAACCGTTATGATAACGCTGCAGTAGATTTTCAGCGTGCCATCGAACTAGATAAAACTAACAGCCAATCTGAAACATTGTACGCCCGCTATTTTTTGGGAATGTGCTACGAAAAAGTCCGCAAAATTGACAAGGCAATTGAACAATGGACAGAAATTTACAAGCGAAACAAAGGTTTTAGGGACGTAGCCGCCAAACTTTCTGAATATAAAGATTTGCAGGCCAATGATTATCTTAAAGATTACCTCACCTGCAGCAATGAAGAATTTACCCTCATTTGTAAAAATGCCGTTACAAAAGGGCTGGGACTTCAAATTCTTTCTTGTGATACAAAAAAATGGGGCTGCCAGCTCACTGCTATCAACAAGGGTGACGAATCCTGGATGTCTGTCCGAAAACAAGTTTTCCTTATCCGTTTTTACAGGGATTCGGAACTTGTCAGCGAACAGCAAATTCACGAAACTTTGGATGCTATGAAAAGTCAAAATAGCGTAAAAGGATATATGTTCTCCAGTTCGGATTTTAATACCGCCGCAAAGCGTTATGCCGAAAACAGACCTGTTGAACTTATTGAAAAGCCAAAACTTGAACAATTACTGGCCAAGGCTGGTTCAAAATAGCAAGGTGGCTGGTGAAAATAAATGAAAATTCTTTGTGTTTCCGACTATGTTGATCCTCTCATTTACAATCAAAATGTAAAAGAAGTTTTTTCTGATATTGACCTGATTTTGTGTGCCGGCGACCTTCCTATGGATTATGTAGATTTTATCGTTACAATCTTCAATAAACCTACATATTTTGTTTTCGGCAACCACGATTTAAAAGAATTTCACTATTATCACAAAGAAGCTCCCCAACCAGCCGGAAGACTTGTCCAGGTCTACCAAAATACAAGCCATGGGCATGGAGCTACCTATCTGGGCTTCAAATCCTATATTGATGAACGTTTTATGATTGAAGACCCAAAAACTGGCAAAAAACGACCTCTTTTAATAGCTGGCGTTTCTGGCTCAAGACGCTACAACAAAGGACTCTGCCAGTATTCTGATTTTCAGATGAAGTTAAAATTACTAAAACTCGTACCTTCTTTAATCAAAAATAAAATGAAATATGGCACTTATCTTGACATTTTTATGACCCACGCTTCACCACGTCATATTCATGACCATGAAGACCCTTGCCACGTTGGATTTGAATGTTTTAACTGGTTTCTCCAGAAATACAAGCCAACCTACATGGTTCATGGACACATTCATCTTTATGATATGAGAGAAGAAAGAGTTGGAAAATATTTTGACACCACAGTCGTAAATGCCTATGCCCACTACGTAATAGAATTACCAATAAAAACAGAGTCTCAGGAGAATAATCACCAATGAATTTAACTGCAACACAATCAGAAGAAGACTTCTACAGAGCAAAAAACAAAGCCTTTTTCAACGAAATACAACATTTTCTCTCTCCAGAAGAAGCATCTTTGATTTCTTTAAATGATGTAAAACAGATGATAAAGCCTACAAACGAAACTTACATTGGAATGAAAGTAATTCCAATAGACAAAATTGTAGGCAGCGAAGGTAGATATAAGGATTTTGACAACAGATTTTTCCCAAAAAGTTCCCATCTCAAAAACCGCTGGGAACACGTTGACGAAGCCGCCATCCGATTTATAGATTTACCCCCAATCAAAGTTTACGAAATTGCGGGACTTTATTTTGTCCGCGACGGAAATCACCGCGTTTCTGTAGCAAAATCCCGGGGAACAGAATTTATTGACGCCGAAGTAGTTTCTCTCCAGAGCGAAATTGTCTTAAAAAAGCCTGATAACATAAATGACATCGTAAAGCAGATTATCAACTACGAAAAACGCGTTTTTTATAGCGAAACAGGATTTGGTGACATAACAGAATACTGGTGCCTGGATTTTTCCCGAACAGGCCGCTACGACGTAATTTATAACCACATTTTGACCCATAAATATTACATGAATCTTCATCAAACAGAAGAAATCTCTATGGAAGACGCCATTCTTTCCTGGTTCCATAATGTTTATCTGCCACTTGCCATAAATATCGAAAAAAAACATATTCTCAAATCTTTCCCAAAAAGAACAGTCGCCGATCTTTATGTCTGGATTGTCCGCTACTGGAACGATTTAAAATCGAAATTCGGTGATAATCTTCCTATTGAAGAAGTCGTTTCCACATTCAAAAAGAAATATAAAATCCCATTTTATAAAAGATTTTTGAATTATTGTAAGAGGATTATTCTACGA
>CAVFQN010000177.1:0-9418 GCA_963624615.1 Treponemataceae bacterium | reverse complement strand
TATTTATCATCATCAGATTCTTTCAGAACTGCGAGGAAGGCACTCTGAGGGAGTTCAACATCCCCAATCATCTTCATGCGCTTTTTACCTTCTTTCTGCTTTTCCAAAAGTTTACGTTTTCGGGTAATATCACCGCCGTAACATTTTGCCAAAACGTCCTTGCGTACAGGATTTACAGTTTCTCTGGCAATTACCTGGCCACCAATGGCCCCCTGAATTGCAACTTTAAACTGCTGACGGGAAATTTCATTTTTGAGACGTTCGCAAACTTTGCGGGCCCTGGCAACTGCATTATCCTTAAAAGTAAGCAAAGAAAGGGCGTCGACCGGTTTTCCGTTCAAAAGAATATCGACTTTTACCAAATCTGTCGGGCGGTAACCAATAACCTCGTAATCAAAAGAAGCATAGCCACGACTATAAGATTTAAGTCTGTCATAAAAATCAAAAAGAACTTCAGCCAAAGGCATTTCGTAGGAAAGTTCCACGCGTTTTGTGTCCAGATACTGCATATTTGTCTGAACGCCACGTTTTTCGGTACACAAAGCCATAATATTACCCAAAAATTCGGCAGGAGTAATAACAGAGGCCTTGATGTAAGGTTCTTCGGAATCTTTAATTCGTCCCTGCGGATATTCGGAAGGATTATCGATGTACATTTCTTCGCCATTTGACAGGTGAAGCAAATATCTTACAGAAGGAGCGGTAAAAATGACCGCCTGGTCAAAGTCGCGTTCCAGTCTTTCCTGGATAATTTCAAGGTGCAAAAGTCCCAAAAATCCGCAGCGAAAACCGTTTCCCAAGGCAAGAGAATTGTCTTTTTCGTAAACCAGGCTGGCGTCGTTGAGTTTAAGTTTTTCCATAGAATCTTTTAATTCATCATAATCATTGGAATCCATAGGGTAGATCGAAGAATAAACAACCGGTTTTACTTCCTTAAACCCAGCCAATGGAGAGTCGGCAGGATTTTCTACAGTCGTGATTGTATCACCAACGCGGACGTCGGAAACGGTTTTCAAGCCGGAAATAATATAGCCTACATCGCCAGCTTCCAGGACGCCGGTTTCTTCATAATTGATTTTGAAAATACCGCACTGCTCTACTTTATAAGAAGTGTCCGTAGACATCATTTTGATTAAATCATTTGTTTTGAGGCGACCATGCATTACACGAACATGAACGACAACCCCGCGATAAATATCGTAATGGCAGTCGAAAATCAGAGCCTGGAGTTTTCCGTTCGGATCTCCTTTTGGGGCAGGAAATTTTGTAACGATTGCTTCAAGCAAATCATCAATACCCTCCCCTGTCTTGGCAGAAACACACTGGGTGTCGGCAGGATCAAGCCCCAGTTCATTTTCAATCTGGTTCTGGCAGCTTGGAATATCAGCAGAAGCAAGGTCAATTTTGTTGATTACAGGGACAATCGTTAAATCCTGTTCCAGGGCCATGTACATATTGCTCACAGTCTGGCTTTCCACCCCCTGGGTTGCGTCCACCAGAAGCAAAGCCCCTTCACAAGAAGCAATAGCTCGGGAAACTTCGTAAGAAAAATCGACGTGGCCTGGAGTATCTACAAAGTTTAATTCATAGTCATGGCCATCTTTTGCGTGATAAGGGATTGTAACGGCCTGACTTTTGATTGTAATACCACGTTCACGCTCAATATCCATATTATCCAAAATCTGATTTACCATTTTACGGTCATCAATGATGTGGGCTTTTTGAATAAGCCTGTCCGACAAAGTAGATTTTCCGTGGTCAATATGGGCAACAATACAAAAGTTGCGCTTGTATTTCATTTCAGTCATTATAATTCCCCTGATTTATTTTGATTTTTTTTGCTTATCCGTAAAAGTCCCTGAATTAAGGGCTTCTAAAAATAATAAGAAGAGTCATAAGGTGTAGAAAGTACCATGACTATATCCAAAAAGCCTTTTTTTCGGCGTTTTGTGTAGATTTGAGCAAAAATATACTCATTTTCTTTATCAAATTTAATATCTCTTACGGAAACAGAATCATATTCCGAAAAATTTGATTCATCGGCGGCAGTTCCACCTATAACGTATTCTATTGTATAAGAATTTTTGCTTATTGTCGATGAAGGCTTCAATTTCATTCCAAACAGAGGGACAAAAGCATTTTGTATAAAATCACTTTCAAGCACCAAACAACCAGGATCTTCCGGTCTTTTATCAAGATAAACATATTTTTCATTTTCCTGGCCGTCTTTATCAAGAAATTTACAGGAAAGCAGAGTTTCTGGTTCGTAAGCCATCATCAAAAATTGAAAATCTTCGAGGCTGGTGATTTTGCAACCGTCAATTTCTGTAATTACATAGCCAACCTGGAAGCCAGACATAGCAGCAGCCCCGCCAGGTAAAATATACTGGATTTCAAGGCCAGTTTTCTTTTTGGCCTGACGTTTTGTGTGACCGTAGCAAGCCAGCCAGGGATGCTGAACCTGGTCTCCACGATACAAGAAATTCAATTCCTGCCGCAAATATTCTACGGGAATGGCAAAATTCAAGCCCTGGTGATATAAAATACTGGCAAAAGCAATAGCCTGAACATTCAGATTCTGGTCAATTACAGGTCCCCCAGAATTTCCTGTGTTCACAGCCGCATCTATCTGGAAAACGTCCCCCATAGAAAAAAGTTTTCGCTCTGTAGACGAAATAATTCCAGATGTGAGGGTTCCTTCCAGACCGACAGGCGTTCCAATTGCAGAAATTTTATCGCCAAGGTGCAAATCCTTACTGCTGCCAAGATTTAACACAACTTTTGGTTCAATTTCGGCTTTCAAAAGTGCCAGATCCAAAACAGAATCATAGCCTACAACTTTTGCAGGAATTTTGGTGTCGGGGTCATCCAAAAGTTTTATATAAAGCCTTGAATAGCCTTCATATTTTGGATTTACCATCGAATCAATTACATGGTGATTTGTGATTAAATACCCCCGTTTGTCTATAAAAAATCCTGAGCCAATTACAATATCAGCATAGCCGGCCCCATTTTTTACGGTAACTCCCCGATCCACCCAAATTGTCACAGTGGCTTCCATACAATCTTCAATTGTTTTTGGGGCTTTTTGATTTTCGCCAGTCAGGCCAGGTACGTCCTGGCTGTAAAGCTTTTCAATTTCGTCTGAAGTGTATTCTTCAGATTTCCAGCCAGCAGTAATCAGAGATTTGTAATATTTTTTTGCATTCAGATAATCTTTTTCATCAATCGCTGTTTGAAAAAGCAGTTCCAGGTTTGTTTTCGCCCTGGTGATGACATCTTCCCGGTCCAAAAGCAAGGCTCTCCACAAGGCCCTGACCGGCTCGGTTTCCATCATGGAATTTATTCTTTCAATTTCGATTTTGACAATATCTTCATCAGAATAATTTAAGGGCTGGACTATTGATTTTGGCTGTTTTACAGACAGACAGGAGCAAAATAATAATGATGATGTAAAAACTAAAGCTGCAAATAACTTATTTTTTGAAAGAACCATTATTCCTGCACCTCAGATTCTGGAAGAATTTTACAATAATAATTTTCGGAAACCTTAATCACAGAAATCCGACTACCTTCATATTCAAGAAGATTAATAGCCCCCTGGGTAAGACTTTTTTGAGTAAGTCCTCCCTCCTGCCCCTCTTGCAGGGGGGCATTGTTTTGGGTAAGCCCTGGCAGAGCCCCACCGGCATTTACAAAGTTCAGGATTTCATCTTCCATTTCCACAGAGCCTTCTTCTTCAATCCAGTAAAGATTGTCATTTTGTCCTGCGTAAATCATCACTTCGGAATTTTTATAAATCATTTTGACAGGAATTGCGTCCAGCAGAGTCAAAGTGATTAGAGGAAGGATTAGAGGAAGTCCGTTTGTATCAAAAAATATCGTTTCTTCGATCAGAGAATCGTCATCTTTTTTAGGATAGCGGATATACTGGCAGTCCCAGACTCCATTATCATCGTTATCCCAGAGGGTAATTTTGCCGCCTTTTTCCAAAAACTGCTGGCTGAATTCGTAAAAAGTGTTGCCGTTACGGTCAATCGCCACTTTTTTAAGATAAACTTTTGCATCTCCAATAGCCGCAGAAAAAACACCCTGAATTGCAGCCTTATCATATAAAGAAAAATCTACAGTACCTTCATCGTCATCGCCACCATCAGAAAGATCGCCATCATCAGAAAGCAAATCATAAGTTTCGGTCGTTTCAAAATAATCATCATTATCATAATCTACATATCTGTAAATCGGATAATCCTGGCTAAAATCACAATAAGCGTACCGCCTGTCATTTTCGTAAAAATTTGCATAAACAAGCCGGCCGTCCACCGCCTGATATTTTACGACCGCATTTTCACGTTCCGTAATTGGCAAATCAACAGAAGATGTTTTTTTAATTAAATCGGCAGGGTTTGGAGGATTTATTTTCTGACTAACCAGCCCCCCATTTTCATCCAACTCCCTTGCAAAATCAGGAATATAAAAATCCAGTCCCAACAAACTGATGATAGAATCAGGCTTTAATTCAAATGGTAAAAAATAATATTCGTCATGCAAAAAATTAAAATCAAATTTTTCTGTCAAAAAAGAAATTTTTGAAACGGAAGGATATTTATCATAAAAAACTTCAGATCGGTTTTCTTCAAAATAAACCAGGAGTGGAGAGCCAAAATCACAAGTCGCATAAAGGTCAGTAAGGCCGTCATCATTCTGGTCATATTTTATATACAGAGGCCGCCCCGTCTCATATTCAATTTTAATTTCTTCCTGTAAATCCAAATTGTTGTCAATAAAAATCGAACCGTCATAATTCAAAAGTTTTTCCAGGGCCTTGTCTTTTACCTGATCGTCAGACAAATTCAAAAGCAAAGTTTCCAGATTTCGGAGGGAAATTGCATTATCACTGGCTTCCATAAAAGAATCATACGCCTGGGAGTCTGAATAAATGCCAGTTTTTAAAGCCAAAAGAGAAAGCAGAGAATTGCTGGACTTGCTTTTTGCCTCAATTGCCCTAGCTAAACGAACCTGTTCATCACCACTTGCAAAAAATGCAGCCAGAATTTCCAATTCCGTATCAGAATCAGAATAATCTGGGAGTTTTTGGATATAAAAATTAGCCACAGTCTGCACAATTTCAGGAATTTCATAAGGTCTGCCCTGCAATTCAGCATAATTCATGTACATATATTCAAACATAAAGAAAATGCGGGGAAAACGAGAATCTGAAGGATAGACACGACGGGAAGTGTTCAATTTCAGGCGGGCATTGTTGACAGACTCCTGGGTATTCATTCTATAGTAATTTTTTATACGGATAAATTCCGCGTCGGCAGAATAAATCAGAGGATTGGAGTCCAAAAAGGATAGAGATTGTGAATAAAGTCCAGTATCGGAAAGTAAATCTGCATAAAGAATTCTTGCCCCATTTTTGTTATAACCAAGCCAATTTTCCTTTTCAAAGGCTTTTTCGATGAGGGGCAGAACCTGGGCCCTATTTTTTCCCTGATTAATCCAGGCAGCAGCCTTAACGTAGTACAAATCCGAAATAGAATCGTCATAAGTCAAAGCCAGGTCGGTCTGTTTTTCGGCGTTAGTCCAGTCTTTCCCAACCAGGCAGTTTTCGGCAAGTTTTAAACATCGCAGAGCAGTATTGTGATTTGCAGAAGAAGCGAAAGATTTTCCGCCTGCCCCACCAGCAGTCTGACTAGAAGCCTGACCAGAAGTTTGAGCAAAAATCATCATCATAAAAAAAACTTGGGAAAATAACAGAACAAAAAACTTTTTCATAATTTTACAATCCAATCCTTATATCCTAAAAAACTTCCAGCCAGGCAGACAATTTTTTGCTCAGCACAATCAAGATTCTGAATTACAGGCAGGAGATTTTTATCAGCATCAGAAATTTTCCAATCATTAAAAATATCAGAAAGACTTTTCATTTTTCCATCTGCACTTTCAATTTCGTCCCCCAGCCTTGGGCTTCTCACAATAAATGGAAAATGCAATTTTAATGGCAAATCTTGACCATTGATGCAAAGCGAAAGAGATTTTTCACCCTGGCACTCACTTTCATAAACAATCAATTGGCCAAAAGGAAACTCAAAAAGTCCACTTTCTTCAATTATATCAAAAAAAACTAAATCAGTTTGAGATTTACAGAACTTTTTAACAAAAATAGAAGATTTTTCATAAGAAATTTCAAGCTGTCCAAAAACTTTGCGGAAAGCCTGCCCCTGGCAATTTCCCAGCCCCTTCAAAAAATCTTTTATAAACTGATAAGGAATTCGCCTTTCCTCCCCCAAAAGATTTCCAGCCCTCAAAATCACCCTGATTTTTTGACTTTGAGCCAGGCCATTAAAATCGGAAAGAGAAATCTGAACACAATCATTTTTTATCACCAAAGGAAAGTCTTCAACAGATTTTTTGATAAAATCCCCATCGCAAAAATAACGCTCACTTCCCTTAAGCAAGGCAGACTGGAAGCCGGGAAAATTTTCTTCCAAAAAAGGCAGTAATTTTAATCTGATTTTATTACGCAGATACTGGGCGTCAAAATTCGTCTTATCAGTTCGCCAGGAAATATTCTGGCCAGTCAAATAATCTTCGATTTCGCTTCTTTTAATACCCAGCAGAGGCCTGATATATTTTCCCCGGGCTCTGGCAATTCCCCCAAGAGCCTCTACAGAAGCCCCCTGCAAAAATCTCATCAGCATAGTTTCAATCTGGTCATTCTGATTATGAGCCAGACACAAAAAATCAAGATTTTTTTCCAAAATAAAACGGTCAAAAGCCTGGTAACGCAAAAATCTGGCAGCTTCCTCCACCCCAGATTTACGATTTTTGGCAAGGTCAGCAACCGCCCCCAAGGGCAGCTCCACCACCGAACAGTTGACCCTGTAACCATCAGCATTTAATTTTTGGCATAAAGATTGGACAAATAAAGCATCGCCGGCAGTTTCTTCTTTAGGGCGGATATTGTGATTTATAGTGATAACTTCCAGGCAAAGCCCCAGGGGAGACAAAATATGACAAAGGGAAATCAAAAGAGAAACAGAATCAGCACCACCAGAAACAGCCGCCCCAAGACGCGGGAGATTTTCTTCCCGGTGTGAAATCCCGGCAAGTGGTGGGCAACTTTTTTCTCGAAGTGCCAATCCCTCCCCAATGCAAGTTTTCAATCCCAGTAAAACATTTTTTTCAAAATCAGACATAAAAAAAGGCCGTCCCAAAAAAGGACAGCCTTTATTATACTACAAGCGAGTAAAATTAGCCACGAGCTGGAGAAACAGTTACCAAAGGAAGTTCAGCAGGAGTAAGAACTTCTACATTCTTTCCAAGATCCAAATCCTTTACGCGGAGTGCTTCACTAACATTGATTTTAGAAATGTCAGCAGTGATTGTTTCTGGCAAATCAGCAATCTTAGCCTTAATTTTGATTTCGTTATTGCGTTCCTTTTTGAAACCACCACGAAGAACCCCAGCAGGAGTTCCAGTGTAGTGAACCTTAATCTTCATTACCAATTTTTCTTCTGTTTCTGGAACAAAGAAGTCAGCGTGCAAAGCCTTGTCTGTACGAATGTTGTATTCAACATCTTTGATCAAAGCCAAAGATTCTTTTCCTTCAACATTCAAGGTTACAGATGTAGTTGGAGTGATAGTTCTCCAAACCTTGTTGAATTCTACTTCATCTACGTCAATAGAAGTTGCTTCGCCCTTTGCGTTATAAACAACAGCAGGGATACGTCCTTCTTTGCGAAGATTTTTAGCAGCTGTTTTACCGGTAGCTGTACGGATTTTAGCATTAATTGTCTGCTTACTCATTTTCTTAAAGCTCCTTATATCTCTAAAAATGTTTCAAGATTATAACAAATTTTCATAGAGCATTCAAGACAAGTTTTTATTTTTTAGAAGGGGGAGGAGCCCCTCCCCTCGGCCGCACTTCGTTGCGGCCTACCCCTCCCAGCGGGGCAAAATAGATTTCCCCATTCCATTCACTTTAGCCCCAAGAATTCCCCCAACCTCATGCCCCGCAACGCCCCACTTGACCGCCAGGACAAAAAAAATCCCTCTGCTTTTTGCAAAGGGATTTTCCATTCCTGGGCCGACAGGATTCGAACCTGTGGAATGCGGGCACCAAAAGCCCGTGTCTTACCGCTTGACGACGGCCCAAAGTCGCCATCTAATATATCAGATTTTAATCTTCTTGTGAAGTACCTGACTCAACATGCCCAGCATTATATTCATCAAGTATCTTGTTCTGCAATTCTGAACGGAACTCTGGACTAATTGGGTGAGCTACATCCTTATACTCATTGTTTGCAGTCTTTCTACTAGGCATTGCAATAAACAAACCGCTCTTACCTTCAATAATTTTTACGTTATGAACTACAAAGCAATTGTCAAATGTAACTGTTACATAAGCTCTAAGCTTTCCCTCATCTTCAACTTTTCTGATTCTTAATTCGGTAATCTGCATAAATCCTACCTCCGCAAAATTTCCGTTTGCAAACTAAATTGTCTGCACAAGTTTACAATTCCAAGTACCACCAAGCAAATTACTTGCGGAAA
This sequence comes from Treponemataceae bacterium, assembly GCA_963624615.1. Taxonomy (GTDB): domain Bacteria; phylum Spirochaetota; class Spirochaetia; order Treponematales; family Treponemataceae; genus Treponema_D. The sequence goes on along the minus strand of CAVFQN010000177.1, from coordinate 856 downwards.
TCGCTTGCTGCCTTAAAGTAAACGCTCCATAAACTGTTGAACCTGAACCTGACATTTCAGCATAACAACAACCAACTTTTTTTAAATCCCTTATTGCATCAGAAATCTCCTTATATTTCTCTGCAATAACCGGTGTAAAAGTATTTACAAAAGTCCAATTTTCAAGCGTTTTATTATAAATACTTTCCAAATCCTTTAATTCAGGACTTTTTATGTTTTTCCCATCTTCAAAAGCTTTATCCACCAAAGCATAAGCTTCTTTTGTCGAAGATTTTACATCAGGAAAAATCATCACCAAAAATAAATCAGTTCTAGGATTAATTTTTTTTACACACTCGCCTCGACCAGTAACAAGGGCAGCTCCTCTACCCTCCTGATTACAATGCATAAAAAAGAAAACATCACTCCCAGTTTTGGAAGCAATGTAATCCAACTGATTATCTGTCAGTTTTATATCATTCAACTTTTCCAAAGTCCGGATTAAAGCAGCAGCATCAGAAGAACCGCCACCCAATCCTCCACCAGAAGGAATCCCTTTAATCAGTTTTACATTAACACCTGTGGAATTCCGCCCAGTAACTTCGCAAAAAGCATTATAAGCACTAGTTAAAGTATTATTTTCAGGCAATTGCATTGAATCACATTGAACAATACAAGCTCGGTCACAAGTTGGCGTTACAAGCAATTCATCATAAAGATCAACTGTCTGAAATATACTTTCAATGTTATGGAAACCATCAAATCTCCGAGGGCAAACATTTAGCCCAAAATTAACCTTTGCATAAGCTTTAGATGACACTTCGTATAACATTGTTAATAAAATTATACATCAGTTTTTTCAGATGTCAAAATTTTT
>CAVFQN010000176.1:2526-15864 GCA_963624615.1 Treponemataceae bacterium | reverse complement strand
TTAAAAGTGGAAATTAGACTTGCACCATAGGTGATTTATGAAAACCCCTAAAAATACAATTTTCAAAGATATTGAAACAATGAAAAACATTATTCTGTATTACGCTGAAAGATACACTAGGAGGTGTTACAAAAAAATGAAAAAAAGATTGGGAGTAATGGTGCTTTCTTTCGCAATTTTTACTGGCCTTTGTCTGTCTTGTTCTGCAGAGTCTTCAAAGGGAAAAAAGAAAATTAAAGAAAAATCTGCTATTGAACTTGCAAAACAGATGGGAGCAGGTTGGATTTTAGGTAATACTTTGGATGCTACCGGAAATGGAGATTCTGTTAATTCGGAAATTTCCTGGGGACAGCCAAAGACTACTAAAGCCATGATTGATGGAATTGCCGCTGCCGGTTACAAAACTATTCGTATCCCTGTTTCTTGGGCTAACCACATGGACGATTACACTTACGAAATCAGTCCTGACTGGATGAAGCGTGTAAAACAAATTGTTGACTGGGCGATTGAAGATGGGCTTTATGTTATCATAAATTCTCATCATGATTGTTGGACTTCTCCAGATCCAATGGACGATTGTTCGGGCTATTATCCTAACTCTACAAACTACGAAGAATCATCTTACTTTTTAACAGAAGTATGGACCCAGGTAGGAAACGTTTTCAATGATGAGTATGATGAACATCTTATTTTTGAAACGATGAATGAACCTCGCCTGCGTGGAACTTCAAATGAATGGTATTTTGATCCTAACAAAAAACTTTGTCGTGATGCAGCCGAAACCCTCAATAAATTGAATCAGGATGCTTTGGACGCAATTCGTGCAACCGGTGGAAATAACAAAAAACGCTTTGTAGGAATTCCTCCGCTTCAGGCTTCTCCAGATTCAGCCCTGGCAGTCGCATTTAAAATGCCAAAAGATATAGAAGAAGGCAGACTTTTCCTTTCTGTTCATTCTTATTCACCTTACAGGTTTGCAATGGAGTCTCCTGGAGTTACAAAATATACTCCGGAAATGAAAGCCGAAAATGAATATATGTTCCGTACCTTGCATAAACGCTTTATTGAAAAAGGTTATGGCGTTTACATAGGTGAATATGGAGCTGTAAACAAAAACAATTTGGAAGACAGACTTGCCTGGTTTACAGATTACATCACAGATGCCAAAAAATACGGTATTCCTTGCATTCTTTGGGATAATGGATATTGGGAAGTAAAAGGAACCGACTACAACGAACATTTTGGTTTTTACGACCGAAAAAATCAAAAATGGTTCTTCCCAGAAATTCAAGAAGCTATTATTAAGGCTGCAGAGTAGTAAGTAAAAATAAGGGCATCTCTAAAAATTGCAATTTTCAGAGATGCCCTGATAGTGCTGAGTAAAAAAAATCGTCACTAAAACAAAAAAGCCTCCCGAAAATGGAAGGCTTTTTTGTTTGTGTCTGAACGTCATGCTGAACACGTTTCAGCATCTTATGACGTTTTAGAGGTAAATTTGAAAAACTACTCTTTTACGCCACCGATTGTCATACCTGTTACAAAGTATTTCTGTACGAAAGGATAAACAACCAAAATTGGAACTGTCGCAACCATAGTGATTGAAGCACGAATTGCAACCGGAGTTACCATTGCGGAAGAACCACTGCCAGCTGCTGCCAAAGCCATAGAGTTTGCATTTGAAGCAGAATTACTCTGGTTCTGACTGGCCTGCAGGAAGGACATCAATACATACTGCAAAGAGTGCAGATTCTTTTTTGGTGAAGTATAAAGATAAGTGTCGAACCAACTGTTCCAAGCACCAACAGCAACGAAAAGACAAGTCATTGCAATTGAAGGAATAATCAATGGCATGATAATTTCCATAAAGATTTTGAATTCATTTGCACCATCAATTCTAGCCGATTCAACAAAACTGTCAGGAAGTCCGTTGATGTAAGTTCTTACAAGGATAAAGTTGAAAACGTCAATGAGGTTTGGAATAATATATACAAGATAATTATTCAAAAGGCCCAGTTTTTTAATCAACATATAGCTTGGGATAATACCTGCGTTGATATACATTGAAATTACAATAATCATTGTAAGAGGTCTTTTGAGCATGAACTCTTTACGGCTCAAAGCATAAGCCAGCATACTTGTACAAAAAACATTAAAAGCTGTTTGTAAAATTGTTCTTGTTATAGAAATAATACCAGCTTTAAAAATGTAATCAGTAACAAAAAGAACCTTGTAATTCTGCCATGTAAACTTTCTTGGCCAGAATTTGATCCCACCCTTTAAAGAGTCAAGACTGTCGTTAAAAGAAACTGCAATCGTATTCCAGAATGGATAAACAGTAACAACGACAACAAACAAAAGTGTGATAGCAATAATTGCATCAAAAATAAAGTTACCAACCTGGGTATTTCGTTTTGCAATAGCATAACTAGATTTTTTTTCTGTCATCATATTAATCGCTCCTCGCCAGCTCTTTTTGCAATACCGTTAGCTATCAAAAGCAAAGTGATATTAACAAAATTCTTGAAAATACCAGCAGCAGTTGCCAAAGAGAAATTGAATAACTTAAAGCCATATTTCAAAACATACATATCAATCTGATTTGCAACATCCAAAATCATACCATTCTGCAAGAGGTAAGGCATTTCAAAGTTTGCATCAAGGATATGACCGGCAGACATAATCAACATAATGATGATAGTTGGTTTTATTCCAGGCAAAGTAATATGCCAGATTTTTCTTAAACGACCGCAACCATCTATCTGAGCTGCCTCGTAAAGACATGGGTCAATAGCAGTCATAGCACCAAGGTAAACGATGGTATTCCAGCCGACTTCCTTCCAAACGTAGGCCCAGCCGACAATATTCCAGAAATATCTTGGGACAGAAAGCCACTGGATAGGTTGTTTTATCAAGTTAAAATGCATCAAAATATTATTTAAAGCACCATCTTCAACTGAAAGGAAATTTGCAACCAAACTAGTTACAATAATCCAAGAAAGGAAGTGTGGAAGATAAGAAACTGTCTGAACAAAACGTTTTACTGCAATATTTTTTACTTCATTTAAAAATACTGCCAAAATGATAGCAGTAATATATCCGAGAGCCGTACTGATAAGGCTCATACAGATTGTATTTCTTAAAGATAATAAAAATTCTTTGTTTTTAAAAAGTTCAACAAACCATTTAAAACCAACCCAATCTGACTTTAAAATGCCTTTTGCTGGTTTGTAATTTTCAAAGGCCATAGTCCATCCGAATAAAGGGATGTATCTAAAAATAATTATATATAGAACAAACGGAACAGACATTAAAATAAGAGCTTTCTGCTTCTTAAGTCTCTGCCACGTTGTTTTTTTATTGGTAAGCTCTGTTGTTGGAAGAGAACTTACACTTGTTTTTTGATTCATAGCACCGGACTCCAAAGATAAAAAAAGCCCACAGTTTTTATCTCGCTGCGGGCTTTTCCTAGCACTAAAGGTCACAAGACCTTTTGTGTAGTTCTGCCAAAAATCCAATCCTAAAAGATCATAGAAGTTTGGCAGACATTTGCGAAGTTTTTACTTCAAGGTCAAGCCTTATTTTTCTCCGCCAAAACGTGCAACACGTGCATCCAATTCTTTCTGCATGAACTCGTTGTAAACCTTTGTAAGTGGCTTCATCAAATCTGAGTATTCTTTCCAGATACCATCGAATTCACCAGGGTTGCTCATAATCAACATTGGCAAGTATTTTCTCTGATATGTTTCAAAGCCTGTCATAGCAACAGCAGCATCGTGTTCAAGACCATCATTTTCTGGAGATGGGTTACACTGCCACATTGGATACCAACCAGCGTTCTGTGGTGGGTTTTTATCAACGAGAGCGGCATAAGTTGGAACATCATATGCAGCAAGGAGTTCGATATCGATAGGTTTCTGTGTAAGAGCATATTCCCATGCTGTGTTAGCCAAGCTGTGTGGATAACCATCAGAGAATGTACCTTCCTTCTTAGGAGCTTCTTCCATGACGAGTTTTGCCTGGTTCTGGAGGATCCAGTTGTTGTCTTCCTGGTTCTTTCTCATTTCGTCTGTGCGGTAAGGAGCACCTTTCTGTCCTGTTACAGAACCATCAGCATCGATGAGGTAATCTTCACCTTCAAGACCCCAGTAAAGACGTTTCTGATTTTCTTCTTCGAGCAATTCGTTGAAGAATTTCAAGATTTCAATAGCTTTCTTTTCGCCACACTTAACTGTGAAACCATAACCTCTCTGGAGGTTAGGAAGAGACATATCACGATAGTGAGGTTTAATAGATTCATCAAATACTACAGGAAGTGGAGCATAAGTTCTTTCGTACATACCAGAAGACTTGATTGTGTTTTCTGCATCGTACATGAACTGCCATCCCTGAATGAACATACCAAGAACACGTCCCTGTGCAATCTTTGCATAGTACTGGTCACGGTTGTCTGTGAAAGAAGCTGGGTCAATTAAACCTCGCTGGTAGTAGCCATTTGCGAGGCGGAACCATTTTTCAGCATTAGCATCTGTGAAGTTATCTTCATAAACATACTTGTCACCAACTTTTGTAACGTGTCCGTTACCATCGTTTGGATAACCAGCCAAGAATGCAGGTGGGTTCCAAAGGTTAAATGCTTCCCAGTCAGCTGTAATGATTGAGAATGGAATTGTCTTTGCACCGTTGATTGTTGGATGTTTTTCAGCATATTTTTCAATAAGATCAAAGAACTGGTCTACAGTTTTGATTTCTGGATAGCCGAATTCCTGGAGAACACATTTCTGAATCCAGAATGCGTTCTGGTTGTAACTTGTACCCTGATCTTTTCCTGTGATACATCCCCAGTTTGGAAGAGAGTAAACATGTTCAGCGATGATGTTACCATCAGCATCTTTTTCTGAATCCTGGTAAACAATCTGATCCCAAACATTTGCGTAGTTCTTCATAATGTTTGGACAGTATTTTTCTACGAGAGGTTTAATGTCGATAAGACATCCAGCACCCTGGAATTTTTCAGAGTCTACTTCAACGAGATCTGGAAGGTCGCCAGAAGCAATAAGTACACCAATCTTCTGATCCTTGTCACCAACAAGAATATCAAAGTTGAATGTAACGCCAAATTTTTCTTCAATCCACTTGTAATCGCGGTTGTCAGCAGGTGGCTGTTGTCTCTGCTGAATAGTAAAAATAGAAATGTTCATAGGTTTTTTAGCAGATTTTCCGCCTTTACAACCTACAAAGCTGAGTGCAACCAAAAGTGCAGTTGCAATTGCAGCTATTTTTTTCATAAAAAACCTCCTGTTTGTTTTTATGTAAAAGGTTCTTTTATCCTATCATTGCTATGTCAATAAAAAAAGATAAATCATAAAAAAACACGAAATTTTAGGTAAAAAACATTAGATTTTTGAACAATTTTTGACGAGAATTGGACAATTTTTTATTATTTTTTTGTTTTTCAGGGTGGTCCGGCAAACATTCTGTTTGCCGTCGCGCTTTCCAGGGCTACGGCTATCGCCTCCGAACAAAGGCTGACGCCTTTGTTTTCGCTTCGCTCACCCTTCCAATCGCTACCACGGGACACCAGCAGGGGCTTTTTACACCAGGGCTGCTACTTCCTTCTATACCGTCAATTCACTATAATAAAACGCTATGAGTAACAATAATTCAAATAATCCAAACGAAAAAAGAGATCCTTTACTTTGCCACTGGGCAGATCAGATGGCAGACAAAATCATTAAAGAAAAAGGCGATTTAGATTCTTATACCTGTGCTTCTGGAATTACCCCTTCAGGAACAGTTCACCTTGGAAATTTCCGCGAAATTATTACAGTAGATTTAGTTGTTCGTGCATTGCGTGATCGCGGCAAAAATGTACGCTTCATTTATTCATGGGACGACTACGATGTTTTCCGAAAAGTTCCGGCAAATATGCCAGACCCGGAAATCCTCGAAAAATATCTCCGCTATCCAATCACTATGGTTCCTGACACAACCGGCCGTAACGAAAATTACGCCCGCCACCACGAAGTTGATATTGAAGATCAGTTGCCACGCGTTGGAATTGCACCGGAATTCCTTTATCAGGCCAGTCGCTACCGTGCAAACCGTTACACCGAAGGAATGAAAAAAGCCCTCCAGGGCCGTGAAGAAATCAAAAAATGTCTGAATGAATACCGCGATGACCAGCACAAAGTGAAAGATTCAGATGTTTACTGGCCAGTGGCAATTTTCTGCGATAAATGCAACAAAGACACTACCGAAATCACAGATTATGATGGAGAATACGGACTTTCTTACAAGTGTGAATGTGGAAATTGCGAAACTGTAGATATCCGAACATTTAAAGGTGCAAAACTTGGCTGGCGTGTAGACTGGCCAATGCGCTGGAACGAAGAAAAGGTTGTTTTTGAACCGGGTGGAAAAGATCATATTTCTCCAGGTGGTTCTTACGATACCGCAAAACTTGTTTCGAAACGTATTTACGATTGGGATGCCCCTGTCACAATGCGTTATGACTTTGTGAACCTTAAAGGCGTACCAGGAAAAATGTCTTCTTCAAAGGGGAAAGTAATTGCCCTGCCAGATGCACTTGATGTTTACCAGGCAGAAGTTCTCCGCTATCTTTTTGCAGGAACCCGTCCTAACACAGAATTTGCCATTTCTTTTGATATGGACGTTCTGAAAGTTTATGAAGATTATGACAAGACCGAAAGAATTGTTTACGGTGTAGATAAAGCTAAAAATGATGAGCAGTTCAATAAAGAAAAGCGGATTTATATGCTTTCTCAAATTGACGGTAAGATTCCTGAAACAATGCCTTATCAGATTACCTTCCGTATGCTCACAACTCTTTTGCAGACTTATGATTTTGATTATGACCGTGTGATTGCTTCGCTTGGTGATGTAAAACCAGACCAGGAAGAAAGACTTCGCCGCCGTATGGCTTGTGCAGATTTCTGGATTAAACATTCCGCACCAGACTGTGCTCCAGAATTCTGTTTTGCCCTCAGAAATGATGGCAGCAAGGCAGAACTTTCTGGTGACATTCTTAAGGCTGTGATTCGTGTTAGAGATGAAGTTGTTCCAAAAGTTGGTTCTTTCGCAATGGATAAGGAATGTCAGCAGGCAATGTATGATATTGCAACAGAACTTGGCCTGGATGCAAAAGTCCTGTTCACTGCCTTGTACCAGGCTTTGATTGGCAAAGACCAGGGCCCACGTCTGGCAAACTTTATGAAGATTATCGGTAAAGAAAGACTTGCCAAAATTTTGAGCGTATACTAGGAAAAATAACAGGGATTGCCAAAAAGAACTAAGGAAAATTCCCTAAAATGACGATTTACTTATATAGAGAGTAAGTCGTCATTTTTTTTGCCTTGTCAAAAATTGTATGCTAAAATATTTGGCAGCAGGATTTAGCATTATGAAATTAAACAGTAAGTTTTCCATCATTGTTGCGGTGACAGTTTTTCAGGTTTTCTTGTTATCATTTTCGTCAATCAGCGGATCGAAAAAAATGGTAAAGATGAAGGAATATCAGTATGTTCAGTCTGAAGTTAGTTCTGAATTAACTGATTTGATCATTTACCTGGATAACATGGACTACAGGGCTTTTCAGCCGACTGTTGCTTACCGCGAATGGCATTCAAAAGTTGTAACGCTGGATAGCAATTTTAATTATCTTCTGCACGATAACATCACAAAACAGTTTAATGCCGAATTCCGCGAAAGCCTTGATTCAATCGAAACAATTTGGGAAATGCTCAAAACTCGTTTCCAGCCGATTGAAACTGTTTTTGGTGAAATGCAGGATTTAAAACTTTCGAATGCAGAGAAAACTGATATTCAGGCTGATGGTATTCGTGAAGCTTATTCAAAATTCCCAGAAAATGAAAATTTCGCAAAACTTTATGATTTAGTTTTAGTTGTCCATGACGAAATTGCAGGGGTAAACCGTTCAAAAGAAACTCTTTCCCGCCTGAATTATATGTCTTCCTTGGAAATTGCAACAATCGTTCAACAGCAGGAAACACAATATACGGTTACTTCTTTACTTTTGGCTGTTTTTTCGACCGCTTTTCTTACAATTCTCATTTTGATGGTGACAAAAAATGTTTCTAAAGGAATTGTTTCTGTAGAAAAGGTGACAGAAACTCTTGCTAAAAAGGATTTTTCTGTAAAGACTAATCCTGGTGGAACTACCGAAATAAAATCTCTCATGGAAAATATGAATCAGATGATAGACCAGATAAATGACTTTTTTATTATCGTAAAAACTACTGCGTCAAAGGCAATTTCTTCTGGTTACACAATCACCGATTCTGCAAATTCTACGGCTGCTGCATCCGGGCAGATTGCAGACAACTTGGACACAATTGGTAAAGAATTTGAGGAAATTACCGGAGCTGTACAGCGTGCCATTCAGGTTATTTCCGAAATGAATCTTCACATTGATACTTTGGTAGAAAATAATCAAAAACAAACTTCCGCAATTGAAGAAAGTGATATTGCCGTAAATGAAGTTGTAGAAACTTTGGAATACATGAATACTATGGCTATAAAACGAACCCAGAGTGCCCAGGAAATGAATGCCCTGGTTGCTGATGGGGATGCAAAAATCACTTCTACAAAGAATCTTCTTGATGATATAAATGGAAAATTGGGCGAAGTAAAAGAAGTTGTTACAATTATTAACAATGTTGCAAATAAAACTAATCTCTTGTCTATGAATGCTGCAATTGAATCTGCTCATGCTGGCGAGGCTGGCAAAGGGTTCGGGGTCGTTGCATCAGAAATCAGGGCTCTGGCAGAGGCTACCCAGAAAAACTCTGTCCGCATTGCTGATGTAATTCAAAATATTGTTAATTCTGTTTATCAGGCAAATGAATCTAGTAAAGCTGCTTCCCTTGCTTTTGGAAAAGTTTCTAATCAAGCTGATGAAATTATGGGGTCTTTGCAGGAAATTACGACAGGAATTGGTCGCATTGATGAGCAAATGCATCAGATTAAGGATAAATCTGGCGAAACTTCCGAGGTTGCCGATAAGATTAACTCTTACTGTGGTGAAATTTCTCAAAAACAGCTGCTTGTTTCAAAAGAAGTTGATTCTATGAATGATTTGTTCGTGGCAACATCTGTTTCTATCAAAAAAATGAAACAGGGAACTTTGGATATTGTAAACCGCATGAAAGAAGTTTCTACTTCTAGTAAAGACAGTTACAAAAATATGACGGATTTGGAAAATATCCTGGAAGAATTCAAAACCAACAGTGAAGTTGATCAGGCGGTAGAAGAAGTCGATCAGGAAAATATGATAGAAAATCCTGTTTCTGATGAATTGCAAAATTTGATAAATGCAGCAGAAGCCGCCGAAATCCCAAATGTAGAAAATATCGGAAAAGATACTGATGATATTGTTTTTAATCTAGAAGACGTCGAAGATTATAAGGGCTAGCACAATAATATAAGGAAATGAAATCAGGGCAGAACTAGGAATCTGTGGCAAAAAGTTCTGAATATTAGCCGAAAAAATATCAGCACAACAAAAAATAAGAACGCAAATTAAAAGGCGGATGGGCTTTTTCTTGCCTAGGAAAACGGCCGCCAGGGCCATCCACCCGCGACCGCTTGCAATATTTGGCACAAAAGAAGAAATCCTCATTGTAAGGAAAATCCCTGCTGCAGACGAATAGCAAGCGGCCAGAGTCCAGGCCAGAATCCTTCCCCTTTGCGGATTTACCCCCTTAGCTTTCAGCACATCCGCATCACTTCCCGTAATCCTTAAATAAAGTCCCCAGCGGCTTTTTGCCAGAAAAATCAGGGCCAGACCTATAAAAATACCAGAAAAAATCAGGGTAAAAGTTTTGGCATAGAGGGGGCTGAAAGTGAAATTTGCAGATGTAAGAACTCCCCGGCTGTTAAAAATCAAAAATGACAAAGCAGAGGTCATGGCGGAAAAGAAAAGATTCAGGGCTATGGCAAAAATGAACTTGTTGGTAGTAAATTTTTCACTCAGGACTGAAAAAATAAAAACCAGCAGGGTGGAAATCCCCAGACTTAAAAATGCTGCCAAAAAAACAGATCCGGAAGAAGATGCGGCCGCAAAAAAAATAAAAGCCGAAAAAGAAATCAGACCTTCCAAAAAAAGGGCCAGGCAGCCAGCGTATTCAGAAAACAAAGCCCCAAAGGAGGTTAAAATCAAAGGGCAGGAAAAAGAAATCAGGTTTGTAATCATTTAGCAATCCTCCTCTTGAAAATTTTTTTTGAAATTTTTCCAAGTTTTTTCGTGGATTTTCCATTACAGCCTCTTTTGGAATCAGAACATTCTAAAAAAGCCATCAAAAGCAAAATGACCGCTTGAATCATGGCCGACATATCGAAGCCAAAATTGTGGTAAAGTGCGTATTTGTTCGCGTATGTTGTGAGAAATCCCATGAAAAATGAAGATGGAATCAGCAAAAGCGGATTTGAGCCTGCAATCAGGGCGGCAGAAAATGCATTCCAGCCCATTCCTGTGTAAAATCCCAGGTGGCAGGTGAAATATGTGCCGCAAATTGCCAGCCCACCGCACAAGCCGTGCATACCCCCGGAAATTATTGCGGCAGAAAATGTCAGTTCCTTTTCTTTATAGCCTGCGTATTTTGCGAATTTTGGGGAAATGCCGTAAATGCAAAGTTTTCGGCCGTAAGCGGTACGGAAAATCACAAAAAAGAAAAGTCCACATAAAAGCAGAGCTAAAAAAATTGAAGGGTTTAAGGGGGATGGCTGCAAAATGCCTGGAAAGCGGAATTTTGGGGCTATAAAAGGGGTGGACAAAAGGTTATCTGCCTGGCTTCGGAATGGTCCGCTTATTAAACCGTCAATAAAAGGAATAATGGCGGCAGAGGCAATGTAGGTCGTAAACAAAAAATCCGCTTTTCGGAAGGTTTTCAGGAGGGCGGATAGCAAAGTTACCAGGCCAGAATGTAAAAAGCCGGCTGAAAGTGCCAGGGGGAGGGCTATGGCGGCCGGAAAATTTGCCATTTTTGCTAAAATTACGGCGGTCGCAAAACCGCCCAGGTAGATTTGACCTTCCCCTCCCAAATTGTATTCCCCAGCTTTTATTGAAATGGCGGCTCCCAATCCTGCAGTCATGTAAAGCGAAGATAAATTTAATGCTGAACCTAAATAGTAAACGTTCATTTTTCCTCCGCTATGATTACTTGAGTTCCTCTTTTTGTAAGCTTGTCCAGGCGGTCGTACAAACGCTCTGTTGCTTCCAGATCAAGGCCCTGGGTAGGCTTAAAAAGGTAGATTTTCTGGGGACTACCAGAGAGTTCTCTTTCTAAAATCAGTTTTCCTAACATTCCCCCAGAAAGGGCAGAAACTTTTTCGTTCAACTTGATGTTTACCCTGGCTTTTTTCAGCAAGTTTTGGGCGTAAATCTGCAAATCTTTTTCCTTACCAGTCGGATAAAAGGCCGTTAGCAGCTGGAAAATCGTAAGATTTGGATTTGAAGCAGTAAAATTTTTATCCGCTGGAATTAAACCAATTTTTCCTGGCTGGTGGCAGATTTGATCTTCAGAGATTTTTTGAATGTTTATGGAATCCGGCAATTTTGCTTCTTTGGAAATGCCGTAAAGTTTTTCCTGAATTTCGTTCTCAGTGATTTTTTCTGCATCTTTTTCTTCCAAAACCTGACCTTCCTGCAAAAGAACAATTCTGTCGCTTTTGCTAAGGGCTTCTTTTAAATCGTGGGTAATCATTATGATTGTAAGATTTTGCCTTGTAAGAAAATGCAGTTTTTCAAGAGGAATGGCAGGCGGTTCATCAATAATCAGAATTTTGGGATTTTTCATCAATGCACCGACTAGGGAAACATAAAAACATTCTTCCGGGGCGAGATTTTTTGCAAGCTGAGTGGATTTTTGCCCGGGCAGCCAAAAGTCCAGAAGGGCATCTTTATTTTTCCACTGGGATTTTGAAGTCCCTATTTTCAAATTGTCTGCTATTGAAAGAGATGGTGAGAGGAGGGGGCGTTGGTGGACGCAAACAATTCCAGCCTTGATTGCAGCTTTTGGTGAGGAAAATATTGCTTTTTCGCCATTCAAATAAAGCTGGCCGGAAGTTGGTTTTATATCTCCGCAAATGACATGGGCCAGGGTGGATTTACCGGCTCCGTTTTCGCCCAAAAGCGAATAAATTTTTCCTTTCTGGAATTGCAGGGAAAGCCCTCTGAGAACTTGTTTATAGGAATAATTTACGCAAATATTTTTTAATTCAAGCATTTATTTTGCCGTTTTCGCCACAGTCCCAGGTCAAATTTTCTTACTTTACTGAAAATTCTCCGTTCTTTATTTTTTCCACCAGGTCAGACATTTTTTCTCTCACATCTGCCGGTACAGTTTTAATGTAATTTTCATCATCATCAATAAACTTTACAAAACCATCTTTTACCCCGACCATATCAGCCTGGCCCCAAGGAGTTTTTCCATCCAGAAAATCCCTGGTGACTTTTTCTGCCATCAAAGCTTGTTCCATTGTACAACTTGAAATAATTCTTCCTGGGGCTTTTTCAAAACCCTTGCTGTCAAACCATGTGACGTAAATCTCATTGTTTACCGCAGAAGAAATTACACCTTGAGCCGCTCCCCCGCAAATTGGAAGCAGAACGTCAATGCCTTTTTTGTAGAGGGCGTCCGCAATTTCTGCTCCTTTTGTTGCATCATACCAGTTACCAACGACGCGAAAATCCACCGTCGTTTGAGAATTTGCAGCTTTTCCGCCTTTTTCAAAATAGGGATAAATAATATTGTTCATAACCGGATATTCTTGGGCCGCAATAAGTCCCATTTTGTGATTTTTCGACATCAGACCGCCAATGTAGCCAGTCAAATAAGCCGCTTCATATTGATTGTAGCAGACAGTGTAAATATTGGGATTTCCTTTTTTGCTGGCGTCCAGGAGGATAAATTTTTGATTTGGAAATTTCTGCAAAATCGGTTCGACTAAATCTGGCAGGGAAGGGTTTGAAGAAATTATGACATCATATTTATTTTCGGCTGCCAGGGCGGTGATTTTTTGTCCCCATTCGGCCTGGTTGGTTCCGGCTTCCATTACAAAAAGGTCGATTTTGTTGGGCGTTGTCGAGGTCGTATCATTATATTCTCCGACCGCTTTTTTTACCCCCTGAACCAGCATAGCGTAGGTTGGGCTGTCATCACAAATGCCAGGAACAAAAACGGCAATCCTTCGATTTTCGGATTTTTCTGATTTTTTTGAACACCCCACGGTCAAAAAAGTAAAAAGTGCAAAAATGGCAAGGGCAAAATTTCTCATACAAGACTCCAAAAACTCAAGATA
>CAVFQN010000176.1:0-2516 GCA_963624615.1 Treponemataceae bacterium | reverse complement strand
AAGACAATGGTTTTTGCCAAATTTTATATCTTTTCAAAAACTCGAATTTTGACCAACTATTTAGAACCGTCATACCAGGCTTGTTCCGAGATTCCCTGAGATGTTGAACCATGAAATTGTTTCAAGGGACAGTATGACGTGCAAGGAAAACAGGAAATCTCCGAAAAAGCATTGAAGATGATTTTTTAGTGATGCCCTAAATAAAATTCCCCTCAATCCTTTTTAAATAATTAAAAAAATCCTCTTTATCCTCTTCCGAAAAGCCTTTGAAAAAGGTCGCCAGCAATTCCCTGGAAATTTCTGCCGTTGTTTCGTTGTATTCCTGGCCTTTTTGGGTCAATTGCACACTTTTACTTCGCTTATCCATAGGGTCTGGAGTAATTTCCAAAAGCCCTTCCTTTTCAAGTTTTCTGACCAGTACGGTAGTAGTAGATTTATCCCGATTAATTTTTTCGGCAAGCTGACCCATTGTCATTTTTTCCTGCAATGTCAGTTGAAAAAGAATATTTCCATGCGAAGATGCAAAATCTTGAAATCCCCGGATTTTCAGATTTTCCATTGCAAAATCGGCGGTAATTGAATGAATGTGCGATAAAAGTGATATAGAGGAATTTACGTCCATATCTATATTTTACCATAAAATTTTCTTGTAATTAAGAATAATACTTGTTAAATTTAACTTATGTTTGGATTTTTAATTAAAAAGAATTTTTGTGATGGATGGGATAACCTTCTTTCAGTTGTTATCGTTAATCTGATTTTTTTAGTGATTGGCTTTGGGCTTGTTTTTGTGAATGCTTTTGCATACGCTACCGAAACGCTTCTTTTTCAGATTCTTGCCGTGATAATAACCTGTATCGTGGCTTCCATTTTGATTTTTGCCTATGGTGATACCGCCGCCGCTATTGCTGATTTTAAGGGCATCAGGCTTTTGGATTATTTCAAGTCTTTTCCAGGCGTTTTAAAAGATGCTACACTTTTTGGACTTTTAATCAGCGTAGTTTTTATGCTTTCGACTTTTTCCATTAAATATTATTTTACAGAATCTCAGACAATGTTCGGATTTTTCCTTGGTGCTGCCATTATGTGGATTGATGTTTTCTTCTTCCTTTCTATAATTTGGTTTTTGCCAATCCGCTCACTCATGCACAATAATTTCAAAAAATGTCTTAAAAAGTGTTTTATCATATTTTTTGATAACACAGGTTTTACCCTGGCAGTTGCTCTTTATGATTTAGTTCTAGTTGCTTTTTCAGTTCTTTTTGTAGGATTTTTGCCTTCTGTTTCCGGCATTTTGATTGCAAATACCAATGCTTTGAGATTGAGACTTTATAAATATGATTATCTTGAAGAACATCCTGAATTGACAACAAAAAAGGAACGTCGGCAGATTCCTTGGGAAGAACTGATTTATGATGATAGAGAGACTCTTGGCCCTAGAAAATTAAAGAGTTTTATTTTTCCTTGGAAGGAAGATTAAAGATTTTCTGTAAATGCTGCCCCTGAACTTAATTCAGGAGCAGCCTGACGTATTCTCAAAACCCCTGACTTATTTTGTCATCAGCAAAGTTTTAGCATCCAAATTAACTTTACCATTTCCATTTTTCAAAACGGTTAGTGCGATATTTTTGCCATCTGCTGCGAGATGGGCTACGCTTGCAAAATATGCAAGTTTATCGGCAGGCAAAGTGTCTTTCAATTCTGCAGATTCCTTGGTGTATGAGAACCAGGCAGTCATTTTTTCGCCAGCCACGAATTTTGCAAAAACTTCCAGGTCATCTTTTGGGGTTTTTGCCAAATCCAGACCATCTACAACAATTGCAGCAATCTTAATTCCGCCATCTTTCAAAGCCTTGAGTGTGTTTACAACTTTTGGCAAAGTAAATGTTTCCTGATTAAAGTTCAAAATTGTACGATTTCTGACAATTTCCTCGTTTACTTCATCGAGGTTAAAATTTTTTTTCTTGGCGATTTCAGCTAAAACACTTGAATACCAGGCAATAACATTTGAAGACTGCTGGTCAAAAGAAACATGAACCAGTGCCTTATCTTTCAAAAGTGAATCAATTCCAAATTGAACCAGAATAGATGTTTTTCCAAGACCTTTTTTTGCTGTAACGAGTCCCATTTCTCCATCTTTTAATGCGGCATTTGTAGCATCAAAATAACGAACCGGGCTGTGAGCAATTAAATCTTTCTTATCCATAATTAGCCTCCTGAGCAAGCAAAAATTTTATGTTTCTTGGCAAAAGATAAACAATCACCAAAAATCTTATATGTAAGTTTAATTGTAGAAAAGGCAAAAGGCAAGTTTAAAAATGGAAGCCTAAAAAAAAGGGCTCCCACCTTTCGGAGGAAGCCCTTATCACAAGTCTAGCCTATTTAAACTTATTTTTTACCAGCTTCTTTTTCAGCCTTGTGTTTAGCAATCAGTTCATCAGCAATAGCATTTGGAACTTTGCCATATTTTTCAAATTCCATTGTGAATTCACCTTTACCCTGAGTTGAAGAACGGA
>CAVFQN010000175.1:0-12797 GCA_963624615.1 Treponemataceae bacterium | reverse complement strand
GAATCTTGCATTGAATGGCGAAAATGGACTCAGAAAGAAGTTAAGTCTGTTATGGAAAACAACATAGAAGAAAAACTTATATCTATGGCAGCTGAACTTTCAAAAACAGACAGTAATAAAAATAATTTCACAGAAACATCAATGCCGTATGGAAGAGTCGCTGCTTTTATTTCATATTTTCAAAAAAATCTTGATGAAGAAGAACCTGTTTTCTTTTCAGTGCAGATGAGTCCAAGTGAAGATGAACTTAGGGAATACGGAATACTAATAACAACTAAAGGCATTTATATTTCTGAACAGGGAAAAACTGATGTAGAAATTCCGTTGAATGGAATTTGGAATATTTCAAGCAATGGCAAAGATTATATTTTTGATTACGGATTATATTTTAAAAAACCTAAAACGGTTTGTATAAATAAAGAAGCATCAAGTGTTGATTTATGTATTCTTATAGAAAATTTAAACTCAATGAACGATATTTTTCTTGCAGTAACACAAGAAAAAGTAATAACAGAATTTGATAAAGCGTTTAACATCGATTATGAAACTAACGTACTAGAAAAGTTCAATTCAAATCAGAATATAAAAGATATGTCAAAAGCAGCAGAAATTGGAGGAATTGGAGTTAGCCTTGAACAAAATGCTCATATTTACAATGACGAAATAAAATATTATATGAACGGAGCAAGAGGAGGAGGATACGCGGCAGAATATGCAAATAACGCAGTAGACAGATTAACAGGAAACAAAGTTTTCAACATGGCACAAGAACTTGAAGACGGACATCAAAAACTTAATGGGGCTGACAGAAATGTTAATGGTCTTAATATCCAGACTAAGTATTATAAAAGTGCTTCTGAATCAATAGGGGCCGCTTTTGAGCATAAACAGGCCTTATATTTAAATGATGATGGTTCTATGATGCAGATTGAAGTTCCCCGTGACCAGTACAATCAGGCTGTACAGGAAATGCAAAAAAGAATTAAAACAGGACAGGTTCCAGGTGAAACAAATCCTGAAAATGCAAAAAATTATGTTCGTAGAGGACATTTTACATATTTTCAGGCAAACAACATCGCTCTTGCAGGTTCAATTGAAGGAATTGCAGTTGATATTTCGCAAGGAATTGTTTGTTCTGTTCCAGGGGCTGGAATAACTGTTTTACTCTCATTTGCAAATGCAGTTTGGCAAGGTGAAGATATAAAAAATGCGGCAAAGCAATCTGTTCTGACGGGCTTAAAAGTAATGGGGAAAAATGCTGCAATTTACACAGCTATCATGCAGCTTTCACGAGACAAAATTATTAATATTTTTGCACCCAAAATTAAAGTTGGTGAGGCTGGTAAAAAAGTTGTAAAGAGTTTCGATTATGTAAATAATCCTATTTTTACTGGGGCTGAAAAACTTGCAGGTAAAATTAATTCAAGCAATCTTGCTAAGTCAAAAGCAGGAAAAAAATTAAAACTTGATAAAGTAAATGGTCGCCAGATAATTGGTGGAACAGTAACTGCCGTTGTAGTTTATGGACCTGACATCTGTAAGGCTTTTCAGGGAAAAATTTCTGGAAAGCAGCTTATAAAAAATTCAACTGTAGCTACTGCAGGGCTTGTTGGTGCTACGCTGGGAAATTTTATTCCAATTCCAATTGTGGGAAGTATGATTGGTGGCTCTCTTGGCAGCTTTGTTGCAAAAAAAGTATTGGATAATTTTATTGAAGATGATGCTGTTGCAATGTTCAGAATTATGAGGGAAGAATTTCTTGATGTTGTCATGCTTTATTCTTTTAACGTAGATGAGTTTAATATTATTGTTAATGCTACAATTGCAAACTCGGAAATATCAAAAATATTACAGTCAATGTATCAGTCTGGAGTTCCAAAAGAATATGCAGACACTCTTATAAATGCTGAAGTTCAAAAAGTACTTTCAGAAAGAAAAAAGATTACATCAGCTGAATTTAATCAAGGAGTTCAACTTGCGTTAGCGATATGAAAGGTGGCGAAGCCGGCCACCGCAAGCGAAGGAGCAAGCTTTGCCTGCGACTGAGTGTGGTGCGACGACGAAGCCGGAAAAAATGCTTCGGTGGAGCGTTTATAGCAAGTCTCAAAGCAGATCTGCTTAACATCAGAAACTTAAAACTTAGCCATAGAACCTCAGTTTAAATTAGATGGAATTTCTACGCCAACCTTTATTATATTAATGGCATCTCTAAAAATTGCAATTTTTAGGTAACTGTGAAAACTCCAGACAAACTGGACGTACTGAAACTTTCGTCGCAATTGGGAAAAATTGAAAAACTTATAAATTTTGCGATAAATGATTAGGTGGGGGGAAATATTAGATAGGTAAAAAAATTAAGGCAGCCAATTTTGACTGCCCTTTTTTTATATGATTACTTGCTTGTTACAACTACCGAATTGTCGGCATTGCTGAAAGGGGCTGGAATGTATTTGTCGGCTTTCCAGTCGTTTTCCCAGCGGCAACCGTCTAGCAGGTAGCGGAATTGGAATTCTCGGTCGGCAGGAAGTTCAAGTGTTACCGAAAAAGAACCGTCTTTTCCAGCTTTTAATGGAGTGTCTGTGCTACTCCAACTATTGAAATCGCCGGCCAGATTTACTGTTTTTGCACCCTGTGCAGCTTCTTTTGAAACTGAAAATGTTACCTTGCAAGTTTTTTTATCTTTTGAAAAAGATTTTTTTAATGCCATACTTTAACTTCCTGAATAAGAAACGCTGGCAACGTTTTAGCGTTTCGTTTTTTTGTAATTGTAGCCTCTAAAAATTGTAATTTTTAGAAATGCCCTAATATTTTGTACACTTTGAAATGCAATGTACATCAAAATGCACTTTCTCTAATTTATCCTAAACTAAAATATTGAATTTTTGATATTTATGCAATATATTACACTTTGCACATTTAACAGTGTAGCTAATCCGCCGATTTATCCAAATTGCAGAGCGGAGTCTGGTTCGTATGAGCCGGTAAATCTTGCTAAATAGGAGACTAAAATGTCTGTCTTATCTAACAATCATTATTTATTTACATCTGAATCTGTTGGTGAAGGTCACCCAGATAAATTTTGTGATCAGGTTTCTGACGCAATTCTTGATTATTGTCTTTCTTTAGACCCGAACGCTCACGTTGCCTGTGAGACTTTTTCTACAACGAACTTTTTGCTGGTTGGTGGCGAAATCGGATTTCAGAAAAATGGAATTAATATTGAAGAATTTAACAAAAATGTTGAAAAAATTGCCCGTGGGGTTGCCCTGGACATTGGCTACAATTCGGCTAATGTCGGGCTTGATGGTGCAAACTGCATTTTCCAGAACAGGCTGCACGCTCAATCTGCTGATATTAATCAGGGAGTTGTAGGAAAAGGCCTTGAAGAATACGAAGGACAGCAGGGGGCCGGCGACCAGGGAATGATGTTCGGCTATGCCTGCAATGAAACGCCAGCTTTGATGCCGGCTCCGGTTTATTATTCGCACCAGATTTTGCTGAAAGCCCACGAATTACGCCATAGTGGAAAAATTGCCTGGCTGCGTCCGGATGCAAAATCGCAAGTTACGATTGAATATGACGAAAATCATAAGCCGGTGAGAATTGATACAGTTGTTGTTTCTCATCAGCATAATCCTGATGTTGATTATGACACAATCAAAAAGACTATTGTTGAAGAAATTGTAAAACCTGTTCTTGAACCAACCGGGCTTTTGAAAAATGATACAAAATATTTTATAAATCCTACTGGAAAATTTGTTATTGGCGGACCTGATGGGGATTCTGGTCTTACCGGTCGTAAGATTATTGTTGATACTTACGGTGGAATGGGCCGTCATGGTGGTGGTGCTTTCTCTGGCAAAGACCCTTCAAAAGTTGACCGTTCGGCTGCTTACATGGCCCGCTACATTGCAAAAAATGTTGTGGCAGCAGGACTTGCTGATCGTGCTGAAGTTGAATTGGCTTATGCAATCGGGGTTCCTTTCCCTGTTTCGATTATGGTTGAAACTTTTGGAACAGAAAAAATTCTTCGTGCAAAAATTGAAGCTGCTGTCGAAAAAGTTTTTGATTGCACTCCAGCCGGAATTGTAAAAACTCTGAACTTGAAACAGCCAATCTACAGAAAAACTGCTTCTTACGGACATTTTGGCCGCCAGGGCTTTCCTTGGGAAGTAACAGACAAAGTGGATGAGCTCAAGGCGGAAGTAAAATAATCAGAAAATGACACTTTTATCAAAATCAGAAATGGAAATTTGCTTTTCCCGTTGGCAAAAACAAAATCCTAATCCTGTCTCTGAACTGCAATATCAAAATCCCTTTACCCTGCTTATTGCCGTAGTTTTGAGTGCCCAGGCAACCGATAAAAGTGTCAATCTTGCGACAAAAAAACTTTTTCCCATTGCTGACACTCCAGAAAAAATGCTGATCTTGGGCGAAAATGGCTTAATCCCCTACATCCAGTCAATCGGTCTGTACAAAAATAAAGCAAAGCACATAATGGGCTTGTGCAAAATGCTGATTGAGGATTTTTCTTCCACAGTTCCGGATAATCTTGAAGATTTAATAAAATTGCCAGGCGTTGGCCGGAAAACTGCAAATGTTGTCTTGAACGTGGTTTTTGACCAGCCGACGATGCCGGTAGACACCCATATTCTACGGGTTGCCCCTAAAATCGGACTGGCTCAGGGAACTACTCCGACTGCTGTCGAACAAAGCCTTTTGGAGAGGATTCCAAGCCAGTATTTAAAAAACGCCCACCACTGGATTTTGCTCCATGGTCGTTATGTTTGTACAGCAAAAAATCCCAAGTGCCAGGAATGTCTGATAAGTGATATTTGCAAGAGGAATTTGGAAGCGAGGTAAGAGAAATGGAAGATGATAAAATATTAGAATCAGCCGAAAATACAATTTTTTCACAGGCAGAAGCATTTTCCACTTGGATTAAATCATTTTGTACCTGGGAAAATTTGTTCAAACTCATAACAACAATTCTTGTTCTCATAATTCTTTGGATTGTCTACAAAGTTGTTTTGCAGGCCATCCGAAAGTCCAAAACATTAAAACTTGACCGTCATCACAAAGTCCTTACAGAAAAAATTGTCCGTTATGTATTTTTCATCATAGTTTGTATTTATATTTTAGAATTATTTGGAATAAATCTGAAAGCAGTCTGGGGAGCCGCAGGAATTGCCGGAGTTGCAATCGGTTTTGCTTCACAAACTTCGGTAAGCAACATAATCAGCGGACTTTTTATCCTAGGTGAAAAAATTCTGAAAATTGGAGATTCAATTACAGTAGGTGGAGTTACCGGCACTGTCGATTCAATCACCCTGCTTTCGGTAAGGGTTCGCACCGCAGAAAATCAGCTTGTCCGCATCCCAAATTCTTCCATTATTAACACCACGCTCACTAACAATTCTTTTTTCAAAAGCAAAAGGATAAGCTTGAATATTTGCCTTCCTTATGATTCTGATGTGCAGAAGGCCCTGGAACTTTTGAAAAAAGCGGCAAGCCTGTGTCCAAAAGTATTACAAGATCCAGAACCCGAAGTCTGGTGCGAAGGATTGGGAGGCAAAAAAATCAATCTGGTTTTGGCCTGCTGGTATAAAAAGGACGATTTTTTGCAGGTAAAGAATGATTTGTATATTGCGGTAAAGAGGGTGTTTGATGAGGAAGGTTTGGAGATTTGTGGGTAGAGATGCCCTTTGGTGAGAAAAAAAGTGATTTCTAGCCCAGCCCAGCCGCACCAGGGATAGTAGCCACCACGACGGCTGCTTCAGTAGCCGTCGCGGAAGCCCGCAGGCACGCTATTTGCGTGCCGAGGACTTTGAAGCGATAGCGGAATGGCGGATAGCCCGGCCGGGTTGCGGAGCGAAGCGGAGCAGACCGGGGTGCCCAAATAAAAATTTCTATATAAAAAAATCCACAACAATGCTATATTTATGGGATTTTAATGAAAGAAAACTTTTACCAGAAATTCGCCTGGCAGACTATGTTGTCCAGAAATCCGCCGGGAGATTATGACATCAAAAAATATCACGAAATTCTCTGCCCCAAAAACGACTATCCTGATTTTTTGGATAAATATATTGGGCTGCCTCTTATGCAGCGCCTTGGCGGGATTGGGCTTTTGTGCGGTACTGATTGGACCAAACTTTACCGCAATCGTTTTTTTTATTCCCGGCTGGATCATTCGGTCGGGGTTGCCCTCATCATCTGGCATTTTACCCACGACAAGGCGCAGACGCTTTCCGGGCTTTTTCACGATATTTCGACTTCGGTTTTTAGTCACGTTTCTGATTTTAGGAAGGGGGACGCTTTGACCCAGACTGTGACGGAAGGGCCGACTGCCAGAATGATTCGCTCTGACGCCGCCTTGCAGGCTTTGTTAAAGGCTGATGGAATTGAATCGAAGCAGGTGGAAAATTATCATCTTTATCCGATTGCTGATAACGAAATTCCCCAGCTGAGTGCTGACCGCCTGGAATATATGTTTCCTTCGGGCATGGCTTTGGACGGTTCATGGACGCTGGAAGAAATTGAGCGCTGTTACAAGGACATTCTTATTTTGAAAAATGAAGATGGCCAGGATGAATTGGGATTTAAGACCCTGGAAATTGCGGAGGAATATTGCCGCCATTTTTGTATGATTGGTCACATTTTGCAGTTGAATGAAAATAAATTGACCCTCCACCTGCTTGGGGTGATTATGAATGAGGCGGTAGAACTGGGGATTTTGACAGAAGATGATTTTATGGCTTTGAGTGAAAGGCAGGTAATTGAGAAGATAGAAAAAGTGATTGGGGATTGGAGTGGGAATGTAAATGGAAATGAGGATTTTTCATCCCGCTTTAAACGGCTTTATCGAACTTTTAGAAATATGACTTCTATCGAACACACCACCGCCCCTTTAAATGATGATGATTATTTCTGTCTGAATTTGCAGGTGAAACAAAGATATATTAATCCTCTGGTGAAGGTGGATTTCGAAAATTCTCCTGCCAGTCGCCTTTACAACATTTCTCCAGAGGCAAAAATCTACATTGATGACTTCAAATCCTACCAGGACACTCCTTACGGTTGCGTACGCCTGCTTTAATCACTAAAATGAGATTATGGAATTAACTAGTAAACAGAGAAAAATTTTAGAAAAAGCAGCTCACGATATGCAGCCTGTCGTAATTGTTGGCGGGGCTGGTCTTACAGATGGAGTTATCAAAATGGTAGAAAACTCGCTGGCTGCCCACGAACTTATCAAAGTAAAATTTAATGAATACAAAGAAGACAAAATAGAACTGACTAATGAAATTTGCGAAAAATGCGGGGCAACTTTGGTTCGCATTATCGGGAATGTTGCAATTTTGTATCGTCAGGCAGAAAAACCTGACGACAGACGCTACAATCTGAATGCCTAGTGCTGGATGTCTAGCAAAGGGCTTGAAAAGAGTCTATTTTCTGATATTGAAAATCTACCCCAAAAGTTGTTTTTAAATTATCCAGGGTCATCACATCATCAGCTTTACCAAAAACAGGATTTTTTTGCGCTGGCAAAAGCATAATTTTGTCTGCATAACGGTAAGCAAGATTGATGTCGTGGACTGTTACCAAAATGCCAATATTTTTTTTATGAGCAAGATTTTTCAAAAAGTCCATAAGATGAGGCTCGTAAACGTAATCCAGATTGGAAGCCGGCTCATCCAAAAGCATAAAGAGTGGCTGCTGAACCAAAGCCCTTGCAATTCTGATTTTTTGGAATTCTCCGCCAGACAGGGTGTGAATATTTCTGTCTGAAAAATGGCTCAAATCAAGTTCAGAAAGAATTTTTTTTGCCAGATTATAATCATCAGTTGAATAATGGCCGCCATTGGAATGGGCAAACCGCCCCTGCAAAACATAATCAAAAACCTGAAAATCCCAGGTCGAATTTTCAGATTGCTGCATATAAGAAATCTGGCGGGCGCGTTCAAAAGACTTTAAGGAAAAAATTGAATCAGTATCAAGCAAAACCTGGCCGGAAAATTGCAAATTTGGAGAAGGAAGTCCAGACAGAAGGGAAAGTAAGGAAGATTTTCCGCAGCCATTTGGCCCACACAGGCAGACAAATTCCGATGGAAAAAGTGAAAAAGTAAGATCATTTAGGACAGGCTTTAGATTTTTGCCAGTTTTGTAGCTGGCAGTCAGATTTTTTACAGTTAACGAAGTCATTTTTTTAAACACAAGGCCAAAAAGAAAGGCACTCCCAAAATTGAAGTTATAATTCCGGCTGGAAGTTCGGCAGGAGCAATCAAAATGCGGGCCAGGGTATCTGCCAGGAGCAAAAGAATAGCCCCAAAAATCATACTAAAAGGAATAAGAATCCGCCCTTTTGGTTCCAAAATTTTCCTTACAACGTGGGGTGCTATTAATCCCACAAAAGAAATTGTTCCGCCGGCACAAACTGCAGCACTCACTGCCAGAGCCCCGGAAAGCAAAACCAAAATCCGGATTTTATCAACCTGCACGCCCAAAGATGCTGCCGAAGTTTCGCCCCCGG
The DNA here is from genome assembly GCA_963624615.1 of Treponemataceae bacterium. Lineage (GTDB taxonomy): Bacteria > Spirochaetota > Spirochaetia > Treponematales > Treponemataceae > Treponema_D. The sequence continues at coordinate 4,264 of CAVFQN010000175.1, read as the reverse complement.
AAAGTAAATCCAGAGGTCTTGCGATGCAAAACATTATGATGATAGCGGCAAGCCCCGGAATTGAAATAAAAAACAATTCATTCCAACTGCGTCCGCTAAAACTTCCCAAAATCCAGGAATAAATGGAGTGAAGTTCTTTTTTGCCGGTGAGTAAAACCATTGAGCTGACAGATGAATAAAAAGTTCCCAGGGCGGTTCCGCAAAGTAAAAGCATGATTGTGGAATTCCGGCCGGCTTTTGAAAATGCTAGAGCGGTGACCAAAATGCCAGAGCCCAAAGCCCCCAAAAAAGCACAAAAATTGATGGGAGAAATTAAAGTGAAGGTGAAAGAGCCGCCTGTCAAAAGTTGAGAATTTCCAGACATGGTGATGCCGCCAACTCCGATTACGCTGGCAATAACTGCACCAAGGGTAGCCCCGGAAGAAATCCCCATAATCCCCGGTTCGGCAAGGGGATTTCTGAAAAAAAGTTGAAAAACCGCCCCACTACCCCCAAGCAAAATCCCGGTAAATAAAACCAGGAGAGCACGCGGAAGCCTGAGACGAAAAAAAATGATATTTTCAAATTTATCCCCCTGGCCCAAAATCGTAGAAAATTTTAGTTTTTCGGCCCCAAGCAAAATGGCAAGGACTAAGGCGGCAAAGAGAATTATGAGAGAAATTATCAGTTTTATAAAAATGTTTGACGACAAGGATTTTTTCATTTTTTAATTTCTCAGGCTAAGGTGTGTGAAAGGGCTAAAAATGACGCCTGCCCCCTCGGTGCATTTTTTTCTCGGTGCATCATTCCTCCCTACCTCAGCAAATCCTCCAGTTGAAGAACCGCGTCGGCAATTCTCGGCCCCGGTCTGCCAAACACGTTATCATCAATCACATAAACCCGATTATTTTTGACAGCAGGAATCTCAGACCAGCCTGGACGGGTAGCGAGAGACTGGGCAGAAATCCCAGAACTTGCAGGCAAAAGAATGACATCTGGTTGGCGGGCAATGATTGTTTCTTCGCTAACCATTGGATAGGCTTCCGACAAATCAGCAAAAATATTTTTACCGCCGGCATTTGTGATTACATCACTGATAAAAGAAGAATTTCCCACTGACATAAAAGGCGAATTCCAAACTTCATAATAAACAGAAAATTTTGCCTGGGCATTCGGATCACGAAAAGCCCCGATTTTTTGCCTCATTTCGGTCACAAGAATTTTACTTTCATTTTCATGGCCGGTGATTTTTCCAACTTCAAGAATTTCATTTTCGACGTCATTTATCGAATTTGCTTTTGAAAGAAAATAAGGAATTTCGTTTGCTTCCAATTCTTGAATCAAAAAATTGTGCATCCCATCAGTAAGATAAACAAGATCAGGTTTATAAGAAAGAATTTTTTCAAAACTCAAAGTTTTTCCGTCAAAACCGCCAACTTTTGGCAAATCGGTCGCCTCTGGAGGATAATCCGCTAAATCAGAAAGGGCAGCTATCTGATTCCCTGCTTCAATTGCAAAAAGGATTTCTACAGAAGATGGAGAAAGAGCTACAATGGATTTTGGGTATTCAGACTTAGACGGGGTGGATTTTTTGCAGCCAGAGCCAATCGACAGTAAAAAGACTGAAAAAATTATCCAAAATAAAAACTGTGACTTTTTAATCATAAAACTACCCTTATTTTACGCTACAGGATTTTTTACGCACCCCACTGGGCATAATATTGGTCAATCTGATTTTTGATTTGGTCTGTGATGACAGATTTATCGCCATTTGTGTAAAGAGCCTCGACAACATCACCCATAGAAACAATGGCACGAGCAGGAAATCCGTAGGTGTCAGAAATTGTTTCCAAAGCGGATTTTTTTGAATCTGGGGCTCGTTCCTGGCGGTTCAAACTTACAATTTCACCAACAATTTTAATTTCGCCTTTTTCACTTTCCTGGGCTTTAATTTTCGGATAAACTTCCTCGATTGATTTTCCGGAAGTTGTGACATCTTCAATAATCACAACGCGGTCGCCGTCTTTTATGTTGTAGCCCAAAAGTCCGCCTTTATCTGCCCCATGGTCTTTGGCTTCCTTGCGGTCGCAGCAATATTTTACATCCTTGCCAAAAAGTTCGTAGTAGGCAATGGCAGTTGTAACGGCAAGAGGAATCCCCTTGTAAGCCGGCCCAAAAAATACATCAAAATCATCACCAAAATTATCGTGAACAGCCTGAGCATAAAAACGTCCAAGCCGCATAAGTTGTGAGCCGGTAACATAAGCCCCGGCATTCATAAAAAATGGTGACTGTCTGCCACTTTTGAGGGTAAACGACCCAAACTTCAAAACCTGGGCTTCAAGCATAAAATTTATAAAATCTTTTTTGTACTGTTCCATAAAAGCCTCGTTGAAATATGTTTTTCCCTTAGAGTTTTCCGCTTTCTGCAGCACCTGGCAGGCCAATATCTTTTCTGTAAAAAGCCCCTGAAAATTTCACTGCAGAAATTCCCTGGTAAGCCCTTTCCCAGGCCTCTTTAAAAGATTCTCCGTAAGCAGAACAGGCTAGAACTCGCCCGCCACTCGTAAGTAAATCTTTTTCATGACGACGACCTGCAACAGCCCCGGCAACAAAAATTTTAGCAGAACTGGCAGTCAGCAAGTCCTCGTTAAGAGAAATTTCAATTCCTTTTTTATAATCTCCAGGATAACCGCAGCTAACCACAACAGGAGCAACCTGATAGCCAGGCTTCCATTCCATATTAAAATTTTTCAAAGTACCGTTCAAAATTGCAGTACACATAGCGGCAAAATCAAAATTCATCAAAGGCAAAACAGCCTGGGTTTCAGGGTCACCAAGCCGAACATTATATTCCAAAAGTTTAGGGCCTTTAGAAGTAAGCATTACTCCAAAGAAAATAAAACCCCGGTAATCAAATTTTTCTTTGATTAAACCTTCCAAAGTTGGCTGCAAAATATCCTTTTCAAAAGCCAACATAGTTTTTTCGGAAACATCATCTAGTGGACAAACAGCCCCCATACCGCCAGTATTTGGCCCTTTTGCCCCATCACGCAGACGCTTGTGGTCACGGGCAGGCAAAAATGGAACGATTGTTGCATTTCCGCTGACAGCATATTCAGGAGTAACAGAAACCGCTGCCAGAACAGAAATTTCCACCCCTTGAAGATAATCTTCAATTACAAGTTTTTTACCGGCATCACCAACGCGGCCACTTTCCATCAAATCATCAACAGCAGCCAGGGCTTCATCAACAGTTGCAGCAACGACAACCCCTTTACCAGCCGCAAGACCATCAGCTTTTACGACAACAGGAGCACCATGTTTTTTGATATAATCACAAGCTTCGGTTTTTGAAGTAAAAGTTTCGCTGGCAGCACAAGCGACCCCATATTTTTTCATAAAATTTTTAGAAAGATCTTTACTAGCTTCCAGTTGGGCTCCGGCTTTTTTTGGCCCGACACAAGGAATATCAGCAGCCCAAAAAACGTCAGCCAGGCCTTCAGCCAAAGGATCTTCCGGCCCAATCACAGCCATCCGACAATTTTCGTGCTTTGCAATTGCCACATAAGGATTTTCACCCTCAGCAATATAATCACAATCTTTAGGATTTACATTTACACATTTTTCTTCATAAGCAGTTCCACCGTTTCCTGGAACCACAACAACTTTATCAACAATAGAACTTTGAGCTAATTTCCAGCAAATGGTGTGCTCACGACCACCACAGCCTATAACGATTATATTCATGCCTGGTATTTTATAGGATTTTAGGAGGAGGGGGAAGTCTCCTGCTATCTAAAGGTAGGCCTCCCCTTGCCATGTAAGATCACAAAATTACTTTGAGTAATGTAGAGTTACATTTTTTTCTCTAACTCTACAACAGTTTTCAGAGGTAGTTCAGTCGCTTCTGCAATTTTTTCTAAAGACAAATTCATGACAAGCAACTTTTTCGCTGTTTCCAAACTCTTGTTGTAAGCCCCCTGTTCTATACCTTTCTCCATTCCTTCTGCTATTCCCTTTTTCATTCCATCTTCGAACTTTTCTTCCATCAACATTTCAAAAGTCATAAGTCCTTTCCTCCATTCAGCGTCGTTGCTGCTGGCTTCTACCTCTTCTTCAATTTCTTGTGTAAAAGCACTATCCGGGACGTTTGTAGAAATGTATGTAAGCAAATTTTTCACTTCCTCATTATCTTTGATTTTGTCTGCAGCGGAAGCGTTGAAAAAGTACTTGAACGTCCTGTCTGGAAGTTTAATGGAATTATCCTGTCTGCACAAGTTTT
>CAVFQN010000174.1:0-5136 GCA_963624615.1 Treponemataceae bacterium | reverse complement strand
TTACTTTACCTACCTGACCTTTAATGTAGTGAACTCCGTACTGTTCAACGGCACGGCGGTAGAATTCATCAAAGTTTTTACCTGGAGTACGAACATCAATATAGAAAACTGTGATGTTTGTGTCAGGATAATGGTCGCGGGTGAGAATTGCGTGTTTTGCTGTATACATACAACAAATCTTTGAACAATATTCGTGACCTTTTGTTGAATCTGCAGAACATCTTGAACCTACGCATTGTACAAAAACAATTTCTTTTGGTTCTTTTCCGTCAGAAGGGCGGAGAAGATGACCGTTTGTAGGGCCTGATGCATTACAAAGTCTTTCAAATTCCAGAGAGGAAACAACATCCGGACTCTGTGAATAAGCATATTCATCAAATTTTTCAAGGCTGATTGGGTTGTAACCTGTTGCAACAACGATTGCACCGTAGTGTTCTGTCAAAATTTCTTCTTTCTGATTGAAATTTATAGCCCCTACGCCGCAAACTTTCTGGCACATTCCACAAACATTGTCTTTACCATTCTGAAGTCCTTTCATATGGAGACAGTAATCAGCTGAAATTGCTGCAACTTTTGGAACTGCCTGTGCAAAAGGAATGTTGATAGCCTTACGATTGTCCAGATTCAAGTTGAATTCGTTTGGAACTTTCTTCATTGGACATTTTTCGATACAGGCACCACAACCAGTACATTTTGTTTCATCAACATAACGAGGATGACGTTTAATATCGATTTCAAAATTACCGATGTAACCGCGAACTCCACAAACTTCAGAGCAAGAGAGAATGCGGATATTAGGATTTTGACTAACTTCGGTCATTTTTGGAGTAACGATACAAGAAGCACAGTCAAGGGTTGGGAAAGTTTTATCAAGCTTAGCCATTTTTCCACCAACTGTGTAATCTTTTTCGACAATATCAACCGGGAAGCCTGCATCTGCAATATCGAGGGCAGCTGTAATTCCGGCAATACCGCCACCAATTACCAGGGCTCGCTTTGTCATTACAGTTTCGCCTTCGGTAAGTGGTTTATCAAGTATAGTTTTTGCAACTGCAGCCTTTGCCAGAGCAATAGCTTTTTCTGTTGCATCAGCCATATCTTTCATAACCCATGAACACTGTTCACGGATATTTGCAATTTCTACTTTGTATGGATTAAGACCTGCCCGTTCTGCACAAGCACGGAAAGTCTTTTCATGCATACGAGGAGAACAAGAACAAAGAACTACACCTGTAAGGTTTAATTCATGAATCTTGTCTTCAATCATTTTTTGTCCGGCTGAAGAACACATATAAGTGTAATGTGTTGAATAAACAACGCCATTTACTTTTTCCATTTCTTCAGCAACTTTTGCTACGTCAACTGTTCCGGCAATGTTAGTACCACAGTGACATACAAAAACACCAATTCTTTCCATAGGATTTCCTTAATTATTTTTTGTACTTTCTGAAAGCACTCATCAAAGCCTGTTGTGGCATTTCTGAATCCAAGTGCTCTGGTACTTCAACTGGATCTAAATGATGAGGACCACGACGGCTCTCAACAACCTGACGTACTGCATCAATAAGTTTTGTTGGTTCAACCTGGCGAGGACAGCGTTCAAAGCAGGCAAAGCAGCTCAAACAAGCGTAAATTGATTTTGAAGCCATCAATTTTTCAATTTCGCCATTTTCAACCATCTGTACAAACTGATGTGGGTGGTATTCCATAGAATCATAGTTAGGGCAAGTGCCTGAACATTTTCCGCAAACCATGCATTTTTTAGGATTTACTCCCGATTTCATTAAGATTTCTTCTTTCAATAATGCTTCACTTTCCATTATTCAGCCTCCTTGAGTCCAAGGGCTTCTGCTAAAAGTTCTGTAAAGTAAATTACATCAAGTTTAGAATCACCTTTATTTTTTATGAGATTGTAACGGCAGAGAGGGCAGGATGTGATTAAGAAATCAGCCCCCATATCTTCTGCGTTAGTCAAAATTTTCTTTGTACGATTTTTTGGGATTGATTCGTCTTCAAACATTGTGTAAGCACCACAACATTCGTTTCTCTGTGCGTAAATTACTGGAGTAGCTCCAATAGCTTTGATAAAGTCTTCCAGCAACTGAGGATTTTCTGGATCATCAATCTGCATAACTTTACCTGGCCGGAGAAGGAGACAACCGTAATAAGCACCAATTTTTTTGCCAATCAATGGTTTCTTTACGGCTTTTTTTACATTGTCCCAACCAACAACGTCTCGAAGAATTTCGAGGTAATGAAGAACTTTAGTCTCGCCATGATATTCAATACCATCTTGAGCTAAATAATTGTTCGCCTTGAGAATAGTATCCTCATCATTCTGCATTGCATCATTTGTCTGTTTGATGACGTTGAAACACGCAGAACAAAGGGTAACTAAATCCCTTCCAGCGTCGCGGGCATTTGCCAGGGCTCTGATTGAAGGAAGCTTTGCAGCTATTTCATTTTTGCCCAGAGGATATTCTCCTCCGCAACATTGCCAGTCTGGAATTTCTTCAAGTGTGAACCCTAATGCTTCCGCAGATCTGCGTGCATAAAGATCAAGGTCTTGGGCCTTATTCTTGAGCGTGCAGCCGGGGAAATACGAATATGTCATACTTGCTCCTATTAAAAAAATTAGTAAACGACTATTTTTATTTCCAAAATTTTAAAAATTAAGCGACATTTCTGCCGCTTTTTTTATTTACTTTCGTCCCTGTGGATATGCCATATCTTCAGGTTTAAAAACTTGGTCAAATTTTTCTGCTGTGAGGAAGCCAAGACCTACACAAGCATCTTTTAAACTGATGTTTTCATCAAAAGCTTTATGGGCTGTTTTTGCTGCATTTTCATAACCAATATATGGGTTCAAGGCAGTTACCAACATAAGAGAATTGTACAAGTTGAAGTGCATTTTTTCTTTGTTAGCAATAATTCCAACAGCACAGTTTTTGTTGAAAGAAAGCATTGCCTCTGATAGAAGGCGTGCTGACTGAATGAAGTTGTATGCAATTACAGGCATAAATACGTTCAATTCAAAATTTCCCTGACTTGCGGCAAATCCGACTGCTGCGTCGTTACCCATAACCTGAACGGCTACCATTGTAACGGCTTCGCACTGGGTAGGATTTACTTTTCCTGGCATAATTGAAGAACCAGGTTCGTTTTCTGGAATGTGGATTTCGCCAAGACCATCACGAGGACCAGAAGCCAGCCAGCGGACATCGTTTGCAATCTTCATCATATCACAAGCCAAAGCCTTGATTGCTCCGTGAGCAAATACTAGTTCGTCTTTTGATGTAAGTGCATGAAATTTATTTGGTGCAGTAATAAAATCTTTGCCAGTTAATTTTGAAACTGCTTCTGCAACTTTTGCATCAAAACCTTTTGGGGCGTTCAAACCTGTTCCAACAGCAGTTCCACCAAGGGCAAGCTGTTTAAGATATGGAAGAGATGATGAAAGCATTTCCTTATCTCGTTCCAGTGAAGTTCTCCAGCCGGAAATTTCCTGGTCAAAAGAAATAGGAACTGCGTCCTGGAGATGGGTACGACCAGATTTTACAATTCCTTCGTTTTCTTTTTCGAGTTTTTTGAAAGTTGCAACCAAAGTATCGATTGCAGGAAAAAGTTTATCTTCAATTACAGATACTGCCGAAATGTGGAGGGCAGTAGGGAAGGTGTCGTTTGAAGACTGAGACATATTAATATCATCATTTGGGTGACAGAGTTTTTTGCCGGCAATTTCGTTAGCACGGTTTGCAATAACTTCGTTTGCATTCATGTTACTCTGTGTTCCAGATCCTGTCTGCCAGACAACGAGTGGAAATTGGTCATTCAAAGAACCAGAAATTACTTCATCACAAGCCTGACTGATTGCTTTTAATTTTTCATCAGTCATTTTTTCTGGTTTGAGGGCGTTATTTGCAATTGCAGCAGCCTTTTTTAAATAACCAAAAGCCTTTGTGATTTCGCGAGGCATTGTTTCAATTCCAACGCCAATTTCAAAATTTTCGTGACTACGTTCAGTCTGAGCTCCCCAGTATTTATCTGCAGGAACTTTTACTTCACCCATAGAATCATGTTCAATTTTGTATTCCATCGGATGCTCCTAGAACTGAACCTGTTTGATTACGTCTTTAAGACAGTCTGCACTGTGTCTCAAAGCTTCAATTTCGTGGTCTGTAAGAGCAGCTGCAACGTGACCTTTAATTCCCTTGTTTCCAACTACAGTAGGAATAGAAAGACAAACATCACTAATTCCGTATTCACCATTCAGCATAGAAGTAATTGTAAGAACTGAATCTGTAGAATAATTCAATGATTCACACAAAGTTGCTGTTGTAACGCCGATAGCGTAGTTTGTACATTTTTTAGCAGCAATGATGATTCCGCCAGATTTGCGGATATAATCTTCAACATCATCTTTATTGAATTCCGGGAGTTTTTCGCCAGTAAATGAACCAGCAAAAGTATCAACTGGAATAGAGCCGATATTTGCCAAAGACCAAGGAACAAAAGAAGAATCTCCATGTTCACCGAATACATAACCGTGAACATTTTCTTGGGCAACTTTGTAAGTTTCTGCAATGCGGGCTCGGAAGCGGGCTGTATCGAGCATTGTTCCTGTACCAAAAATATGGTTTTCTGGAATTCCAGAAGTTTTGATAAACTGATATGTAAGAATATCAACAGGATTTGCAACAATTACATAAAGTGCATTTGGAGCAACTTTTGTAATTTCAGGGATGATAGATTTTGTAATATTTACGTTTGTCTGGGTCAAATCAAGACGAGACTGTCCTGGTTTACGAGCAACACCAGAAGTAAGGATAACTATATCGGAATCTTTAGCATCGGCGTAGTCACCGTCATGAACAGAAACAGGACCTACAAAAGGTGTTCCCTGTCTGATATCCATAGCTTCTCCCATTGCCTTGTCTTTTACAACATCAATCATGACAATTTCCGAAGCAAGCTGTTTTAAAGTTAATGCAAAAGCGATTGTAGAACCAACCTGGCCTGCACCAATAATAGTAATTTTGTTTGACATTGATATGTCTCCTTTGTCAAAAATATGGATAAATTTTACGCTTTAAAAAAATCGCCTAATTTATCTTTTTTATAATAATCCTTTTGTTG